>CAYMOM010000047.1:0-13865 GCA_964391995.1 uncultured Faecalibacterium sp.
ATGTGCATGATGTTCAACGCGGACACCCTTTCTCCTGCGTGGGTTCATATGTATCTATTATAGTAGAAAAAGCCCGGGGACGCAAGACAAAAATGCACCACATTTATTCCATGAGAGCTTAGCATCTTTTGTGCAAAAATGCAACTTGTATTTTCCCGTGCCCTATGCTAAAATCTCCAAAAGCAACAAAACTGCGAGGGTTCATATGAGCTTTATACTGAATGAGAAGACCGGGTATTTCCAGAACGGCGGCGTGGATGTGATGGCCTTCAACGACATTTATCCCGAGGGCCACCAGAGCGGTGTGAGCATCATTATGCACGGCCAGCGCATGGCCACCAATGGGGATGTGCGCCTGGAGCAGACCCCGGGCCAGTGGCAGCCGCTGCCCAGGCCGGGCCAGCGCCTGGTGAATGCGGCAGAGAACACCATCACCACCCATTTGCACTACCCGGACATGGACAGGCACCTGCGGAGCTTCAATCCTATGCTGTACCCGGATGTAGTGCTGGACTACGCCGTTGTCCTTCGCGGCGAGGGCGACAGCCTGCGGGTGACGGTGAACCTGGAACAACCTGTGCCGGAGAGTTTCCTGGGCAAGGTGTGTTTTAACCTGGAGCTTTTCCCGGGCGAGCTTTTCGGCAAACCCTGGCTGATGGACGGTCACCAGGGCATTTTTCCCGTGCAGCCCAATGGCCCGGCGCTCAGCGTTCCTTCCAACTACAGCCGCACGGACATGGCGCCCTTGCCTGGCAGCCACGGTCACCGGGCGGAGCTGGCAGGCGAGGGCAAGGACTACAACCCGCTGCGGGCGGATGACATCATCGCCGCGCCCTATGCGGTGGGCCGCAGGTTCACCCTCCGGCCCGAGGAACCCCTGCGCCGCATGACCATCGAAAGCCTGCACGGGGAGCTGAAACTCTACGACGGGCGGATGAACCACAACAACGGCTGGTTCGTCCTCAGCACGGAGATCCCTGCCGGGCGCACGGAGAAGGCCGTGGAGTGGCTCATCACCCCCAGTGCGGTGGAAGGCTGGCGCTACAAGCCTGTGGTGCAGGTGTCCCAGGTGGGATACGCCCCGGCACAGCCCAAGGTGGCGGTGATTGAAACCGACAGCCGGGAAACCGGGGCGGGCCAGGCCACCCTGTACCGCATTGGCGAAAGCGGCCCGGAAAAAGTGTACAGCGCCCAGCCGGTGGTGTGGGGCAGCTTTTTGCGGTATCGGTATCTGCATTTTGATTTTTCCCATGTGCGCACGCCGGGCCTGTACCAGGTGTGCTACGGCGGAAGCCAGTCCGCCATTTTCCGCATGGATGAGGATGTGTATGACCGGGGCGTGTGGCAGCCGGTGCTGGAATATTTCCTGCCGGTGCAGATGTGCCATATGCGCGTGGCGGAAAAGTATCGCGTATGGCACGGCCTGTGCCACCATGACGATGCCCGCATGGCCCCGGTGAACTGGGATCACTTTGACGGCTATGCCCAGGGGCCTTCCACGCTGACCAGGTATGCCGGCGGGGAGCATGTGCCCGGGCTGAACGTAGGCGGCTGGCACGATGCAGGGGACTTTGACCTGCGGGTGGAGTCCCAGGCCGGGGAAGCCTACATTCTGGCGCTGGCGTATGAGTGCTTCGGCGTGGAATACGATGCCACCACCATCGACCAGACCCGGCAGGTGGTGGAGATCCACCAGCCGGACGGCAAGAACGACATTCTGCAGCAGATTGAGCACGGCGCCCTGGCGGTGCTGGCTGGCTGGAAGGCCCTGGGCAGGCTGTACCGGGGGATCATCTGCAAGGATTTGCGCCAGTATGTGCTGCTGGGGGATGCCTCCAACATGACAGACAACGCCCTTTCCGATGACGACCGCTGGGTGTTTACCGAGGACAATCCCCCCAGGGAGCTTTCCACCGCGGCCCAGCTGGCAGGCATTGCACGGGCGCTGAAGGACTTCAATCCCGGCCTGGCGGCGGAGGCCCTGCAGGCGGCCTGCACCCTTTGGCAGCAAACCCGGGTGGAGGACGACCGCACCCGCATGGCGAAGATTCACGCGGCGGCGGAGCTGCTGCTGACCACCGGGGAGGAGAGCTATCGCGCTCATCTGCTGGCGGAGAAGGACTTCCTCCTCCGGCACATGCATCCTCTGGGGTGGATTGCCGCCCGCTGCGTGGATGCCGTGGGCGATGCTGATTTCACTGCCGGTGTGCGCCAGGCCATGGCGGAGGTCAAGGCAGCCCTGGAAAAGCAAAGCGCCGAAACGCCCTACGGCATACCCTACAGGCCCCACATCTGGGGCGCTGGCTGGGATGTGCAGCGCCGCGGGTTTGAGTATTACTTCCTGCACAGGGCCTTCCCGGACATGTTTGGGGGAGAAATGCTCTTCAGCGCCCTGAACTTCATTCTGGGCTGTCACCCGGGCAGCAACACGGCTTCCTTCGCTTCCGGCGTGGGCGCAAAATCCGTTGCCATGGCCTATGGCATGAACCGGGCGGATTTCTCCTGCATTCCCGGCGGCGTGGTGTCCGGCACGGCGCTGATCCGCCCTGACTTCCCCGAGCTGCTGGAGTGGCCCTTCCTGTGGCAGCAGACGGAGTATGTGCTGGGCGGCGGATCATCAAACTATATGTTCCTGGTACTGGCTGTGCGCCAGCTGCTGGGACGATAAAGGAGGAGTATTATGAGAGCACTGTTCATTGGCGGCACCGGCACCATCAGCATGGCGATTACAAGGCAGCTGGCCCAGAACCCGGAGTGGGAACTGTACCTGCTGAACCGGGGTACCCGCACAGATGAACTGCCTGCCGGGGTGAAGACCATTACCGCGGACATCAACAACGAAAACCAGGCAGCAGCCGCCCTGGAAGGCATGACCTTCGACTGCGTGTGCGATTTTATCGCCTTTGTTCCCAGCCAGCTGGAGCGGGATTACCGCCTCTTTGCCGGACGGACGAAGCAGTTCATGTTCATTTCCTCCGCTTCTGCCTACCAGAAGCCTTTGGGGGATTACCGCATTACCGAAAGTACGCCTCTGGCGAATCCGTACTGGGAATACTCCCGCAACAAGATTGCCTGCGAGGAATACCTTCTGCGCCAGTACCGGGAAAAGGGCTTCCCCGTCACCATCATCCGCCCCAGCCATACCTATGACCAGCGGAACGTGCCCGTGGGCGTCCATGGGGACAAGGGCTCCTGGCAGGTGCTTAAGCGCATGATGGATGGCAAGCCGGTGATCATCCAGGGGGACGGCACCTCCCTGTGGACCATCACCCACAACACGGACTTTGCCAGGGGGTTCATCGGCCTGATGGGCAACGTTCACGCCATTGGCGAGGCGTATCACATCACCAGCGATGAATCCGTTACCTGGAACCAGATTTACGCCATCCTGGCCGATGAGCTGGGGGTGAAGCTCAACGCCTGCCATGTGGCATCGGATTTCCTGGATGCCGCCGGGCCGTACGACTACCTGGGCAGCCTGCTGGGCGACAAGGCCAACACGGTGGTCTTTGACAACAGCAAGGTGAAACGCGCCGTGCCAGGCTTCACCTGCACCGTGCGGGCGGATCAGGGCTTGCGGTGGGCAGTGCGCCACATGCTGAACACCCCGGCACTCCAGCAGGAGGATGCCGCCTTTGACCGGTGGTGCGACAGGGTGGCTGCTGCCATGAACAAAGCGAAGGAGGAGATTCTGCATGGTTGATATGAAAGGACGCTGGTGCCTGATTACGGGTGCTGCCCGGGGCATTGGCTATCTGACGGCGAAAATGATGGCGGAGCAGGGCGCCAACCTGATTCTTCACAGCCGGAAGCTGGAACATACGGAAAAGGTGCTGGCAGAAGTGCGTGCCATGGGCGTGGAGGCCTGCGCCGTGGCGGCGGAGCTAAGCGACCTGGACGCGGTGAAAGCCATGCTGGAGGAAATCGACCGCCTGGGGGTGACGGTGGATGTGGTGCTGAACAACGCCGGCATGCAGATTGCCTACCGGGTGGACTACTGCAAGACCCCGGTGGAGGACTACATGGAATCCTTCAAAATCAACACGGTGGCGCCGGCCCTGATCTGCTACCACTTCCTGCCCAAGATGATGGAGCGCGGCTTCGGGCGCATTGTGAACACCACCAGCGGCATCCGGCTGGATCCCCAGCAGGCGGGCTATTCCGCCAGCAAGGCCGCCCTGGACAAAATCACCATCGACCTGGGCAGCAAGGTGCAGGGCACCAATGTGCTCATTAACCTGACGGACCCCGGCTGGTGCCGCACAGACCTGGGCGGCCCCCATGCGCCCAACGATCCGGCAAGTGCCATTCCCGGCATTGCGGTGGGCGCCTTTGTGGAGGACGGCAAGTCCGGCAGGTACCTGAATGCGCCCCATTTTACCGGCATGACGCTGGAAGAAGCTGTGGCTAAGGCCGAGGCGGAATTTGAAAGTCCCTACTAATTAATATTTCCGGCAGATTCGGCATATTGTTTATTGACAAAAGCCGTGAACCATGGTAGCATTTTGGGTGATCGGATGAGCGGCGGAAGCTGTCGGCCGGGTGTGCTCCCGGGTTGATACCAATGGTCCTGTGTTGATATTCTCTCTGTACCGGAGGATGACGCGACAGAAGCCGCCTGCTTTTTTCGCTTATCCCCGCGGGTATGGAGGGTTTTTCTTATTCAATTCAAGAAAGGAGCATAGCCTTGACCTCAAAGAAAATATTTTTCGAAAAGTTCCGGGAGGCAACGGCATCGGTGCTGCCCATCACGCTGATTGTGGCGCTGATGTGCTTTACCTTTGTGCCTGTCACCCCGGATCTGCTGCTGTCCTTCCTGATTGGTGCGGTGCTGCTGATTGTGGGCATGGGGCTGTTCACCATGGGCAGCGATGTTTCCATGTCCCAGATCGGCTCCCTGATGGGTGCTAAGCTGACCAAATCCCGGAACCTGCCGCTGATTCTGGCGGTCAGCTTCCTGCTGGGCGTGGCTATCACCGTGGCGGAGCCTGACCTGCAGGTGCTGGCAGCCAATGTGCCCAACATCCACTCCACGGTGCTGATTGTGGTGGTGGCTGTGGGCGTGGGGCTTTTCCTGATGGTGAGCATGCTGCGCATCTTGTTCAAAATCCCCATGAAGTGGCTGCTGCTGGGCCTGTATGCCCTGGTGTTCCTGCTGGCGGCGCTGACCAACCCGGACTATCTTTCCGTGGCGTTTGATTCCGGCGGCGTTACCACCGGGCCTATGACGGTGCCCTTCATCATGGCCCTGGGCGTGGGCGTTGCCTCCATCCGCAGCGATGCCAATGCGCAAACGGACTCCTTCGGCCTGGTGGCCCTGTGCTCCGTTGGCCCCATCCTGGCGGTGCTGATCCTCAGCTTCATTTATCAGGATGTGCCGGAAAGCGCTGCGGCATCCGTCATCAACACCTACGCTACCTCGGTGGACATGGGGCACGGGTACATCCACGCCCTGCCGGAATACCTGGGCGAGGTGGTTATTGCCCTGCTGCCCATTGTGGTGTTCTTCCTGGTTTTCCAGTTTGTTTCCCTGAAGCTCAAGCGTCTGCCCCTGTTGCGCATTCTGCTGGGCCTTTTGCTGACCTGCGCAGGCCTGGTGCTGTTCCTGACGGGGGTAAACGTGGGCTTCTCCTCCCTGGGCTTCATCCTGGGTGAGGAGCTGGCGGCCTCTGAATGGAAATACCTGCTGATTCCCATTGCCATGCTTATGGGCTGGTTCATCATCAATGCGGAGCCGGCTGTCCATGTGCTGAACAAGCAGGTGGAGGAGCTGAGCGCCGGTGCCATTTCCGCCAACGCCATGCACTACAGCCTGTCCATCGCCGTGTCCGCCGCCATGGGCCTGGCCATGCTGCGGGTGCTGACGGGCATGTCCATCATGTGGCTGCTGATCCCCGGCTATGCCGTTGCGCTGCTGCTGGCCTTCTTTGTGCCGCCCACCTTCACTGCCATCGCCTTCGACTCCGGCGGTGTGGCCTCCGGCCCGCTGACGGCTACCTTCATGCTGCCCTTTGCCATGGGCGCCTGCACCGCCGTGGGCGGCAATGTGATGACCGACGCCTTCGGCCTGGTGGCCCTGGTGGCTATGATGCCGCTGATTACCGTGCAGATTATGGGCCTGATCTACGTCCTGAAGGTGAAGGGCGAAAGCAAGCAGCCCGAGCTGGCCTATGGCGAAACCGATGTGATCGAGCTGTGGGAGGTGTGACATGGAGCTGAATCTTGTGATGGCGATCGTCAACCGCGACCGCCGGGAAACCCTGGAGGGCATCTGCCAAAACCTGAAGCTGCCCATGACGGTGACCATGCTGTGCAAGGGTACCGCCACGGTGGCCCACCTTTCCCTGTATGGTCTGGTGCCCACGGAGAAGGCCATGCTGTGCACCGTGGCAGACGGGGAGCAGACCCAGCGGCTGATGCGCGCCGCCAGGCTGCGGATGTTTGTGGACATCCCCGGCAACGGCATTATGCTTTCTATCCCCATCAAGAGCGTTGGAGGAGGACGAACCATGGCATACCTGACGGACAACAAAACGCCCAGCGGCGGCAGGCCCAGGCTGGACTTTTCCCATGAACTGATTTATGTGATTCTCAACGAGGGCCATTCCGATATGGTGATGCAGGCGGCCCGCTCCGCCGGCGCCACCGGCGGCACCGTGATGGTGGGCAAGGGCACCGGCAGCAAGGATACGGGTAAGTTCCTGGGCATTTCCCTGGCCAGCGAGAAGGACGTGGTGTTCATCGTTAGCGAGGCGGAAAAGAAAGCCGCCATCATGAAAGCCATTGTGGAGCAGGCCGGCCCACAGACCGAGGCCGCTGCCATCTGCTTCTCCCTGCCGGTTTCCCAGGTGGAAGGCCTGCGGAAGGTGGAAGCGGAGGAAACCGACGAATAACGCATTGCCCCAGAGCCACATGCTGGTTCCGGGGCACTTTTGTGCAGCGAAAGCCAACTGCCTAAAAATATTTCGCCATCGGCACAAAAAATGCGCTTTTCGGCTGGTACTTTTCTGGAGATTGTGGTATAATAACAAAACGAAAGGCTTTTATGGGCGGGGGCGCTTATGCTTCGGCCCGGAGCAACTGCGATCGGAAGGATACGCCCCGGCTGACAGGGATACGGCAGGCTGGTGCCCTGGGGCTGCATTTGCCGGGCTTTCAAAAACGGATGAATAGCGACAGGCGCGGCCTGCTGCTTCGTTTTGGTTTTGTATTATCGCAATGATGGAAAGGAGGCTTCTTGTGAAAGCAAGAACAAACAACAACGCGCCCAGCAAGCTGCGCATCGTTTCCCTGGGCGGCGTGGACGAAATCGGCAAGAACATGACCGTCTTCGAGTATGAAGACGATATTGTCGTGATCGACTGCGGCAGCATTTTCCCCAAGGAGGATCTGCTGGGCGTTGACCTGGTGATCCCCGATGTAACCTACCTGGTGGAAAAGAAAAACAACGTCCGTGGTTTCCTGTTCACCCACGGGCATGAGGATCATATTGGCGCCACGCCCTACATCCTTCGCCAGGTGCCTGCGCCCCTCTATGGCACCAAGCTGACCCTGGCACTGGTGGACATCAAGCTGAAGGAGCACCGCATTGGCAATATTCCCATGCGGGTGGTGGAACCCCGGGACGAGGTGCAGCTGGGCAAGTTTACAGCCAAGTTTATCCATGTGAGTCACTCCATTGCCGGCGCCTGCGCCATCGCGCTGACCTGCCCTGCCGGCACCGTGGTGGTTACCGGCGACTTTAAGGTGGACTATACCCCCATCGATGGTCAGGTGACCGACCTGGCTACCTTTGCCGAGCTGGGCGAAAAAGGTGTGCTTGCCATGCTGTGCGAATCCACCAACGTGGAGCGCCCCGGCCACACCATGAGCGAGAAGAAAATTGGCACCACCTTTGAGAAGATGTTCCGCGATGCGGAAGGCCGCGTGATTGTGGCCATGTTTGCCAGCAACATCCACCGTATGCAGATGGTGATTGACAGCGCCATCAGCTATGGCCGCCGGGTGTGCTTCATTGGCCGCAGCATGGTGAACGTCAGCCGCGTTGCCATGCAGATTGGCGAGTTGCACATCCCCGAGGAGTGCATTATCGATCAGGACGACCTGGACCGCTACCCTGACCAGGAGGTGCTGGTGATGACCACCGGCTCCCAGGGCGAGCCTATGGCAGGCCTGACCCGCATGGCCTATGCCGAGCACCGGAAGCTTCAAATCCGCCAGAGCGACATGGTGATCATCTCCGCCACGCCCATCCCCGGCAACGAGAAGTTCATCTCCCGGGTCATCAACCAGCTGTACCGCTGCGGCGCCCAGGTGGTGTATGAGGCCATGGCGGAGGTGCACGTTTCCGGTCACGCCCGGCAGGAGGAACTGAAGCTGATCCACGCTTTGGTGAAGCCCCAGTACTTCATTCCCGTTCACGGCGAATACCGTATGCTGTGGCAGCATGCCGAGCTGGCTGCCAGCATGGGCATGGACGATAAGAACATTGTGATTCCCGAGATTGGTCAGGTTATCGAAATGACCAAGGACAGCCTGGCCCTGGGCGAGCAGATTCCCACCGGCGGTGTGCTGGTGGACGGACTGGGCATTGGCGATGTGGGCAATGTTGTCCTGCGGGACCGCAAGCACCTGAGCCAGGATGGCCTGATCATCGTCTGCATGGCCATCGACCGGGACGAGGCCAAGCTCATCTCCGGGCCGGACATCATCAGCCGCGGTTTCATCTATGTCCGGGAAAACGAGGACATTATCGAAAACACCCGGGATGTGGTGCGGCAGATTTTGATGAGCAGCAACCTTTCCGGCGAAAACTGGGCTGCCATCAAGAACCGCATCAAGGATGAGCTTCACCGCTACATTTACGAAAAGATCAAGCGCAACCCCATGATCCTCCCCATTATTCTGGATATTTAAGGTTGCACCACCGGAGGAGGCGACCCAGCGGGCTGCCTCCTCCTGAATGTTTTTGGGCCGTGCAAGAAAAGCGGCCCGCCATCCGTTTTCATATCGAAAGGAAGGGAACATCCCATGGAATACTCCGCTGCCCACCGCCTGGCTGGCGAGCTGCGCCAGAGCGAGGAATGCACTGCCTACCACCGCCTGAAGGAGGAGGTTATGGGCGATGAAACCCAGGCCGCACTGATTAAGGAGTACAAGAAGCTCCAGGTGCAGCTGCAGATGGCCGCCATGTCCGGCGCCCAGCCCGACAGCGAGGACATGCAGCGCTTTTCCGGCATTTCCTCCCTGCTGTTCAGCAAGCCGGAGGTCAGCCAGTACCTCCTTGCCGAAATGCGCCTTCAGCAAACCCTGGCGGACATCTTCAAAATCATCACCGATGCCGCCGGTCTGGACATGGAGCTGCCCGGGTAAGGCACGGCAGGGACGCCGTCCCTGCACCCTGGTCAAGGGCGCTGCCCGTGACAATCCCGCCAAAGGCGCTGCCTCTGGACTCCGCTTGAGGGATTTCATCCCTCAAGAATCCCCTTCTTTGTTACCTCCCTCCGGGAGGGAGGTGGCAGCCGCTTGCGGCTGACGGAGGGAGAATGCGCGTGCACGCCTCCGCTATACCACTGCCTCCGCATTTTCCTCAACATGAAAGGAGCACACCTGTGAAGAAAAAGCGCAATTATACCTACCGCTCCATGAGGGACGAGCGCCAGTACGGCCTGTACTGGTATTCCGCTCTGTGGAACATCCTGCGCCCGGTGCTGGTGGCCCTGGGCGCGGTGATTGTGGTTGTGGGGCTGATCTACACCGGCTGGACAAAGCTGTATGATGCTTACCTGGCGCCGGCGGATGCCGGCAACACCCAGCCTGTGGCCTTCGAGGTGACCAGCGGCCAGAGCCTGACCCGGGTTGCCAACAACCTGGAGGAGGCCGGGCTGATCCGCAGCCGCTCCGTGTTCAAGTACTACTGCGATTTTGCCGGCATGGGCCAGAAGATTCAGTCCGGCAGCTATGTGCTGAATGCCTCCATGA
This sequence comes from uncultured Faecalibacterium sp., assembly GCA_964391995.1. GTDB lineage: Bacteria > Bacillota > Clostridia > Christensenellales > Aristaeellaceae > UBA11524. The sequence goes on from CAYMOM010000047.1 coordinate 9,982, forward strand.
CCATGCAGGAGATTGCCGACCAGCTGACCCGGGGCGATGGCAACCCGCTGGTGCGCAACATTACCATGATCCCCGGCTGGACCCTGGAGGATTTCGCCGCCAAGCTGGTGGAGGACGGCGTGCTGGCATCTGCCGAGGAATTCCTGGCCCTGTGCCGCACAGGCGAAAAGTTCAGCGACTATTACTACATTGCCGATGTGCTGGCTACCAGGAATGTCAGCCAGCGCAAGTATGTGCTGGAAGGCTACCTGGCTGCCAATACCTATGAGGTGTACACCAGCGCCACGGCGGAGGACATCATCCGCAAGCTGCTTTCCCAGACGGAACGGGCCTTCCCGGCAGATGCCCAGGACTATGCCCAGGAGCTGGGCTATACCATGGATGAGATTCTCACCCTGGCCTCCATGATTGAAAAAGAAGCCAAAACCAGCGACTATGCCAAGGTTTCCGCTGTGTTCCACAACCGCCTGAAGCAGGGCATGAAGCTCCAGAGCGATGTGACCATCCACTATATGACCGGCGTGCGGAAAATGGCCCTGGACAATGCCGACCTGAGCCAGCACAGCCTGTACAATACCTATGAAAACGCCGGCCTGCCCCTAGGGCCCATCTGCTCCCCCTCGGCGGAGGCCATCAATGCCGCCCTGTACCCGGATGAAACCTTTGTGGCAGAAAACTACCTGTACTTCTGCGCCAAGGATCCGGAAAGCGGCGAGCTGCATTTCTCCCGCACCTTGCAGGAGCACGAGCAGGCGGTCAGCATTTACGCGCCCCTGTGGAAGGAATACGACCAATCGAGAGGAATCCAATGATGACGATGCCCGAGCTTCTTTGCCCCGCAGGCAGCATGGAAAGCCTGCGGGCTGCCCTGCACTTTGGGGCGGATGCGGCGTATGGCGGCATGAAGCGCTTTGGCCTGCGGGCCTTTGCCGGAAACTTTGATGAGCAGCAGCTGCGGGAAGCAGTGGCGCTGGCCCACGCCACGGGGAAGAAATTCTACCTGACCATGAACGTGCTGCCCTTTGACGATCAGATGGCGGATTTTGTGGAAACCGCCCGCCTGGCCTGGGAGATCGGCGTGGATGCAGCCATCGTCAGCGATATTGGCGCCATTGTCACCCTGCGGGAGCAGGTGCCCCGGCTGCCCATTCACGTCAGCACCCAGGCCAGCACGGTGAATTCTGCTGCGGCGCGGCACTACCAGGCCTTGGGCTGCGAGCGGGTGATACTGGCCCGGGAGGTCAGCCTGAAGCGCATGCAGGCCCTGCACCAGGCGGTGCCTGATGTGGAGCTGGAGGCCTTTGTGCATGGCGCCAGCTGCGTGGCGTATTCCGGCCGGTGCCTGCTCAGCGCCGTGCTGGCAGGCCGCAGCGGCAATCAGGGCGCCTGCGCCCAGCCTTGCCGCTGGCAGTATGCCGTGATGGAGCAGAAACGCCCCGGGGAATACCTGCCCGTGTGCGAGGACGAGAACGGCACCTACATCTTCTCCGCCAAAGACCTGAACCTGATGTCCCTTCTGCCGCAGCTGGTGCAGGCAGGCATCAGCTGCCTGAAAATCGAAGGCCGCATGAAAACCGAATACTATGTGGCGGTGGTCACCGGGGCCTATCGCCGGGCGCTGGACCTGCTGGCACAGGGGGAGGACGCCTTCCGCGCTGCCCTGCCGGAGCTGCTCCGGGAGCTGGCCTGTGCCAGCCACCGGGACAGCGATACCGGCTTTGCCCTGGGCGCGCCCCAGCAGCCCGGTGGTGCCGAGGGTTTCCACCAGGAGCGGGAGTACATTGCTAGGGTCATGGCACCCTCCGCCGCCGGGGAGGAGGCACACCTGCTGCTGAAGAACCGCTTCCACGCCGGCGATCCCCTGGAGGTCATGACCCCTGGCGGCGTGGTGCCGGTGGAGGCGGTGCCTTTCCTGCGGGAAAAGACCGGCGAAACCCTGGACACCCTGGGGGTTGCCGGCGAGATGATCCGCATGCGCCTACCCCTTGCCGTGCAGGAGGGCGACCTGGTGCGGGGACAGGTGCGGAATCACCGCAAATAGTCCCCAAACCTTGCCAGAGACATGGTTTTGTGGTATCATGTTTTTGTTAATGCTTTCACAAAGCACTGTTTTGCCAAGGAGGAAAGGTCATGCCAGGCTATGTTTCGGATGCGGTGATCCGCCGCCTGCCCGGGTATTACCGTCACCTGCGGGAGCTGGAGGCTTCCGGCGTAATGCAGATATCGTCCCAGGAGCTGGGGCGCAGAATGCAGCTGACCCCATCCCAGATTCGCCAGGACATCAACTGCTTCGGCGGCTTTGGCCGGCAGGGATACGGCTACCGGGTCAGCGAGCTGAAGGAGCACATTGGCGACATTCTGGGGATGAACCGCCAGCACCAGATGATTATCCTGGGCGCCGGCAGCATTGGCACCGCTGTGGCCCATTACCCCACCTTTTCCAGGGAAGGCTTCTGCACGCTGGCCATGTTTGACGTGGCGGAGGACAAGATCGGCACCCGGATGAACGGTGTGCCCGTGCTGGACATGGCCGACCTGGAGGCCTTTCTTGCCGAAAACCCGGTGGATATTGCCGTGCTGGCCCTGCCGGCGGCCTATGCCCAGGTGAGCATGGACAGGCTTTACGCCGGCGGTGTCCGCGCCGTGTGGAACTTTGCACCCACCGATCTGACCCACCCGGACGATATGATTGTGGTGAACGTTCACCTGAGCGACAGCCTGCAGATACTGTCCTACAGGATTGCTCACCGCGAGGATGAATAACCAGGAGGAAACTATGGCACAAACGCCCACCCAGGGAAGACGGACGCGCCGCACGGAAAACCATGTTTATCAGGGCGATGGCGAGGAGATCCGCACCAGCCGCACCAGCGCCGCACCCCGCCGGGCCAGCGTTACCCGGGCCTCCACCGTCCGCCAGCCGCTGGGCCGCTCGCAGCAGCTGCTGGAAAAGCAGCGTGCCTACCAGCAGGCCTACCGCACGCCGGAAAGGCAGGAGCGCCGCTTTCAGCAGCCGGTGGATACCCAGGTGTACGACGATTTTGACGAGTACGACCGCGACAGCCGCCGGCTGTATTCCGCCAAGGTGAAAAGGCGGGATCCCCACAGGGCGCTGTGGGTGGTGGTTACCTTCCTGTGCCTTTTGTGCACCTGCGCCATCGGCATGTTTCTTGCACCCCAGCTGCTGGGTGTGCAGTATGCCGCTATGCCCAACTGTGCCTTTGCCAATGGCAGCGTTATCGCCCTCGACCAGCAGCGCTACGAGAATTACAAAACCTACCGCGCCTACATGGGCAGCGATACCATTTTCCCCGGCGTGTATGTGGACGGGGTAAACGTGGGCGGCATGACCCTGGCCCAGGCCAAGGCTGCGGTGGAGCAGGTCGGCGCCACCGGTGGCGGGGGATTTGCCATCACGGTGAACATTGGCAACAAAAGCTGGAACATCGATTCCACCCAGGTGCCCATGACCCGCAATGTGGATCAGGTGCTGGCCCGGGCCTATGCCCAGGGGCGCAGCAACACAACGGCTATCCGCGGCACCAGCATGACCCCCTTTCAGGAGCGGCTGAACGTAGCCCTGGGCCTGCGCACCCAGCCTGTCAGCCTGCAAACGGCTGTCACCTATGACAGGAATGCCATCCGCCAGATGACGGACAGCATTGCTGCCTATGTGAACCGGGAGCCCATCAATGCCTCGGTTGCCACGTTTGACTTCAATACCCGCAGCTTTACTTTCAACAACGATTCTCCCGGCAGCTATGTGAACGGGGATGAATTGTACAACCAGGTGATTGCCAGGCTGGAAGGCGGCGAAAGCTATGCCACCCTGACCGTGGAGCCGGAGATTCTGCTGGCCTCCGTAACCAAGGCGGAGCTGATGA
>CAYMOM010000048.1:0-13859 GCA_964391995.1 uncultured Faecalibacterium sp.
TGATGGACGTGCCTGCCGCTATCCGCCTGAGCCGCGCCACCCTGCGGAACATCCACGAAAACCTGTTCTGGGCGTTCTTTTACAATAGCATTGGCATTCCCCTGGCGGCAGGGGTGTTCATCGGCATGCTGGGGTGGAAGCTGAACCCCATGTTCGGCGCCGGCACCATGAGCCTGAGCAGCTTCTGCGTGGTGAGCAATGCCCTGCGGCTGAACCTCTTCGACCTGCGCAGTAAAAAACGGGATCACGGTATGCGCCGCAAAAAGAGCAAGGCCATCACCCGCACCCTGACCATTGAAGGCATGATGTGCCCCCACTGCGAAAAGCGCGTGCGCACCGCCCTGGAGGCACTGCCCCAGGTGCTTTCCGCCCAGCCCAGCCACGAAACAGGCCTGTGCCTGGTGACACTGAAAAAACCCGTGGAGAACAGCATCCTGAAGGCTGCGGTGGAGGAAGCGGACTATCCGGTGCTGAAAATTGAATAATCCCCCAAGGCTCGGAGCAATTCGAGCCTTTTTTTATTCGCCTTCGACAGCACCGGGGTTCCCGCTGCGCTATGCTTGACCACAAGGAAGGATGTGGACAAGCATGGAGGAGCTGCAGCCCATTGTGCGGGCGCGAAAGACCCCCAAGAACCGCTGGATGCCCGAGCTTCAGGCCGGAAAGGCCCGGCAGGCATTGAGGATTGCCGGGCAGATTTTGCCGGGGTTCATGCTGAGCTTTGCGGATGTGATGGGCATTCCCTCGGGCCTGCACGCAGCCTGGATGGCTGCCCTGGCCGTCATGGGGGAAAGCCTTTTGTGGCCTGCTGCCGGCTGCGTGCTGGCCCTGGGCATGCGGCTGGTGTGGGGCCTTTCCCTGCGGCTGGAAATGCTGATCACCCTGGGTGCCATGCTGGTTTCTCCGCTGGTGATATTCCAAAAAGGCGCCTGGCCCATGATGGGCTGGACGGCGCTGTCCCTTGTGCCTACGGCGGCGCTGAGCATTTGCACCGGCACGGCAGCGGATGGCCTGCGCGGCCTGGCCTGCGTGGCGGTCAGCGCCCTGTCCGCCCCGGTGATGCTCAGGGGCATGCGGGCCGCTTCGGGGGAGAAGCCCATTGAGGGCATGGAAAACCGGGTGGCGATAGGCTATGCGGTGGGCATGCTGCTGTGCGGCGGCGGACGGATGCTGCTGTTTGGGGTCAACCTGGGCGTGCTGGGCGCGGCGTGGATCACCCTGTGCATGGGGCTGTTCCTGGGCGTGGCGGCGGGCGCTATTTCAGGTATGGCAGGCGGGCTGGTGCTGGCGCTGCAGGGCCTGCCCATCAGCCTGAGCGTGGCGCTGGGCGTGGGCGGCTTTCTGGGCGGCATGGTGCAGGGCCTGGGCAGGCGGTGGCTCACCTGCCTGTGCTTTGCCCTGGGCAGCGCGCTGACCATGGTGCTCTCCGGCTCGGCACTGCTGGGCAGCATGGGCGCGGCGCTGGCGGTGGCCCTGGGCATGGCGCTGCTGGGCCGCAGGCCGGCGGATGCGCTGCAGCGGTTCTTCCGCAGGCTTTCGCCGGAGCGTCCATCCCCGGGGGATGCCTATGCGGCATCCGCACTGGCAGGCTGGGAGAAAACCGTAGAGGCCATGGCCCGGGCCGTGCCAATCCCCGCCCAGCCGGAGGAAAATCGCTGCGGTGAGTGGTGGAAGGCTCAGCTGTGCGCCGGCTGCCCGGAGGAAGAGAGCTGCCCCTGCATGCTGGCGGAGCAGGCGGTGCATCAGGCAGAGCAGGTGTGGGCCGGGCGCCGCCTGGAGGATGAAGCATGGGCCCGCAGGCTGGACATGCTGCGTGGCCTGGGCTGCGGAAGGCTGTATCACCTGTGGCAGGGAATGGAGGAGCTGCGGCAGGCGGATGCCCTGCAGGCCCGGCAATGGCAAAAGGCCTGCTATCAGCGGGACATGCTGGTGACTCACATGCAGGCCATGGCCGGCGCAGCCAGGCGGTTTGCCCGGCTATCCACCGGGGAAAGCTGGTGGGACGGTGTGGCGGCGGGTCAGTTGCGGAAGTGCCTTTCCCAGCAGGCGCTGCCGGCGGCGCTGATTTATGGGCGCCGGGTGCAGGGACATGCCCAGGCCGCCTTTGAGCTGCAGCGCACCGGCGATGCCCATGCCCAGGCGGAGGAACTGCGGCGCATGGCCTCGGATGCGCTGGATGTGCCCATGGAGATCGCCAGCGTGGAGGATGACCGGGTGCTTTTGACAGAAACACCGCTGTGGGCGGTGGAGGCCGGCATTGCCGCCAGCGGTGTGGACGGCAGCCGGGAAAATGGCGATACCCACTGGCTTGGGCGCCTGAAGGACGGGCGCTACCTGGCGGCACTGTCCGATGGCATGGGTCACGGGGCGCTGGCCAAAGAGGAATCCGGCCAAACGGTGGAACTGCTGCGCCTGTGCCTGGAGGCCGGCTATACCCGCCCACAGACGCTGACTGCCGTCAACGGCATGATGCTGCTGGCAGGACGGGGTGAACGCTTTTCCACGGTGGACCTGATGACCATTGACCTGTGGACGGGCCAGGCCACCCTGGACAAGCTGGGTGCAGCTTCCTCGCGACTGCTGCGGGGACGAAGCATGACCGAGCTGAATGGCGATGCGCTGCCCCTGGGCATTCTGGAAACGGTGGAATCCCGCAGCTGCGTGCTGCACCTGCGGGCGGGTGATGAGCTGGTGCTGATGACCGATGGCGTGGAGGACGCCTTTGCCAGCCGTGAAGCGCTGAATGACGCCATCCGTGACGCCCTGAGCGAGCCAACAGCCCAAAGGGCAGCAGAGCAGTTGCTCCGCATGGCCCTTCAGGCATCAGAACAGGGCAGAAAGGACGACCTGACTGCGGCGGTGCTGCGGATTGGCAAAACGGCATGAAAAAAGGCGGCCCGGGTGGGTCGCCTATTCTGTATGGGCAGCGGCGTCCAGCCGCTGGCGCTCCACCAGGGCGGCAAAGCGTCCGTTTTGGGCTATCAGCTGGTCATAGGTGCCGTCCTCCACCAGACGTCCACCTTCCAGCACCACAATGCGGCTGCAGTTCTGTATGGTGGAGAGCCGGTGGGCAATCACCACCCGGGTGCAGTTCAGCGCGTCCAGGGAGCGGACGGCGTGGGCTTGGGCCACATTGTCCAGGGCGGAGGTAGCCTCGTCCATGAAAATGATGCGGGGGTTGCCCACCAGGGCGCGGGCGATCAGCAGCCGCTGGCGCTGCCCGCCGGAAAGGCCTGCACCGCCCTCGCCCAGCATGGTTTCCAGCTGCATGGGCATGCGGCGCACATCCTGGGCCAGGCCGGCCTTTTCCAGGGCATCCCAGGCCTCCTGGGGTGTCATGTCCGGCTTGGCAATGGAAAGGTTGGCGGCAATGGTGCCCTGCAGCAGCTGCCCATTTTGCAGCACGGTGCCGATGTGCCTGCGCAGGCCGCGCAGGCTCAGAGAGTGAAGATCCTGATCATCGTAGTAAATGGCGCCCTGCTCCGGCTTTTCAAAGCCCAGCATCAGCCGCATGAGGGTGGATTTCCCGCTGCCTGTGGCGCCCACAACAGCCACGTATTCCCCGGGCGCAATGTCCAGGCACAGGTCGTCCAGCAGCATGGGGCCGTCCTGCTTATAGCGGAAGCTGACATGGCTGATGCTGATTTTGCCGGAAAGGGAGGCGGGCGCAGGTTTGCCTGGCTCCACCTCAGGCTCGGCCTCCAGGATAGGCTTCATCAGGTTTAGCATGGGGACAAAGTCCGCCAGGGTGGCAGCCATGCCGATCAGCGCCGTAAACGCCCCGGACACCAGGCCGTAGGCGGAATTGAAGGCCATGTAGTTGGCGGCGGAAAGGCCGCTGGCGGCAGCGGCGTAGTGAATGACCACCAGGCCCGCCAGGCTGATGAAGCTCATCAGCGCCTGGCTGTAAAGCAGGAGCCTGGGCTGGGCGTACGTCAGCCGGGCCACGGTGCTGTAGGCATTGGCCCACTTGGCAAAGATGCGCTTTTCCGCGCCGGCCAGGCGAATCTTCTGTATACCGTTGACCATGGCAAGCATGAGCCCGGAGAGATTGGCCTCACCCTGCATGCGTGCATTGGCACGCTTCATGCCCAGAAGCATGCAGGCCAGGGAGAGTGCCGTTTTCAGCACAAGAACCGCCAGCGCAGGCACAACCAGCTCTGGGGCAAAGGCAGAAACCTGGGCGATGTATACCAGGGAAAACAGGCCCGTCAGTCCCGATGAAAACACCGCGCTGACCGTGGCGGAGGTCAGCTTGTCAATGGCGCTCAGCTGGGCGGCAATCTCGCCGGAGGCATGCTGGCGGAAGAAGGCTGCGGGCAGGCTCATCACCCGGGCCATGGCGGCGGATTGTAGCGATGCGCCGGCCCGCAGGTGTACCACCCCAACAGCCAGGGAGCGCAGCACCTTCACCAGGTGAGTGGAGGTGACGGAAAACACCAGCAGGAACAGCACCGGCAGCACCAGGCCTGCCTGGGCGGAGGGTATCAGGCCGGAAAACACCAGCTGGGTCATGGCAGGAAGGGTCATGGCCAGGATGCTTGCCAGCGCCGTGGCGCCCACCAGCTGGGCGATATCCCATGGGGTCAGGGACTGAAGCATGTAGCGGAACAGGTGGCGCAGGGTCAGCCGGCCCGGTGGCAGCGGCAGGTAAAAGGCCTGGGCCTGCGGGGAAAGATTGCCGGCTGTGCGGGCATTGATGCGAATGGTTTTGCCTGTGCGGCTGTCGAAATACTCGTAATGATTGCCCCTGGGGATGATGGCAACCGCCTGCCCGTCCCTGGTGCTGCCCAGGTACGGCCCGATGGCATCCCGATACCAGGCGCCTTCCAGGGTCACCTGGCGGCAGGCGATGTTCATGGTTTGGGTTACATAGGCCAGGGGATCAGCCACATCGGGAATATCCGCCCTGCGATGGTAGAAGGCAAGTATGCGGCCCAGGGCCAGAGCCGTCTGGCTGCGGGGCGTTTCGGCCCTTGTGCCCTCTGCTTTGCCGGAAACGGTAGCGGCCAGGCTGCGGCAGGCCGCATCCAGCAGGGCGTCGTCCAGCAGGTCGCGCTGGGTTGCCTTGGAATCCATCCGGGTCGCCCCCTTTCTCACGCTGCGCTGACCAGGGCGGCGTATGCTCCGCCCAGGGCCAGCAGCTCATCATGGGTGCCGCGCTCGGCAATGGCACCGTCCTTCAGCACCAGAATCTCGTCTGCATCCCGTATGGTGGAAAGCCTGTGGGCCACCAGCAGCATTGTCAGGCCGCGCTGCCTGATGGCATCCATCACCAGGGCCTCCGTCTGTGCATCCAGGGCGGAGGTCGCCTCGTCCATAATCAGGATGGAAGGCCCGCCTGCCAGGGCGCGGGCGATTTCCAGCTGCTGGCGCTGACCGCCGGAGAAGTTTCCGCCGCCCTGGGCAATGGGTGCATCATAGCCCCCTTCGTGCTTGAGAATGCCCTCGTGCACCTGGGCATCCCGGGCGGCGCGGATGATGTCCGCATCGGTCAGCGTGCCATCGGCAAAGCAGAAATTGTCCCGGACGGTGCCGGAAAACAGGAAAATGTCCTGATCCACTACCGCCACGGAGGAGGTGAAAGCTGCCCGGTCATAGGCGGTTTGCGGCTTGCCGTCAAAGAGAATCTCACCGCTCCAGGGCTGATACAGGCCGGCTACCAGCTTGGCTACGGTGGATTTTCCGCAGCCGGAGCTGCCCACCAGGGCCACCCTTCGCCCGGGGGTCAGCTCCAGGGAGAAGTCCTTCAGTACTGGTGCGGCCTGCCGGGAATAGCCAAAGGTCACATGGCGCAGGCTCACATGGCCTGTTATGGGCGAGGTGAGCTTTTCGCCGCCGTCCTGAGTGAAAAGGGCGTCCTCCTCATGGTTGGTCACGTCCTCAATCCGCTCCATGCGGGTGCGCATTTCCGTCAGTTCCTGGCCGGCGGCAATCAGCTGCTCGGCAGGGGTCATGAAGGACTGGAGCAGGCTTTGCAGGGCCAGCAGCATGCCGGCTGTCAGCTGCCCGTTGATAATCAGCAGCGCACCCAGGGAAACCAGTAGTACATTGGCCAGGTTCAGCAGCAGCTGGGGAAGGGCGCCCAGGCAGGTATCGATTTTCACAATCCTTGCCTGCCCGGCCAGGACGGCGGCCTGCATACCCGTCCACCGGGCAAACACCCCATCCTCAGCACCGCCGGCCTTGATGGTTTCCATCACGTTCAGGATGCCGGCTGTGGAGCCGGACAGCATGCCTTCATCTCGGGCCACAACACGGGTGATCTCCACCCGTTTGCGGGCGATGAACCGGGCCGCGAACAGATCCAGCACCAGGGCGGACAGGCCAATGAGGGTCAGCACCGGGCTGATGGAGAGCATCATGCCCAGGTAAACCCCCATGGTAACCAGCCCTACGCCCACAGGGGCCAGGGTGTTCAGCAGGGTGCCGGCCACGGCGGCGTTGTCCCGCTGGCGGCTGGCGATATCTCCCGCCATCCGCTGGGAGAAAAACTGCATGGGCAGGCGCAGCACATGCATCAGGTAAGTGCAGTTGGCTGAAATGGCAAAGCGGCCCTGCACATGATTCCGGTAGGATGCGGTGGCGGAAAGCAGCACCAGCTGCAGCACTGCCACGCCCATCAGGATGCCCAGCAGCGGCATGAGCCAGGCGGTGTTGGCCCCGGTGAGAATCTTATCCACAAAGGTGGAGGACAGCGCCGGCTGGGCAAGCCCCAGGGCCGCGCAGGCCAGGCCGGAAAGGGACAGAAAGGCCAGCGCGCCGCCGGCACCCTTCAGCCGCTTTTTCACAAAGGGCAGCACGCTGGTGGGCCTGCCGCTGGGTTCAAAGCCTTCGCCGGGAACGATCTGCAGTGCAATGCCGCTGTAGTGCTGCACGAACTGCGCCATGGGCACCACCACCGGCCCGGCAGCCGGATCGTTGATGCAGGCACCTTTTTTGCCAAAGCCCGTCAGCACCACAAAGTGGTTGTTGTCCCAGAAGAGAATGCAGGGCGATTTTCTCCTGCAGGGCATCGGCGGCATAACGGAAGCCCTTGGCCTCCATGCCAAAGCTCCGGGCGCCCTTGACGATGCTCAGCGCGCTGACGCCATCCCGGGAAACGCCCAGCTCGCTGCGCACCCGGGGCAGGGGAAGCCACTTGCCGTGGTAGGCCAGAATCATGCAAAGGCTGGCTGCGCCGCACTCCAGCGCCTCCATCTGCATCACCATGGGTACCTTTTTTGTACGCTTCATGCGCCGCACCTCAGTTCATCAGGAAGTCAAAGGGGCGGGTTTCTGCCAGAACAATCTCCAGCGTCACCACTCCATCGGGGCAGGCAGCAGGCTCCATGTCGATTCTGATTTCCAGGTTATAGGGGTTCAGAACCAGCTGATTGCTGTAATAGGCATTGTCAATGGCGGCGATGATCTCCCGGGCGTCCATGTTGGTGGTGCCGCGGCTGACCAGTACGCCAACCCGCTGGCCCTGGTAGTCCACATGCATGCCTGCCTGCAGGGAAAGGGAATCCCTGGGCATCAAGTAACCGGTGAAGTGCCCGCCCTCCTTGATGCCGGTGACGGCTATGGTGGTTTTCATGGTGCCTAGAAAGGACCATACCAACGCCATGGCGATGACGAGCAGCGTCAGCGTCAGGATCAGCCAGCTGCCGGGCCTGGCGGCCTTCAGATACTGGTTCAGGTTGGGCCCACCGGGGTTGGTCTGGGGCTGATTGGCTGCTGGCATGGTTCATTCTCCTTTCATGGGGCGAAAATGGGGCGGCACCTCAGGCTGATCTTTCCGGGGCCGCCCCCGGGTGGCAGGATTACCACGTAGAAGAGTCGACGATATTGTTGGCGTTGCCGGCACCGCCAAAGGCGCACCAGCAGGTGAAGTCATCCGCCTTGCCGGAACCGCCCTGGCCGTAAGCGGCGCAGGCACAGCCGTAGGTGGCGCCCGCATCGTTCTTGCCGCCGCCACCGCCTGCCAGCATGCAGGCACAGCCGCCGGTGCGGGTGCCGCCGCTGACGGCTTCCAGCTCGTCCTCGGAAAGCTCGGCATCGGCAGGATTGCCCTGAATGTCCTCCAGGGTGATGTTGCAGCCCAGGTCCTTGGCCAGGGCAAGCACATCGTCGGGATTGGCAGCGGCCTTCAGGCGCTCTGCCAGCTTTTCATCAGCGGACAGCTTGGCGAGGAAAGCCTTCATTTGCTCAGACATGGTTCATTCCTCCTTGTTCATATTCTGACAGGGCAGCAGACCCTTCATCAGCGTGTCGATTTTCTCCACCCAGCCGGATTTGAAAATGCCGCAGGCGGCCGGGTCGGGGGCAAGGATATCCGCGGGGTTGGTTTCCAGGGCGCTGGCCCGGCAGCCGGCCAGACACTCCAGCGCATGGGGACACCGGGCGCACGCCGGGTTGTGGGCCAGAACCTCCGCGGCCCGGGTGTCAATCAGTCGCATGTACCGGGAATCGGTGATGCACTGTGCCAGGCCGATTTCCGTAATCAGGGGGAACTCCTGCTGAATCTCCATGCCGGAAAGGGACATGCAGGGCAGGGCGCGGCCTTCGGCAGAAATGTACATCACCATGCGTGCATGGCTGCAGACGCAGGTGGTTTCAGGCCTGGTGCAGTGCTTCCGGCTGGGAATGAAATACCTGCCGGGCGCACTGGGTGAGGCGGAAAAGAAGCCGCCCAGCTGAATGGCAGTGGGCATGCCATCGGCATAATACCGGGGAATGTAGTCGAAGTACAGCTGGTACAGCTCCTGCATGGGGATGGACTCGCCATAGCCGCCGTCCTTCCAGGCGCCCACATTGGAGATGGGGTTGGTCTTCACGCAGCCGCAGCCCAGCTCTGCAAGGCGGTTAATGGTTTGGCGCAGCAGATGCTTGTTGCCGCTGTGAATGCACATTTCCGCCCCGGTGGGAAAGCCCTTTTCCCTGCAGCGGAGGAAGGCCTCCTCGGCAATCTTTCCGGCATCGGGCACGCCGCGAAGCCAGTCGTGCCAGCCATCCACACCATCGTAACTCATGTTGAACTCCGGGTGAATGCCGCGCCGGGCCAGGGCGTCCAGCAGGTCATCGGTGACCAGCCTGCCGTTGGAGTAGATGGTGCTGATGTGTATGCCGCCGTCCAGCAGGGCATCCACAATGTCCATAAAATCCTTGCGCACCAGGGGTTCGCCGCCGGTGAGAGTCACCTCCCTCACGCCGCAGCCGATCAGCTGCCGGACGATGGACATGATGGCCTCGTGGGGCAACTCACCCAGCCGGGCCTGGGGTGCAGACATGTAGCAGTGCCGGCAGCGGTAGTTGCAACGCCCGGTGATGGACCAGTGGGCCGTGCGGATGTACCGGGCGGGATAGCAATGGTAGGCCTGCTCCGGGGCGATGGCATCGCCTTTTTCACAGGGGCGGATGATGCCGTTTTGCTCCAGGGCGGGAAGCATATCCCGGATGTCCTGGGGAATCAGCGGCAGGCTCAGGTCAATCTGCCCGCTGCACATTTCCAAGGCCTGCATTTCCTTTGCGGTGATGAACAGCGGATCGCGCCGGCGCTTATCCACCAGGGCATAGGGCAGCTTTTGCCAGCCGCGGAGAAGAAAGGGTTCGTTCAGCTTGTAAAACACGGGTTCAGCTCCTGATGTGAAGGTTGGGCCTGCCTGCCATGAAAAACAAAACATGCATGGCGGCGCAGAAAATACCAGCCGCTAGAGAAAAAAGCGCCTTTCCTTTCGGAAAGACGCTTTTGCGCACACCTTACTGAGCGGCGGTTTCCACGGGATACACGGAAACCTGCTTCTTGTCGCGGCCCAGGCGCTCGAAGCGGACAACGCCGTCCACCAGGGCGAACAGGGTGTCATCCTTGCCCTTGCCAACGTTCAGGCCGGGATGAATCTTGGTGCCGCGCTGGCGAACCAGAATGTTGCCAGCCAGGGAGAACTGGCCATCAGCGCGCTTGGGTCCCAGGCGCTTGGATTCGCTGTCACGGCCGTTACGGGTGGAACCCATACCTTTCTTGTGAGCGAATTGCTGCAGATTGAGCTTAATCATCATTTTTTCCTCCAATCTTGTATGGAAAGCTGAATGCCTTGGGGAAACTCCTCTGCCACATCCTTCAGGCCCTGGTGCAGGAAACCGAAAAGGATTTGCGCATCGTGCATGGCTTGGGGCGAAAGGGAAGGGGGAATGCGAAAGTGCAGCTGACCGGACTCGTTTGCGAGTATCTCCGGCACAACGCCGCACACGCTTTCCAGGCTGTTGGCGCAGGTGGCGCCCAGCACGGATACCGCCGCACAGACGATGTCGTACCCTTCCTCCGCATAATCGGAATGCCCCTTGGCAGAGTAACCGGTGAACTGTCCATCAGCGCCCCGGTAGAGTGTGGCGCGGATCATTACGCGTTGATCGCGGTGATCTCCACCTTGGTGTAGGGCTGACGGTGGCCGGCCTTGCGATGATAGTTCTTCTTGCTCTTGTACTTGTAGATGACGATCTTCTCGCCCTTGACCTGGGCAACGACCTTGCCCTCAACCTTGGCGCCCTCAACGGTAGGATTGCCAACCTTGACTTCTTCGCCGCCGATCATCAGCACGTCGAAGGAGATGGTGGAATCCACATCCTGGTTGATCTTCTCGATGTAGATCACGTCACCCTGGGAAACACGGTATTGCTTGCCACCCGTCGCAATGATTGCATACATGGTGCAGCACCTCCTGAATTTTACTCGCCGGGCACTGAGGTTGCGCTATGCGCATTTGGACAGACCTCTCCCGAGCGGCTTACCGAATAAGTTTACCATGGGCAAGGGCCCTTGTCAAGCAAAATGCGGGGATTTTTCACGAAAAAACCATGATTATAGACCGAAAAAGGCGGATAGCTTGCCAGGGGCGTTTATGCAGATGGCTTCCCAGCCGAAGTGCAGCGCCGATTCGACATTGGCGGGTGAATCATCAATGAAAAGGGTGCGGCCGGGGGTCAGGCGGAGAACCTCCGTGGCCTTGGCGAAAATGGCGGGATCGGGCTTGGACAGCAGATGGTGGCTGGACACAAAAATGTCATCGAACAGGCGGAAAAAATCGTGGGTTTCCACCGCATGCCGGAAACCGTCCCTGGGATAGTTGGAAAGCACATAAACCTTCTTGCCGCGGGCCTTGCAGGCCTGCAGCGCGGCGATGCCCTCGGGGATTTCCTCCAGGTCCACCCACTGGTTCATGACGCGGCGGACGAAAGGCTCCAGCTCCGGGTGGCGGGCGGTCATGCCGGCGATGGCTTCCCCGGGAGTGATGGTTCCCCTGTCCTGCATGGCCCAATAGGGGGACTGGAAGATAAGCTGCTGCAGAATCGGGTGCAGGTCGGGCCGCTGGGGAACGATGCGCTGCAAAAGGGCAGCACTGTCCCAGCGGAGAAGCACGTTGCCCACATCGAACACCACGGCGTCGATCCTGTCCCAGGGCATGGACGGGTACTGGTCGTCATACATCAGATGAATCATGCTTGCACCTCCACACAAAGAAGGATAAACCATGGGAAAGGAAAAAGCAAGAAGCTCTTTTCATTTGGCGAAAAATCGTGTACAATAGAAGCAAGGAGAGTGAAATAAATGAAACGCGTATTCATTACCGTTTTGGATGGCGCCGGCGCAGGCTGGCTGCCGGATGCTGCACACTATGGGGACGAGGGCGCTTCCACCATTGCCCATGTGGTTGAAAGGTGCCACCCCAGCCTGCCCAATATGACAAAGCTGGGCCTGGGGCACATTGATGCACTGGGCTGCCCCAAGGACGAAAATGCCGTGGGCGCCTTTGGCCGGTGCATGGAAAAGAGCGCCGGCAAGGACACCACCACCGGCCACTGGGAGATCAGCGGCCTGCGGCTGGAAAAGCCCTTCCCCACCTTTGTGCATTTCCCGGAGGACTTTATTGCCCGGTTTGAGGAGGCCATCGGCCATAAGACCATCGGCAACAAGCCCGCCTCCGGCACGGCGATCCTGGAGGAAATGGGCGCTGAGCACATGGCGAACCGCACCCCCATCGTCTACACCTCCGCCGACAGCGTGTTCCAGATTGCCTGCCACGAGGAGGTTTTCAGCAGGGAGGAACTGTACCGCTTCTGCACCATTGCCAGGGAAATGCTCCAGGGCGAATTGGGCGTGGGGCGGGTGATTGCCCGCCCCTTTGTGGGCCAGCCCGGCAGCTTTGTGCGCACCAGCGGACGGCGGGATTTCTCCCTGCCGCCCTGCGGCGAAACCCTGCTGGACGTGGTCAGCAAGGCCGGCATGGAAAGCCTGGGCGTGGGCAAGATTGAGGACATCTTCAACTTCAAGGGCCTGACTGGCTCCAACCACGCCAGCGGCAACCCGGCCTGCATTGAAGCGCAGCTTGCCTACATGAAGCAGGACTTCAGCGGCCTGTGCTTTACCAACCTGGTGGACACGGACTCCCTTTACGGTCACCGGAACGATGTGCAGGGCTTTGCCGATGCGCTGGCCTACTTCGACCGGAAGCTGCCGGAAATGCAAGGCCTGATGGGCGAGGGCGATTTGCTGATCATCACCGCCGACCATGGCTGCGATCCCACCTATCCCGGCACCGACCACACCCGGGAGCACATTCCGCTACTGGTGTGGCACAGGGGCATGAAGCGCCTGACTGACCTGGGCACCCGCACCACCTATGCGGACATTGCTGCCACCGCGGCCCAGTGGCTGGGCCTGGAGGAACGCTTCGGCGCCACATCCTTTTACGACAAGCTGATTTGAGGAGGAAGACCAATGGTTACATACGAGCAGATCGTCAGCAGCGCCGAGGCCATTCGCAAGGCTGTGGGCGGTGCGGAGATTGGCCTGATCCTGGGCAGCGGCCTGGGTGATTTTGTGGACAACCTAGAAGACGCCAGATTCATTGACTACAAGGACATTCCCGGCTTTCCCGTGTCCACGGCGCCGGGCCATGCAGGCCGGTGGTGGAGCGGCAAAATCGCCGGCAAGACCCTGTGCGTGATGCAGGGGCGCTTCCATGCCTATGAAGGCTACGGCCTGGACGAGGTGACCATGCCCATCCGCATCATGAAGCTGCTGGGCGTGGAAACGCTGATCCTGACCAACGCAGCCGGCGGCGTGAACGAAACCTTTAAGCCCGGCACCCTGATGATCCTGAACGACTACATCAACTTTTCCGGGAAGAATCCGCTTACGGGCCACAACATGGATGAGTTTGGTCCCCGCTTCCCAGACATGACCTATGCCTATGATCCTTCCCTGGTGCAGCTGTGCCGGCAACAGGCGGACAAAATGGGCCTGGACTGCGTGCGCCAGGGCGTGTACATGTGGTTCAACGGGCCTTGCTATGAAACGCCGGCGGAGGTTCGCTTTGCCCGCACCTGCGGGGCGGATGCGGTGGGCATGTCCACCGTGCCGGAAACCATTGTGGCTAACCACTGCGGCATGAAGGTGCTGGGGGTGAGCTGCATTACCAACATGGCGGCGGGCATTGTGATGCAGCGCCTGAACCACACCGAGGTGGTGGAGACCGCCATGCGGGTGAAGGCTGCCTTCAGCGGGCTGCTGGAAGAAACCATCAAGGCCATGTAAATCTTTCCACGGAAGGATCCCCCTTTCCATGGTCATGCTAAGGCCAAAGGAAAGGGGGACTTTTTGCATGAGGATATTCAGGCGATTTCTTGCGGCGCTGCTTTGCCTGGGAATGTGGCTGCCCTGCGCAGCCGCCGCGCCCCTGGAGGGTGGCACGCCCATGGAGCTGGCATCGCCCTCAGCCATTCTGGCGGAAACAGCTACAGGCACGGTGATCTTTGAGCAGAACGCCGATGAAAGGCGGGAGGCGGCCTCCATCACCAAAATGATGACGGCGCTGCTGGTG
>CAYMOM010000049.1:0-13842 GCA_964391995.1 uncultured Faecalibacterium sp.
GAGGTGCTGACGGTGCTCTTTGGCCCGGATTATATGACGCCGCCGCCGGTGGAGGAGCGGGTAGCCAAGCACCTTGACCTGTAACGAAAGGAACTGTACCCTGCTATGGAGATGACCTTCTGCCCGCTGTTTTCCGGCTCCAGCGGCAATGCCCTGTTTGTTCAGGCAGGGCGTACCCGGGTGCTGATCGATGCGGGCAAGCCCGGCAAGACCATCACCGAGGCTCTTGCCCTGATTGGCGTGGAACCCCAAACCCTGGACGCCATTCTGATCACCCACGAGCACAGCGACCATATTGCCGGTGCAGGTGTCATGGCCCGGCGCTACCGCCTGCCCATATATGCCACGGCAGATACCTGGGCGGCTATGGACAAAAAGGTGGGGGTCATTCCCCCTGACCTGCGCCGCACCTTTGACAAGAAGCAGGATTTTTACCTGGGGGATCTGGGCGTGGTTCCCTTTGCCATCCCCCACGATGCCGCCGACCCTGTGGGCTACCGGCTGTGGTGCGGCGGCGTGAGCATATCCACGGCAACCGACCTGGGGCATTTCTCCAAGGCGGTGGGCCAGGCCATTGCCGGCAGCAGCCTGGTGCTGCTGGAAAGCAACCACGACCCGGATATGCTTATGCGCAACCCCCATTATTCCGCGCACCTGAAGCAGCGCATCCTGTCTAACAGGGGTCACCTGAGCAACGAGGCCTGCGCCAACGCGCTGCTCCAGCTGGTGGAAAGCGGCGTGCGCAACATTATTCTGGGACACCTGAGCGGCGAGAACAACCTGCCGGAACTGGCGCTGAACACCAGCGAAAACCGCGCCGAGGAAGCAGGCCTGCGCCTGGGCAGGGACCTGAGCATCGACCTGGCCTGGCGCGACCGGGTGAGCAGCGTGTATACCCTGAAGGAAGGTGGCTGACATCAATCGGGTGGACAAAACCCGCAAGGCTCTGCTGGTAACCCTGGGGGTTATGCTCCTGCGGCTGCCGGTGGGGTGGGGGATTCAGCTGCTGCTGCCCAACCCGGAGGGTGATCCGGCGCTTTTTTATGCCGGGCTGATCCTGCAGGAGGGACTCCTGTGGTTCCTTCCTGCCCTGCTGCTGCGGCCCTGGCGCACCCGCCGGCTGATTGTGCAGCCCTGCACCCCGGGCCTTTGCCTGGCGGCGGCGATTGGCTTTGCAGCCCAGGGCGCTTTGATGGCGCTGACCCCGCGCTGGGTGGCGCTGACAGGGGCCAGCCAGGCAGCGGTGATGATGCCGCAAAATGATATTCAATGGGTGCTGGCTGTGCTGGCCCTGGTGGTGATTCCGGCGGTGGCGGAGGAGTGCTTCTTCCGCGGCGGTGTACTGACCGCCCTTGCGGACAGCATGAGCACCCTTTCCGCCACGGTGCTGTGCACGGTGATTTTCGCCCTGATGCATGGCTCCCTGGCAGGCTTTCCGGCCCACATGGGCATCAGCCTTCTGTGCAGCCTGATCATGGCAGCCAGGGGACGGCTGCGGCTGCCCATCCTTCTGCACATGGGCTACAATGGTGCCGCCCTGCTGCTGTGCCAGGTGACCATCAGAGATGAAACCGCCCTGGCGCTTTCCCTGCTGCTGGCTGCGGCGCTTCTGTGGATGCTGGCCCAGGTGCTGTGGCGCAGGCGGGCACGGCCGGCCACCCTGGCGGACAGCCTGCTGCTGGCTGCGGTGCTGCTGGGCGCAGCGGCGCTGTACCTGCCGGAATTTCTATGATTGAGGTGAGAGCATGATTCTCCTTTCCCTGCAGGGCGTGCAGAAGAGCTTTGGAACCAACCAGGTGCTGCGGGATGCCTCCCTGACCCTGCAGGACGGACAGCGCATGGGGCTGGTGGGCGTCAACGGCTGCGGCAAATCTACGCTGATGAAGATTATCGCCGGCCTGGAAACGGCGGACGGCGGCAGCATCACCATGCAAAAGGGGCTGAAACTGGGCTACCTGGCCCAGCAAGGCCAGGTGGGCGAGGGCCGCACCGTGCTGGAGGAGCTGGAAAGCGTTTTCGAGCCGGTGGTAGCCATGGAGCAGCAGCTGCGCCAGCTGGAGCAGCAGATGAGCCAGGTGGGCAGCGATGAAACCCTGCTCCACCGCCTGGGCAGCCAGTATGACCAGCTGACAAGAGAATTCGAGCGCTGCAACGGCTATGGCTGGCGCTCCACGGTGCAGGGCGTGCTGGCGGGCCTTGGCTTCCGCAGGGAGCAGCAGGGCCAATTGGCCAGCCTGCTTTCCGGCGGCGAGCGCACAAGGCTGTGCCTGGGGCGTATGCTGCTGACGGAGCCTGATCTGCTGCTGCTGGACGAGCCTACCAACCACCTGGACCTGAAGTCCATTGCCTGGCTGGAGGACTACCTGCGCAATTACCGGGGCGCCGTGCTGCTGATCAGCCACGACCGCTATTTTATGGATCACGTTTGCGACCGGATGTGCGAGCTGCTGCTGGGCGCCACCGAGTGCTATGACGGCAACTACACCCAATACATGGCCCAGCGCACCGAGCGGTTTGAGATCCGCATGAAGGCCTACGAGCTGCAGCAGAAGGAAATTGCCCGGCAGGAGGCTATTATCGCCCGGTATCGCCAGTTCAACCGGGAAAAGTCCATCCGCCTGGCGGAAAGCCGGGAAAAGCGGCTGGAGAAAATCGAGCGCCTGGAAAAGCCCAAGGACGAAAGCGCCATTCGCTTCCGCTTCGATGTGCGCCGCCGCACCGGCGAAGATGTGCTGATGGTGGAGGAACTGAAGAAAGGCTTTGACCAGCGCACCCTGTTTGACCATGTGCGCCTGCACCTGCGGGCCGGCGACCGGGTGGCGCTGATTGGCGATAACGGCGTGGGCAAATCCACCCTGTTCAAGTGCCTGATTGGCGAACTGCAGCCGGACGGCGGCACCGTGCGCCTGGGCGCGGGGGTGGACATTGGCTATTACGACCAGCACCAGGCCGGCCTGCACGAGGGCAAAACCGTGCTGGACGAGGTGTGGGACGACTTCCGCCGGCTGGAGCAGACGGAGGTTCGCGGCGCACTGGGGCTGTTCCTGTTCACCGGGGATGATGTGCTGATGCCCATCAGCACCCTGTCCGGCGGGGAAAAGGGCCGAGTGGCGCTGACCAAACTGATGCTGCGCAAGGATAACCTGCTGCTGCTGGACGAGCCCACCAACCACCTGGACATGGACTCCCGCGAGGTGCTGGAGGATGCCCTGGCAGACTTTCCCGGCACCATTCTGGCCATCAGCCACGACCGGTATTTCATCAACCGCTTTGCCAACAAGGTCTGCGTGCTGGAAACAGGCGGCGTGAAGGAATACCTGGGCAATTACGACGACTATTTTGAAAAAATCAACCGCGCCCAGGCCCCCGACGGCGATCAGCCCCAAATGACCCGCACCGCCCAGGAGAAGGAAAAGCGCCGCTCCCGGGAGGAAGAAAAGCGCCTGAAGGAGCGCCGACTGGCCCTGAAAGCCGCCGAGGACGCTGTTGCCAAGGCGGAGGAACAGGCTGCGCTGCTAGAACAGCAGCTGGCTGACCCGGACACCTATCAGGATGCGGACAGGGCTGCCCGGCTGGCGAAGGAATATCAGCAGAAGAAGGACGAGATCGACCGGCTGTACCAGGCCTGGGAAACTCTGGAAATGGACGAGGAATAACCCCAAAACGCAAAAATGTGCCTGCCGTGGATAAGCGGCAGGCATTTTGCGTTAGCAGAGGAGAACAGCGGCGGGTGCATCCAGCTGGGCAAAGCGCTGCTCCAGCCGGTTCCAGTCCTCCGGGCCAAAGGCGCCCGTCTGGGGCAATTGCTGCTGTGCCTGGAAGGTCTTCACGGCCTCCCGGGTCATGGGGCCAAAGAAGCCATCCGGGGTTAAGGCATAGTCCATTTCCCGCAGCATCAGCTGCAGGCGAACCACCTCGTCCCCCCGGTGGCAGTAGTGCAGAACCGGATTCATGGCTTGCTCCTTTCTAAATAAAAAAGGGCGCACGCTTTTTTCGGCGTGCACCCGGGTCTGTCAGTATTGCATAGCGGCCTGCCGGGCAATCTCCCGGCTGACGGTGGGCATCACCAGCTGACCTACGGCCTGGCCGTCCATTTCCACCATGGCACCGGACAGGGCGCCGGCAATGGCCCGGGCCAGAAGGGAAGCATCCACCGGCGCGGGCGCTGCCGGCGCTTCCCGCCAGCGGCTGGCCTCCAGGGCGGTAAGCACTGCCTCCCCCTGGTGGAGCCTGGCGGGAAAGCCGTTAAAGGGCACATAATCAATGCCGGTGGCGTAGCCGGATGCCTTGGGCACGGGGGTGAGCGCAGGTGCAGAAGCCGGTGCGGATGCCGCTGCCGGCGCGTTGGCGGCTGGGGCCTCGGCCTTGGCGGCGGGCGATGGTGCATCAGCCGCCTTTGCGGCAGGTGCACCGGACGCGCCGGGAGCGGAAGGCACCTGAAGTGCCAGGTATTCCCGCATGCGGTCGGCGGCGGTCTGCACGGCCTGGGCAACGGCCTGCCAGCCGCTGAAGGCGGTGTGCTGCAGGCGCTGCATGGTGGCGGTGGCTGCCCGGGCAGATTGCTCCGCCTGGGCCAGCCCGCGAAGAAAGGCCGCTGCATCCAGCGTCAGCTCGGCAGAAAGCTCAAACAGCTTGTCCATGTGGTTCCTCCTTTCGGGCGTTCAGCCGGGAGAGAATCCCCTGGCGGATGTCCAGGGCGCTGCGTCGGTCCCGGGGCACGGCGGCATCGGCAAAGAGGGCGAGGGCATCGGGCACGGGGTAGTCCTTCCCGCCGCCAAGGGTGAAGAGCTGCGCGCCGATCAGCCAGGTCAGGTGCGCGGTGTACAGGCTTTGGGCCTGCCTGGCCCGGCGGTGGAGGAGCACCTCCTGCAGGGCGGGCAGGGGAAGCGATGGATGGCCGGAGACCACGGTCAGGATTTCGCCTGCGCCGAAGACCCGGCAGAGAAGAAAAAACCGGCAAGCTGCTCGTCCCAGATGTTCAGCAGATCCCGCAGGGTGGTTAAGCCCGGCTGCCGGAGAATTTCATCTGCCGGTTTTTCCGTCAGGGCGGAGAGCACTGCGCATGCATCCCGGGCGTGATGCTCCAGCAGCACCGGGGCAAGGCGCTCCCAAAGGCGGGTCAGCGCCAGCAGCGGCGGCTGGGCATCCAGGCCGGCAAAGGACATTTCGTCCAGGGCAGCCAGGGTGGTTTCGTCGCGGAGGATGCGGCACAGGGGCGGTGTGATGTCCAGAAGCACGCGGGATAGCTCCTGGGTGGAAAGCTGGCTGAGCTTCATGCCATCACCTCAATCAAAAAACACAATGCGGCAGGGTGCATAGGCTTCATCCTCCCCGGGTGCCTGGTGGGCCTGGAACTCAAAGGGCAGGGTGCCCTCGCCCTTGTCGGTAAAGGTGAAGGCGGCGCCCTTCATGTTCAGGGCGTTGGTCAATTCAATCAGCACAAATCCGCGGCTGGTATCGCCAATCCAGCACAGGCTGGGAATGTAGTCCTCCTGACTGACCTGGCTGCGAATGCGCAGGGTGGTCAGGCTGCCCTGCCTGTCCACATCGGCACAGATCAGGGCGGCGGCAAAGTTTTCCGGGGTGATTTCCAGCATGGTGCCGGAGAGCTTCACCGTCCAGCCATCGTTGACGGTGGCGCCAACGGTGGGCGAGCGGAGGCCATCAGCCTCGATGCTGCGCAGGCTGGGCGTGCACTGAAAGGTGCCGCCGCCCCGGGTGGCGCCAATCACGCAGGAGCCTTCGCTGATGGCATCGGCCACCAGCAGCCGCAGCTGGGCAGCGGTGGTGGCGCTGGAGAAATCAAAGCCCTGAAGGAACAGCCCGGCATTCAGCTGGAGCTTTTCAAAGGTGGCAGGGTTCAAACCGGTGATCATGGGTGGGTCACTCCTTTTCAGCATCGTAAAGGTGAACGTTCAGCCGCATGCGCCCGCCCACCAGGCGGCTGTCGCTTTCGTCCCCAACCAGGGTAACGAAGGCGCCTGCAGCCCGGTGTACCATGGCCATGCCGCCCTTGTAGCGCAGCAGCATGCCCTGCTGGGGAATGGCGGCACACAGGGTATCCATCAGGCGGACGCAGCCGGCGTGATCGTTCAGGAACCAGGCGGTGAGAGTTACGCCGGCGCTTTGGGCAAAGGGGGCATAGGCACAGGCCAGGGTGATATAGGGGAAGGCTGCTCCACCGGGCACCTGGCCCAGGGTGTACACGGGCAGGCCGGCTTCCTTTAGAAAGGATACCAGGGAGCGCTGATAGCGCTGCATGCTCACGGGGCGGTCACCAGCCTTTCCACCGGCACCTGGCCAAAGGCCATGCCGGCAAGCAGAGGTGTGCGCATATCGCTGCTCTGGCCGATGACCCGGTATTCCGCGCCGTCCCTCGCCCGGCGCACACGGTCGCCCGGCACCAGGGTCACGTCCCACTCGTGCAGCAGCATGGGGATGGTTTTCAGCGCCGGCAGTCCGGCGGGGTCAATCTCTTTGCCCACCACCTGGGTCACGCCGCCGCGGAAGGTTTCGCCAGCAGTCCAGGCGGTGCTGGTGCCGCCCAGGCCGTCCTGGGCCCGGGTGCACTCCAGCAGGGTGAAGTCCTCAAAATAATCCTGGAGCATTACAGCTTCACCTCCGTATACATACGGCGGTAGGGCAGCAGCTGCCTGGCAAACCGGGCCTGCCAGGTCAAGGGCTGGCCGGCGGCATCGGTAGCCAGCTCCCGGCTGTAGGCACCGAAGGATTCCTTGGCAGCCAGGCCGTCGCCCTGCTTGGCGGCCCAGGCGGATATTTCCTCGGCCAGCGCCAGGAAATCCGCCGCGGGTGCCAGCAGCCAGATGCGGCCTGTCCATTTTTCGTCCGCAGCGCCGGGGATGGTGCAGCCTTCGCCCAGGCGGCAGACGCCGTTATTGTGCAGGGAGCCGGTGATGGCTACCCAGTCGCCCGGGTGGAGGAAATCCGCCGGGGAAAGGGTGCCGCCCTGCAGCGTCCAGGACGCATCCAGGGCCGCTGCAGGGAAGTAGTTGCGGGTCTCCCGCATGAGATCAGGGACGCTGATGGTCATTGGGAACCTCCTTTGGGGTTTGTGGTTTTTGGGTCGGCAGGCCCGGGGGGTGCACATTTAGCACACAGGGCCTGTGGCGGGGGGATGTTCTTTCTCACTCGCGAGAAAGAACCAAAGAGCGCCCGGGGCCGCTAATACTGTACCGCTGCGTAGCGGCCCCGGACCCCCTTTCCCCCGCGACTGGGCAGGTTTTTGGGTTGGTAACCCCACTGGCTTCCCCGCGGGGGCGATCAGGGGCGCGTTGGTCGTCTTGATGGTTATGGGTGCCTTGCGCGCGGCATGTGGCTCGCGCTTTGTGCACAGGTTTGTGGGCTGGTGCGCAGCCATGTTGCGATGCGTAGGGTGCGAGTTTCCACCTCATCCGGCCCGTTGGGCCACCTCCCTCGGAGAGGGAGGCTTATCGTGTGTACCCGCCACGCACCGTTCCTCCCCCGCGTCGCGGCGGGCCTGTCGCCCGCCGTGACCCCTGCTTAGCAGTAACCCCGCCGCACAGTCCCGCCCGGGATTCTTAAGGGCCTTTCGGCCCTTAAGCGGGATTGTCAAGGGCAGCGCCCTTGACCCCGTTATCCCTCGGTGATGGTGTGGATGTAGACGCAGGTGGGCATGACCACCTTGGCGCCGCACAGGGACAGGCCCTTGACGCCGTCGTCAAAGCCCTTTTCCCGGCGGTAGGCTTCGATATGGGTGATCTGGTTGGCGAAGGTGACGCCATCGGGGGTCATGGCCACCAGCTCGTTGGTCAGGTCGTTGCTGATGAAAATGTCAAAGCCGGCGGCGCGGGCCACGGAGCCTTCAGCCAGGTGAGCCTCGCTAAAAGCACCGTTGCCGGTGATGAAGCGGTTGTCCAGCAGCAGTTCACCCTCAATGGCGGAGGGAACCACCAGCACGCGGCCGGCCCGGGGAACGTTCTTCTCGTCCAGGGCGGTTTTGATGTTCACCAGCAGCTCGTACACGCCGCCCTTGGGAATGGCGCCGGTGGCCTTGGTGCCGGCGCCTGCACGGATGACGGACAGGATATAGCTTTCCGTGTCCTCCGCCAGCTTGTAGGCGGCGTTGCGCATGGCGGTTTCCATCAGGTCGGAATTGGCCTGGGCGGCATCCACATCGTTCAGGTAAAAGTTGTAATAGGCGCCATGGTCGATGGTCAGGGTGGTGTCGGTACCGGTGAGCTGCTCGGGCTCGGCAATATCGGTGTTGGGGGTATAGGCCTTCACGGTGATGTCGGCCAGGTTGTTGATGTGCACCGTGTCGCCATACTGGGCGATGTCACCCTCCCAGTTGCGGTTGCACAGGGAGCCGAACACCAAGGCCTTGTGCAGGCTGTCGGCCAGGCGGGCGCTCCATACCTTGGGAATGAAATTGGTGATAGCCATGTTA
Source organism: uncultured Faecalibacterium sp. (assembly GCA_964391995.1). GTDB lineage: Bacteria > Bacillota > Clostridia > Christensenellales > Aristaeellaceae > UBA11524. Next base: position 8,429 of record CAYMOM010000049.1, read on the forward strand.
CATTGCTCCTTTCGCCAGAACGCCCTTGACGGCGTTCCAGTTGCGGTTGATTTCGTCCACGCTCATGCGGGACAGGTCGTCGCGGGTCAGGGGGCCGCCGGAGGAGATGGGCGGCTGCAGGGTGGGTGCGGGCATACGAACCGGGCGGGCGAAGAAGTCCGCATACCTGGCGCGCATATCGGTAATCAACGCCGGGCCGTTTTTCAGCATGCCGCCTTCCAGCTCCAGCTGGGCGGCATCGATGGACTGAATCAGCAGGTCGATGGCCTTCTCGTTGCAGCCGGCCTGGAGCATGGACAGGCGCAGAAGCTCCAGCGCCTTGCGGGTTTGCTGCTCCTGCTCCACCTGGGCGCGGTAGGCATCAAAGGCCTGCTGCACCTGGGCGGCGGACTGGTCGGTGGCGGCGCGGAGCTCTTCGGCCTCGGCCAGGGCGGCGTCGCGTTCGCTCTTCAGGGCCTCGATGGTGGAAACGTGGGCGGCGATGATCTGCTCGATGGCTTCATCGGTAAGCTGCATGTCCTTCAGCAGCTGGCGGGTCAGTGCCATGGGTGGCTCCTTTCTGCGCGGTGCTTGGCGCAAGAAGATGTATCTATATGAAAGGAAACTTACGTTTCCTGCCGGCGCAGAGCCTCGGCGCAGGCCTGGCGCAGAAGCTCTGCATGGTTGAGGATCCCGTCCTGCAGGTAGGGCCGGCCCGGCATGCGGCAGGTTCCATCGTGGACGGGAATGGCGTAGGGGAGGGTGCTGCCAATGGTGACGCCGGTGCCCTGCACGGCGCAGCGCACATCCTTCAGCAGTGCGCCGGTGCGGTATACGGGCCTGTCATAGCCGGTGAGCATTTCTTCGCGGACGGCGGAAACGGCGGCATCCCCCACGGCTGCGGCGGCAGCGGAAAGATCCAGCCGGGAGAGAAACTCCGGCAGGCGGGTGGTAAACATGGGTCATTCCTCCTGAAGCAGCTGGTCAATCTCCTCGGGCTGGATATAGGGGTTCAGCTTCAGGGCGGTGCGGCGGTCGATATCCGGGCGCATGGCGGCAATGTCCGCCACGGTTTCGGATTCGTTGGCAATGCACTGGCGCTGGAAACGAATCTCCTCGGTGGTGATGCCCAGCAGGCTCAGCAGCCTTTGCACAAAGCTGAACACCTGCCACTCATACCTGTCGGCCTTCAGGTTCAGGTTGGCGGTGGCGGCACGGATGGCTACATTGGTCAGGCTGCTGCCGGTGAGAGCGTCCAGGTTCAGGGCCATGTAGTCCTGATAGAGCGCCTTTTCCAGAATGTCCAGGGCGGCCTGGCGGGCGGCATAGGGTACCTCGATGGTGTGGGGCTCCGCCGTGGAGGAGGAGCCGCTGCCATCGGACAGGTTGGCTACAGCCTTGATCCGCTGAATCTCCTCCAGCATCCGGGCAATATCGTCCGTGGTGCCGCCAAAGTTGTTCAGCACCCAGTACACATCATTGGCCCGGTCCAGATTGTCGGCAAAATCCGACAGGATGTTGTCGTAGGCATCAATCTTGGCCTTGATGGCGGGCGTCAGCTCGCTGTGGTGCTCCGTGTTGGCATACAGGGGGATGACGGGCAGCGCGGCGTAATTTTCGGCGGAAAGCAGTTCATCCCCCAGGGCATCGGAGCGGAGGGTGAGCACATAGGCGCTCTTGGGCCGGACGGGCACCAGGGTGCTCCACTCCCGGCGCAGCAGGGTGAAGCCATCCACCTCAAACAGGCGGATGTACAGGGGCTTGTCCGCTGTCAGCTGCCAGAACTGCACGCCCACCATGGGCTGTCCGGTCATTTCGTCCACCAGGGCGAAAAAGCCGCTGCGGCTGTCCCGGGCAGCCTCCAGCACTTCCAGGTGATCCACGTTCCAGAAGCCCCAGCTGACACCGTGGATCAGCGCCCGTTCACCCAGAAAGGCCAGCTGATGGTCGAAATCAGCGCCAAGGCTGGCCTTGGTCTGCCCATCGGGGAGGATGCAGCCGTTGCCCAGCAGGAACTGGTTCTGCTGGGTGATGAACCGGAACAGGAACCCGGAGCCGATGCGGTTGCCCACCACATCCTCTGTGCCGGTGCGGATGCGCTTGCGGCCGCTTTCGTCCCGGGTTTCAATTTTGCGGGCCCGCAGCACGGTTTTGCGGGCCACGGCGGTGTTGCACCCGCGGAAGTATTCGCCTGCCTCCAGGGCCTGGCGGAAGGCCGGCGAAGCTTTGTAGCTTTCGATGGCGGAAAGCAGCAGCGCGTCCCTGTCCTGGGCGGCAAGCCAGTCCTGATAGGTTACATCGGTAAACATGGGGAGAAACCTCCTTCTAACAGTGATCGAGAATGCGGCAGATGCAGGCGGCGGAATCCGGCGCATCGTCATGGGCTGCGGCGGGTGAGTAATCCAGAATCTGACGGATGTAGCCCGGGTCGGTCTCGCGGAGAAAGGAAATATGGGGCCACCAGCGCCGCAGGTGGGTGGAAATTTTGAGATGCTTGTTCTGCCGCTCCTGGTAGGTTCGCACTGGCAGGCCCAGACGGCGCAGCTCCCGGGCCAGGTAGCCCTTGTCACCATTGGTTTCGCACCAGATGGGGGCGCAGAGCAGCCCGTTGCACCGCCGGGCGATGGCTTCCAGGGCGGTATCCACATGGCCGGGAAACAGCTGGCCAAACAGCAGCAGCCTGTCCCCGCGGCGGATGCCGCAGGTCAGGGCGGTGAAATCGCCGCCGCCGTAGGCTGCATCAATGTGGGCCACACCGTCCCGCAGGAGGGAAGCATCGTCAAAAAAGCCAGGAGGCTGGGGAAACAGGGCGCCATCGTCGGCGATGTGTTTCAATTCGTAATTCGCAGCGAAGAGCGTGGGCGACATGGCGCGGCGCAGCTCCTCCAGCTTTCCTGGTGAAAGGAGGCCTGTGCGGTAGCAATCGTACCGCTGAATGCGGGGCATGAGGCTGATGGCATCCTCCGGGTGCCAGGGTGTGCCGGTGTTGATGATCCTGCCGCCGGGAATGCGGATGTTCTGCAGCTCCTGATAGATGGCCCGGGTGTGCTCCCGCTCCTGGGGACTGATGCGGTCCTGCAGGTTCACAATGTCATCGGTGATGATCACATCGGCATGCTTGCCCGTCAGGCTGCCGCGGGTGCCCTGGCCCAGCAGCTGGGCCGCTCCCCGGCAGGCTGCATAGCAATCCGTGGTGATGCTGAACTGATCTGCCCGGAGAATCTTCACGGGCTCGCCCCATAGTTTCTGGGTGAGAAATAGCATGGCATCGGATTGCAGAAGCATTTTCACCTGCCGGATGATTTCTGCCACATCCCCATCGGTTTTGCGCATGAAAAGCATGTTCCGCATGGGGTACACGCAAAGGCTGATGGCCATGGCGGCAGCCAGGCAGGTGCTTTTGTAGGAACCCCGGTGGGCCAGCAGGGTCATGTCCTCCCGGCCCAGGAGCATCTGGCGCATCCACTGGCCGTGAAGCTCGTCCGTCAAAAGGGTGGAGCCGCACCAGCGGGCCACCTGGGCCGGGCGGTGCACCAGCAGGTTCAGGGCATCACGGTTCATGGAGCGCCTGCATAGCCGCCTCGATTTCCTGGGCCAGTTCCGCCTTGGGCCGGGCATCGGGCTGCCTGTCGCTGAACAGCCCATAGCGCTTGCCCAGCAGCTCCGCCGCCTTGCTCCGCTCGGAAACCTTGGGCGGCAGGGAAAGCTCCTCCCCCTCGGCATTTTTGCGGCCGGAAAGCTCCGTCATCTCTCCCCGCATGATCTGGGTGAAGGTTCGCAGCACCTCCTCCGGGCTGGCAATGTCCTGCGCAGCGGTACGTTTCTTGGGCATGAACAACCTCCTTTCATGAAAAACAGCGCCCCGGCGGGGGACGCTGCTGGAAAATGCGGGGAACGGCTGTTCCCTGATTTCCACGGTGCCATCTTAGCACGTTGCCAAAGGACAGGCAACGACACCTGCGGACATGGCGGACATGTTGTCCAGGTGGCGCAGCAGCTGGGCCCTGAGCCTGTTGGCGTGCCGGGTGCTGATGCACAGGGCCTCGGCGATCTGCGCATCGGTCTGGCACAAAAGGTAGTACTGGCGCAGAATGCACCGGTCGCGGTAGTTCCGTGCCATGCGCATCAGCCCGTCAAACCTGGGCTGCATGGCTGCCATGGTCTGCCGCAGCACATTCACAGCGGCCTCAATGCCTTCCTGCTCCTGGAGGGCGGCCGCAGTGCTGTCGTTGGTGGAACGGTGCAGGCTGTCGAAGCAATAGCCCGTTGCGCCCGCCGGCCTGCCGGTGGTGCCGCTCATTTCCAGCTGATGCTCCATCACCTGAAGCTCCTGCAGGGTATCCCGGTATTGCTTAAGAAAGCTGGCATTGGTCATGGTATGCTCCTCCTTACAAAACGCGAACGGTTATTCGCTTTATTAACTCGTGGTTATTATACGATGAAAAAAAGTAACTGTCAATAGGCAAAATTAACGAAAAGTTGCTTGCTATTCATAACCAAAGGTTGTATACTATCAAGGAGGTGAAATGGGTATGTATGCAGATCGGATACGATTTTTCCGGCAGAAGATGCGCCTGTCCCAGCAAGCCTTGGGTGAAATGCTGGGGGTTTCCGCCACGGCGGTTCACAAGTGGGAGCACGGCCAGTCCCAGCCGGACATTCCTGCGCTGCAGAAAATGTCCCGGATCTTTGGCGTGTCCATCGATGAATTGTGCGACCATCAGCCGCCCCTGCGGGATGATGCGGATGCCAACATCACCATCATGACCCGCGCCTTCCGCCAGCTGACTCCGGCAGAGCAGGAGAAATATCTGGCCGTGGGCCGGGCGCTCTTTGAGCACGCCTTTGGCAAAGGGGATGCGGAAAAGTGACCCGCCAGCCGGACTATGACCGGGCGGCGACCCTGGCCTGCCGCTGCCTGCTGAAACTGAACGTGAAAAGCCTGCCAGTGCGCCCGCTGGATATTCTGCGCCGGTGCCGAAACACGGCGGTGTATACCTACCGCCAGGCTGCCGAGCAGCTGAACATGGACGAAAGGGAATTCGACCGCCGGTATGGCGATGCGGATGCCTTCACCCTGCGCCAGGGCCAGCGCTATGTGGTCTGCTACCGGGAAGGCGGCAACCCTGCCCGGCTGAATTTCACCCTGGCCCACGAGCTGGGACATATCCTCCTCCGCCATGCTGAGGATGCCGCCGCCGATGAGGCCGAGGCCAACTGCTTTGCAGGCCACTTGCTGTGCCCGTGCGCCATACTGCCCGGCCATACGGCAGAAAGCCTGGCCACCGCCTGCTTTGTGTCCCGCGCAGCAGCCAGGGCGGCGCTTTCCCACCGTCCTGGCAACCCGGAAACCGCGATATGCGAAAAAGTTGAAAAACTTTTTGAAAAAGGGGTTGACAAAGGGCGAGAAACTTGATATTATAAACAAGCGCCTT
>CAYMOM010000050.1:0-13555 GCA_964391995.1 uncultured Faecalibacterium sp.
GTGACGAAGCGCAAATCCTCGAAAAAGTGGCTTTGCCACTTTTTCGACACGCTGAATCAGCCTGCCGCAGCATCGCAGCAGGCTGATTTTGTTTGGTTTTACTGGTAGGAAACGCTCCAGTGCTGGGCATCGGCAAGGATGATCAGGGTGGTGCCGGGCTGCAGCTTCAGCTCCTGACCGTCCTCGGTGTAGAACACCGTGCGGGATTCCATGTCCGTGCGCTGCCAGGCGCCCTTCACATGGACGCCGTTCATGAAGAAATCGGCATTGCCGCTGACATCGTAGGTTCCCTTGCCATCAAAGTTCTTCCGCCCCACAACAAAGGACACGGGGGCATCGGTGGCATACCATTCCACATCGGTAAACTGGACAATCACGTTGGTGAAGCTGATGTGCTCGCCGCTGTCCTTGTCCATGTAGGGCACCAGGTTTTCACCCCGGCCCAGATAGCGGAAATAGGTGTTGGTGGAAGCATCATACTTCAGGGCGGAGGAATAGGCCTCGTAGCCGGTATCGATGCGCAGCTCGGTGGCGGCATCGCCCTGGGCAGGCTCCTGGGCAAAGAGGAAGGTGTGATTGCGGGGCACGAAGTCCGGGTCAATCAGGTCATACATGGCGGACACATTGGCATCCACATCGTGGGGGGAAGGGATGCCCGCCCGGCGGGTGTAGTACTGCTTCCAGGGCTTGCCCTCGCTGACCAGGCCGGAGAAGGCCAGGTTCTTCTTCCACACGCCCAGGCGGTTGATTTCCGTCTTGGCGTTGGTGGGCTCGTACTCCTGCTGGCCATAGTACACAAACGCCGCATCGTATTCCTCCCGCAGCCACACATGGGACAGGCGGGCGGAGCGCACAGGGCCGGCGCTGTCGGGAATCTGGTCGGAATAGAGGAAGCTCAGGCGGGTCACGCCGTTCTTGTACAGGGGCGTTTCATAAACAATGTCGGCATAGCTGGCGCCCCAGGGTGCCCGCTCGTTCACGCCGCCGTCGGTGTTGTCAATCTGCACCAGCACGGGCATATAACGGCCCGTAACGGCCTGGCCGGCAAAGCCATCGATCTTCTTCACATCAGCCAGCACCCGCCCGGTAATGGGGCTGATGCCATCCTGCATGTCGTTGGTGGTTACGCTCTGCATGGGAATGCTGCGCACCTCATCTGCTTGAATTACGGTTTCTGCCATCGCCATAGCCCCGGTGCAGCACAGCGCCAGAGCAGCCAGCAAGCTTACAATCTTTTTCATCAAAAGCCTCCTTGGACAATTTTTGTTAGCCCGGAATGTAGTATAGCACTTTTTCTTTTCTCCGTCAACTGCAACAGAAATATTTAAGAATTGTTACGGAATAGTTTCTTTTCAAAAAGGCGCCGCGGTTTTCGCAGCGCCTTCCGGTTATTCTGTTTCGCACTTCTCATGGTGATAGTGCCCGCAGCCGCAGTCCTCCAGGCCCTTTACCGCCTGGTGGATGTTCAGCGCCACATACTTGTCGAACACCTGCTGGATCACGTCCTCCTCCTCCGCCACCACGAAGGACAGTTCGCCCTCATGCTCCTCCACCCGGGTGATGAGGATCTGCTCGTCCCCCTGGTCGGTGCATGCCATTTCCAGCAGCACCACATAGTCCTGGCCTGCATAGGGGATGGTGGCCCCATAGCGGAAGCGGAACACCCGTCCGTCCGGGGCGGTCAGCTCCACAACGGCATCGTGCAAATCGTGCTCGCTCATCAGTCCTCGGCCTCGGCTTCGTCCATCAGCTTCAGGAATTTCTCGAACACCGCATCCTGCAGCGCCTCGTCTTCCACGCAGACATAGCACTCGTTGCCGTCCTCATCCTCTTCAATCTTCATGATGACGACCTCGCATTCCTCATCGTCCTCTTCCTCCTCGTCCACAGGCACCAGAGCGATGTAGTAGTCGCCCTCGTGCTCGATGGTGGCCAGGTGCTCGAAGGGTACGGTTTCGTTGTTCTCGTCAACCAGTTCAATGATGTTGCTTTCGTTTTCCATGGTCATGCCAGGTTCCTCGCTTTCGTGCCCGGTGGGCATGTTTTGTGTTTGGGAGTCCAGGTATTGCTGCAGGATGATCGCCGCAGCCACCTTGTCCACATGCTGCTTCCGCTCTGCCCGATGCATGTTGTCCTCCAGCAGGGCGTGCTCGGCGGTCACGGTGGTCAGCCGCTCATCCTGATAATACACCGTCAGGCCGGCTTTTTCAAGCTGTTGGCAAAATAGTTTTACTTTTTCCGATTGAAAGCCCAGCGTTCCATCCATATTATAGGGCAAGCCGGAGAGTACAATGCTGGTGTCATACTGCCTGCACAGCTCCTGCACCCGCTTCACATCCGGGCCAAAACCTACCCGCCTGATAACCTCCACCGGCGTGGCAATCATCCGCATGGCATCGCTGACAGCCACGCCAATGCGCACATCGCCAATATCCAGCGCCAATATTCTTTCGTTCATGCAACCTCCGCCAAAGGGCGCTGCCCTTTGGAAACCTGCCAGAGGCTCTGCCTCTGGACTCCAGTCAGGGCGCTGCCCTGACAACCCGCTTAAGGGATTTCATCCCTTAAGAATCCCGTTTTTTGTTTCGTTCGCCGTGCTTGCTGCCGGAAGGAGTTCCTTTAGCCAAGCATCTTTTCGGCGCCCTTGCCGGCAATGGCGATGCAGGGTTCGGCGGTGAGGATTTCCCGGGCCTTGGCCATCACCCGCTCCATGGTCACGGCCTCAATGCGGGCAATGGTTTCCTCCGGGGTGATGGACTTGCCCAGCAGCAAAAGTCCCCGGCCCATGGCCTGCATACGGCTGCCCGGGCTTTCCAGGCCCAGCAGATAGCCGCTGCGCAGCTGCTGCATGGAGGCATCGAACTCCTTCTGCTCAATGCCCTGGTCCAGCAGCTTTTTCAGCTGGAAGCGGATTTCCTCCAGCACCTTTTCCCCGTTCTTTGGAGAAACGCCGGCGTATACCGCAAAAGTGCCGCAGCCTTTGTAGCTGTTGGGATAGGTGTAGATGGAGTAGGCCATGCCCAGCTCCTCGCGCACCCGCTGGAACAGCCGGGAGGACATGGCGCCGCCCAGCAGGCTGCTCAGCACGGCCTGGGGATAGATGTCATCGCCGCCATAGGCCGTACCGGGGAATCCCATGCACAGGTGCAGCTGCTCGGTGTCCTTTTCCCTGGCCCGGCGCTCCCCGGTCAGGGGGTGCTGCGCCGGCAGCAGGATTCCCTTGCCCTGGTTGTTCCACCCGCCGAAGAACGCTTCCACCAGTTCCTTCACCTGCGCCGGGTCATAGTTGCCCGCCAGGGCCACCACGGTGTTATCCGGGCGGTAGTGAATTTTGCGGTAGGCATCCAGGTCGGCACGGGTGTAGTTTTCAATCAGCTCCGTGGTACCCAGGATGGGCATGCCCAGGCTTTGCGAGCCAAACTGGGCCTGGCTGAGCAAATCGTGCACCAGATCCTCCGGGGAGTCCTCGTCCATGGCGATTTCCTCCAGGATCACCCCGCGCTCCTTGTTCAGCTCGGTTTCATCCAGCACGGCGTGCCAGGTCAGGTCTGCCAGGATATCCACCGCCAGGGGCAGGTTTTCGTCAATCACCTTGGCATAATAGCAGGTGCAGTCCTTGCCGGTAAAGGCGTTCAGCTGGCCGCCAACCGCGTCCATTTCCTCAGCAATCTGCCGGGCGCTGCGCTGCTGCGTTCCCTTGAACACCATGTGCTCCAGAAAGTGGCTCAGGCCGTTCTGCGCAGGCGTTTCCATCATGGAGCCAACGCCCAGCCATACGCCGATGGATACCGAGCGGAGATAGGGCAGCCGCTCGCCAATCACCCGCAGGCCGTTGGGAAGAATCCACTGATCGTTCATACCATTCTCCATTCCCAGTCGTTTTTCCATTATCGTACCCCACCGAACCCTTTCTTATGCATGCAGGAAAGTCCAGAGGCAATGCCTCTGGACTCCGGCAGGAACGCATCCCTGCACCCTGCTTAAGGGCGCTGCCCTTAAGAATCCTGCTCAAGGGACTTCATCCCTTGAGAATCCCTGGCTGGGGTATGCTGCTTGCCGTTTCCTTTGCAGGGGTTGCGCCGCGCAGAAGGCGCGGCGCAACGCGGGGCAGGTGCGCCCGGTGCCGGGAGTGTTTACAATTCAGTTGCTTGCGTTCCGCCAAAGCGTCCCTTCGCCGCATCAGGGCAGGCCCGTTGCCTGCCGTGATCCCCTTTGTCCGGCGTACGAAACACGCCGAAAGAAGGGATTCTTAAGGGTCGAAGACCCTTAAGCGGGGAGTGCAGAGGGCAGCGTCCTCTGCAGCGCCTCTGGTTACCGTCCGTCCCTGCGGGGAGGACGGCTGCGGAAGTTGCCGCCTTCACGGCGGGCGGCGCCGTTGTTTTCGTAAACCATGTCGTTGCGGATCAGGTTAATGCGGCCCTGGGCGTCGATCTCATTGACCTTCACTTCCAGCTCGTCGCCGATGTTGACAACGTCCTCAACCTTCTCCACACGCTTGTTGTCCAGCTTGGAGATGTGGATCATGCCATCCTTGCCGGGAGCCAGCTCCACAAAGGCGCCGAAGTTCATGATGCGCACAACCTTGCCGGTGAACACATCGCCCACTTCGATATCCTTGGCAATGCCCTCGATAATCTTGCGGGCCTTGTCGGCAGCGGCCTGATCGGGGGTGGAGATGAACACGCGGCCATCGTCCTCAATGTCAATCTTCACGCCGGTTTCGGCAATGATCTTGTTGATCATCTTGCCGCCGGGGCCGATAACCTCGCGAATCTTCTCGGGGTTGATGGTGAAGCGGATGATCTTGGGCGCGAACTCGCTCAGCTGGGCACGAGGCTCGCCGATGGTGTCCAGCATGATTTTCAGAATGTGCAGCCGGCCTTCCAGAGCCTGGGCCAGGGCCTGCTTCAGGATGGTGCGGTCGATGCCGGCAATCTTGATGTCCATCTGGATGGCGGTGATGCCGTTCATGGTGCCGGCCACCTTGAAGTCCATATCGCCCAGGAAGTCTTCCAGACCCTGAATGTCGGTCAGCACGGCAACCTTGCCGGACTCAGCATCCTTGATCAGGCCCATAGCCACGCCGGCCACGGGCGCGTGAATCGGCACGCCTGCATCCATCAGGGACAGGGTGGAGCCGCACACGGAAGCCATGGAGGAAGAGCCGTTGGAGGAGAGAATCTCGCTCACCAGGCGCAGGGCATAGGGGAATTCCTCTTCAGAAGGAATCACAGGCAGCAGGGCACGCTCCGCCAGAGCGCCGTGGCCGATCTCCCGGCGTCCGGGGCTCTTCATGCGTCCGGCTTCACCGGTGGCATAGGGCGGCATGTTGTAGTGGTGGATGTAGCGCTTGAAGTCCTCGTTGGACAGGCCGTCCAGCACCTGACCCTCGCTGGTGGAGCCCAGGGTGGTCACAGTCAGCGCCTGGGTCTGTCCGCGGGTGAACACGGCGGAGCCATGCACACGGGGCAGCACGCCCACTTCGCACCAGATGGGGCGCACCTCGGTAACCTTACGGCCATCGGGGCGGATGCCCTCGTTGAGGATCTTGGCGCGCATGATTTCCTTGTTCAGGTAATACAGCGCATCGGCAATCTCGGCTTCCCGCTCGGGGAACTGCTCCGCCAGGGCAGCCAGGGTTTCTTCCTTCACCTGGGCCTCGCGGCTTTGACGCTCCTGCCGGTCGAAGGTTTCGAACACCCACTTGCACTTGTCGAAGGCAAACTCGCGCACGGCGGCCTTCACATCATCGCCGGTGACGTTCAGGGGCACTTCTGCCTTGGGCTTGCCAATGGCAGCGATGATCTCCTCCTGGAAGGCCACCAGCTTCTTGATTTCCTCGTGACCGAAGAGGATGGCATCCAGCATGACTTCCTCGGAAACCTCGTTGGCGCCGGCTTCCACCATCATGATGGCGTCCTTGGTGCCAGCCAGGTACACATGCATGTCGGAAACCTTGCGCTGCTCCTCATCGGGGTTGATGACGTACTGACCGTTCACCCGGCCCACCACCACAGCACCGGTGGGGCCGTTCCACGGAATGTCGCTGACGCCCAGGGCGATGGAGGAGCCGATCATGGCGGGGATTTCCGGGGGCACGTCCTGCTCCACGCTCAGGATGGTGACAACCACCTGCACATCGTTGCGCATGCCCTTGTTGAACAGGGGACGCAGGGGGCGGTCGATCAGGCGGCAGGTCAGGGTTGCCTTTTCGGTGGGCCGGCCTTCACGCTTGATGAAGCCGCCGGGGATCTTGCCCACGGAATACTGCTTTTCCTCCACATCCACAGCCAGGGGGAAGAAATCCACGCCGGGACGGGGGGTGGGGGACATGGTGGCGTTGACCATGACAACGGTATCGCCCAGGTGTACCCACACGGAGCCGGCAGCCTGCTCGCAATACTTGCCGAATTCCAGCGTCAGCTCGCGGCCAGCCAGGTCCATGGTAAACTTTTTGCTTTCCATGCTTTTCTCCTTTATGGTTCGGGGCCAGGCGCCCCAGGCCGCCCGGAGATGCTATCATATGAAAACCCCCACCAGGGATTTTCAAGGGATAACATCCCCCAGGCACAGTTCTTCAAGGGTATCCAGCGCGCCTGCGCACTCCTCGCCAGCGCACACTGGAAAAGCCGCCGGGACAGTTTGTCCATCCCGGCGGCTCCGACAGGACATAACCTTTGCTGATGCCCCGCCCGCCACGCCACTTCCCTTGTGCACCGCTCCAATCGCGGGGACGGTCTGTGCAGCAGCACAACTGCGGCGGAAAAACGAGGCGAAGCCTCCCTCGCCCGCCACGCCACTTCCCTTGTGCACCGCTCCAATCGCGGGGACGGCCTGTGCAGCAGCACAACTGCGGCGGATATGGCTGCGGGCACTGCCCGCTTACTTGCGGAGGTTCAGCTTGGCGATCAGGGCGCGGTAGCGCTCGATGTCGGTCTTCTTCAGGTACTCCAGCAGACCGCGGCGGCGGCCAACCATCAGCAGCAGGCCACGGTTGGAGTGGTGGTCGTTGCGGTTGGACTTCAGGTGCTCGTTCAGGTGATTGATACGCTCGGTCAGCAGGGCAACCTGCACCTCGGGGGAGCCGGTGTCGCCTTCGTGCTGGGCATAGGCCGCGATGATCTCGCTCTTGGTCATGGTGAATTCCTCCATTTTGTTTGCGGACAAGGCCGCATCATTCGGGCAATCGCCGTACACGCAGTGCGCCGCCGGAGTGATTCATGCGTCCGCGCAGACGGTTCTCGAAACCCAAATGACATTCTAACAGATTTTCCGTTCCTTGTAAAGGGGGCGGAGAAAATCTTTCCCCCGGGCGTGTCGCAACATTGTTAGTTTTGTGTCATACTGCCAAATCGGTTGACACGGATTTTCCGGGCGTGGTATAATTGTGGGCGTATCCATACGGGTAACAAATCATCAAAAACGGATGGAAGCATGAGCAAGCATTCCCTGGCCCTTGCCGCGCTGCTGCTGGCCCTGCTGCTGCTGCTGGGCGGCTGCGCAGCTCCGGCAAACACCCCCGGCCCACAGGCCGCAAAGCGCAGCGGCGCGGGCTTTTACTTCGATACGGTGGTCACCGCCACCCTGTGGGGCGCGCCCGAGGGCACCCTGGAGGAGATCTGGGCGGCCTGCGACCGCTATGAAAAGCTGCTGAGCAAAACCATAGAGGGCAGCGATGTGTGGCGCATCAACCACGCTGAGGGCCAGGCTGTGGCTGTTGACCCGGAAACCTGGAGCATCCTGCACCGGGCCAGGGAAATCAATGCCATGACGGGCGGTGCCTTTGCCGTGACCATTGCCCCCATTTCCGCCATGTGGGATTTCACCGGCGGCACCAACCGCATGCCTGCGGAGGAACAGCGCCTGGCTGCCCTGCCCCTGGTTAACGACAGCGCCATCACCCTGGGCGGGGACGGCACCGTTTCCCTGCCCAAGGGCATGGAGATCGACCTGGGCGGCATTGCCAAGGGGTATATTGCCGACCAGGTGGCAAAACTGGTGAAAGACAAGGTATCCGGGGCGATCCTGAGCCTGGGCGGCAATGTGTACGTCCTGGGCGAAAAGCCCGACGGCACAGCCTTCAACGTGGGCATCCGCGACCCCCAGGGGGACGCCGGCTCGGTTCTGGCGGTGGTTACGACCACCGACCGCTCCGTTGTCACCAGCGGCATTTACGAGCGCCAGTTCACCCTGGACGGCGTGACCTATCACCACATTCTCGACCCGGCGGACGGCCTGCCTTCCCGCAGCGATCTGGCCAGCGCCACCATTATCTCCCCCAGCTCCATGGATGCGGATGCACTGGCTACGGCCTGCATCGTCCTGGGCAGCGAAAAGGCCCTGTCCCTCCTGGAGCAGCAGGGCGTGGACGGTGTGCTGGTCCGGCGGAACGGAGATGTCATCAGGCACCAGGCCAGCGATTCCTACCAATTAGTATTAGCCGATACCCCCGCACAATAACTCCTAGGAGGCAACACCCATGGAAAGCAACACCCAGAAAAAGCAGCTCCCTGCATTCCTGATTCTCACCATCATTTCGGTGGTGGCTGCCCTGGTGCTGGCCCTGACCAATATGGTTACCGCCGGCCCTATTGCCGAGCATGCCATGGCTGCCCTGAAGGAAGCCTTCAGCGCCGTGATGCCCGCCGACAGCTATGAGGAAATGACCGTGCCCGAGGGCTATGAGGTTTCCAGCCTGTATGCCGCCAAGCAGGGTGATCAGATCATCGGCTACTGCGTAACCGCCTCCGGCACCGGCTATGGCGGCCCTGTGGCTGTTACCCTGGGCGTGGGCACCGATGGTGTGGTGACCGGCTGCCAGGTGGGCGATACCAGCTTTGCGGAAACCGCAGGCTTCGGCATGCGGGCCAAAGACGAGAGCTTCCAGGCCCAGTTTGCAGGCATCAGCGCCATTTCCGGCGGCAGCTTTGAGGCCCTGTCCGGCGCCACCGTAACCAGCGAGGCCGTGCGCGCCGCTGCCAACAAGGGCCTGCGCTGCGTGGCGGAAATGGCCCTGGGCCAATCCCCCGTGGCCGATCCCCTGGTGACCTTCGGCAAGGCTGCCGAAAAGCCCGCTGCGGACATTGCTGTGCCCAACATGACTGCACAGGTGGTTTCTGCCCCCGGCTTCAACGGTGCTGACGTAAGCGCCACCGTGAGCATGAACACCGATGGCAGCATTTCCGGCATCACCCTTGACCTGAGCCAGCAGCTTCCCCCCGTGTGCGACATGGTGAACACCGAGGAGTTCCTGAACCAGTTCATCGGCAAAACCGGCCCCTTTGTGCAGGGCGAGAACGTGGACATTGTGTCTGGCGCCACCTTCACCTCCGAGGGTGTCATCAACGCGCTGAACAGCCTGTATGCCAGCAGCCCGGATGAAAAGACCGTCACTGCTCCCGGCTTCAACGGCGCGGACGTGGGCGTGACTGTGGCCCTGAACGCGGACGGCACCATTGCCGACATCACCCTCGACCTGAGCCAGCAGCTTCCCCCCGTGTGCGACATGGTGAACACCGAGGAGTTCCTGAACCAGTTCATCGGCAAAACCGGCCCCTTTGTTCAGGGCGAAAATGTGGACATTGTGTCCGGCGCCACCTTCACCTCCGAGGGTGTCATCAACGCGCTGAACAGCCTGTATGAAGCCGCCGGTGACAGCGTGACCGTTTCCGCTCCCGGCTTCAACAGCGCGGATGTGGGCGTGACTGTCACCCTGAATGAGGACGGCACCATTGCCGCCATCACCCTTGACCTGAGCCAGCAGCTTCCCCCCGTGTGCGACATGGTGAACACCGAGGAATTCCTGAACCAGTTCATCGGCAAAACCGGTCCCTTTGTTCAGGGCGAAAATGTGGACATTGTGTCCGGCGCCACCTTCACCTCCGAGGGTGTCATCAACGCGCTGAACAGCCTGTACAAATAAAAAACACAATTTTGAAAAACTTTTTCCGCCCACAGCCGGCTCCCCGCCTGCTGCCCTGGGCGGTTTTTTGTTGAAACAGCTGGGTTTGCGCCGCTTTTCGGCAAATGCGCAGGAAACTGTAAAAGATTTAAAATATGAAGGCAAGGTTCTTGACATTGTAATAATTCTGTAATATGATGTATGTATCTGAATAGGTGAAGTCTATCCAGAACGCGAGAACGACTGAGGTGAACCGTTGATGAGGCATTGGGGAAGGAAACTGATTACGCTGGCGCTGGCACTGATGATGGTGCTGTCCGCCTGTCCGCTTTTGGGCGCACAGGCCGCAGGCGCATACGGCAAAACCACGGCAGACGGGGTGAAGGTTCGCAAAAAGGCCAGTACCTCCGAGGCGTATTGGTTCAAGCTGGATGCGGGCTACATTTGCCAGGTGCTGGACGTGGTGCCCGGCGAACCCACCTGGTACAAGGTGAATGTGGAGCACCCTGATCCCGGCAGCGCCCGGAACTACATCGGCTACATTCACGGGGATTACTTTACCCTTTTAACCGACGAGGAAGCCGCCGCCTACGAGGCCAGCATGGCTGCCGGGGAAACCACCCAGCCGCCTGCCACCGCCACCGCCCAGGCCGACCCCACCGTCACGCCTGCGCCCGCGCCCTCCGGCAACACCCCTGCCTATGTGGGCGCCACCGGGCAGATCACCAACGATGGCGTGAACTTCCGCCTGTCCGAGGGCGGAAGCCTTATCTCCAAGCTGAACAAAAACACGGTGGTGGAGATACTCACCATTCCCGCCACGGTGGACACCAGCCACTGGTATAAGGTGCGCTACGGCGGCCAGGAAGGCTACATTATGTCCACCTTCCTGAAGGTGATCTCCATCGGCGACCCGGATGCCACCGCCACCGTGCCCGGCACCATTGTGTCCAAGCTGGGATATGTGCGGCTCATCACCACCTCTGCCAACCTGCGCCTGACCCCCGGGGGTGCCATTGCCGCCCAGTGGACCAAGCAGGGCGAGGTGCTGGAAATTGCCGATACCCCCGTTGAGCACAGCGGGCTGACCTGGTATCCGGTGGATTACAACGGCGTGCGCTACTATGTGCGGGAGGACACCGTGCAGGTGCAGGCCACCCCCGGCGGCTCCGCCGTGCCCGTCACCCAGGCACCCGCTGCCATTGTGGGCTATGTCCGCACAACGGACTGGGGCGTCAACCTGCGCCTGGCACCCTCCGGCGCTATTATCGAGCAGGTGAAGGACAAGGGCACCGTGCTGCCCCTGCTGGCCGAGCCCGCCAGCAAAAACGGCATCAAGTGGTACTATGTGGAGGCCGCAGATGGCTCCCGCGGGTACCTTCACGGGGATTTCGTTGTCCGCTGCAACGCCGATGGCAGCGAGGTTTCCCCCACCGTTTACCCCACCCAGACGGTCACCCCCACCCAAACTCCTTCCGTCAGCTACGGCTATGTGAAAACCATTAAGGAAAAGGTGAACGTGCGCACCAAGCCCACCGGCTCCTCCAAGGAGCAGGTGGAGCTGGGCTCCGTGCTGACCCTGACCGGCGCGCCGGACACCACCAGCTCCG
Organism: uncultured Faecalibacterium sp.; assembly: GCA_964391995.1. GTDB lineage: Bacteria > Bacillota > Clostridia > Christensenellales > Aristaeellaceae > UBA11524. The sequence goes on from CAYMOM010000050.1 coordinate 11,512, forward strand.
CCCGCTTCACCTGGTATCCCGTGCGCACAGCCAGCGGCACCGTTGGCGTGGTTCGCGGCGACTGTGTGAAGCCGTGCAACGCCGATGGCAGCGACATTTCCATGCCCACCAACACGCCTATTCCTTCCATCCAGCCCACCACAACCGCCCAGCCCACCGCCTCTCCCTCCCCCACCGGCACGGTTTCGCCCTTCGGCTATGTGCACATCACCAAGAGCGATGTGGCCCTGCGCAAAACCGTGGGCGGCGCCATCCTCACCCGGCTGACAAAGGGCAGCGTGTGGCCCATGACCGCCGGGAAGATCACCCAGAACGGCGTCTACTGGTATCCCATTGAGGCCAACGGCTATACGGGCTATGTCCGGGGCGATTGCTGCGCCCAGCTGACCCCCAGTCAGCTAGCCAGCTGGCTGGCCGGCGGCGGCATTCCCGAGGAATTGCCCGAGGAAAAGGTGACCTATGTCATCACCACCCTGGACAATGTGAACCTGCGCACCGCCGCCACCAAGGACGCAGCTGCCAAGTTTAACGTGCCCAAGGGCACCGTGATGGCCTACAAGCAGGCCCCCATTGGCGGCTCCAACTGGTATAAGGTGGTGTACGAAAACACCGAGGTATGGGTGCTGGGCACCTGCGTGCAGGAGATGACCGCCGCCGAGTACAAGGCCTGGGCGGAGGCCAACCCCAACAACACCCCCCAGACCGATGTGATCGCCGGCTATGTCAAAACCACGGACAGCGGCGTGAACCTGCGCAAAACCGCCGGCGGCGCCATCATCACCCGCCTGGAAAAGGGCAGCATCTACTCCTATTCCAAAACGGAAACCGTTGGCAAGAAAACCTGGTATTATGTGAAAACCGAAAGCGGCTATGGCTACCTGCACGGCGACTATGTTACCCAGTGCAATGCCGATGGTTCCAGCTATACCCCCAGCACCACCACCAAGCCTTCCGGCTCCGGGCAGGAGGCCAGCTACACCACCCTGCGGCTGGGCTCCCAGGGCACGGCGGTGACAAAGCTGGTGCAGGAATTGAAGAACCAGGGCTACTACACCAGCGATGTCACCAGCAAGTATACCTCCTCCGTTCAGGCGGCGGTGAAGGCCTTCCAGTCCGCCAACGGGCTGACCGTGGACGGCATTGCCGGCGCCAAGACCCAGCATGCCCTGTTTGGCACGGTGCCGGCCGGCTCCGGCGACAGCTCCAGCCTGTCCATGACCATCTACCCCGCAGAGAAAATCGACTGGTTCACCGGCGGCATTCAGCAGCTGTGGCCCAAGGGCGCCAACTATAAGATTTACGATGTGAAGACCGGCATTGTCTGGTGGGCACACCGGTGGAGCGGCTATTACCACGCGGACATTGAGCCGCTGACCGCCGCCGATACCGCCCGGCTGTGCAAGATCTACGGCGTAAGCGACGCCCAGGAGATTGCCGATAAGAACCTGTGGCAGCGCAGGCCCTGCCTGGTGACCATCGGCACCCGCACCTTTGCCTGCTCCCTGGACGGCATGCCCCATAACCCGGACGGCGATACCATTCCGGATAACAACATGACCGGCCAGATCTGCCTGCACTTTACCAACTCCAAGGGCCACGAGTCCGGCGTAGTCAGCAGCAGCCATGCCGCCGCCATCGAGTACGCCTACAGCCACGCCCCCAACGGGCAGAAGAAGTAACCCCCAGGGGCGCTGCCCCTGAACCCTGCTTAAGGGCCGCACGGCCCTTAAGAATCCCCCTTTCCGGTATTGGAAGGGGGGATTTTCCTTTGCGGGGTTCACGGCGGGCAACAGGCCCGCCGCGACGCGGGGAGGGACTTAACCTCCCGAAGGGAGGCTCGTGAGCGGCCTACGTTAGGGCTTCCCCTTGAGGGGAAGCTGTCCCGAAGGGACTGATGAGGTGGATACTACGGGCAAAAACTGTCACTTAGATAAGATATAATCAGCTTTTTTGACAAACTGAAAGAGCCTGCCATCTGGCAGACCCTTGCAGCTTGTCAAAGAACCTCCGGGAGGTGTCGGAGGGCCCGCAGGCCCTCTGACTT
>CAYMOM010000051.1:0-13412 GCA_964391995.1 uncultured Faecalibacterium sp.
GGAAACGCCCCGCCCGCGCGGCAAAGCCCCGCGATACGAATGAAGTCAGAGGGCCCGCGGGCCCTCCGACACCTCCTAAAGGTTTTTTGACAAGCTGAGTGCGCGCTTGCATCGGCAGGCGCGCACTTCTTCGTATCCTTGCTTATTTGATTTCCCCATCCCAGAACAGCAGCTGGAAGGAGGGATAGTCCTTGCCGTCCACTTCAATTTCGCCAGTGCACTGACCATACATTTTCACCTTGGTGCCCACTGTGTAGGGCGGCTCTTCTGCAGCCAGCACATACACAATATCCCGGTAGCCGGATTTGGTCTGCTTGCTGGTGCGCATGCCCATGCCTGCAAGCCAGGTTCCGTCCTCCTGCTGGGTTTTGTCCACCAGGTACAGTTCATACCCCATAATGCGGCCCGTATAGCCCTTGATTTTGCTGGTCAGGGTGGAATAGGCCGGCTTGCATGCCTCGTCCTTATAGCGGTTCTGCACATCTTCTTCCGTCAGGGTGCGGGTGCCGATAGCCGTAAAGCGCCGGGTGGTGTAGTTCTTCTTCTGGAAGGTCAGGGTGATGTTGTAATTGCCCTCATCCTTGGTGGGAATCTTGAAGGAGAAGCTGCCGTTGGCGTTGGTGGTCACCTGCTTGTCGAAGAAGTCATCCACCAGGCACTGAATTTTCACATTGCGGATGGTTTTGCCGGAAATCTCCAGGGTATCGCCATCAATGACCGAGGCCTCGGTGGCACTGAAATCAATGGGCATATCCTCATCAAAGTTCACCGCCAGCAGGCCGGACTGATAGGTGGTGGTGTCAAACACCAGCTCCTCCGTCACCACGCCCTGGTTGTCCACAGTCATGGTCATCAGCCACACGCCCTTTTCCGGCAGCTGAATATCCATGGAGAATTTCCCCTTGCTGGTGGCTGTGGTTTCCACCAGCACCGGGTCAGGAGAAGACATGCGCATCAGCACGGCGGTAAAGTGCAGGCCCGGGTCGCAGGTGCCGGCCACGGTAAACTTGCCCGTGTCCGTTTCTGCGGGCGGCATGCTGGTAAAAACCGCCTTGCTCACCACATCCAGCGGCTTGCTGAGGGTTTCGGTGAATGTCCAGGATTTGTTCAGGGCGTTCAGCACGGTGGTGTCGCTACCCTTCACATTGCGGCCCAGCACCTTGTAATCGATGGTGATGGTATACCCATTGCGGATGGTGCGGCGGGCCAGGCCGCTGTAGGTATTGCCGTCCAGCTCCCGCTTGTATTTCAGCATCAGGAAGCGCCCGCCGTTGGAATACTTCTTCCACTCGGCACTGGAATAGGTGTAGCCATCGGCCTTGAACTGTGCGCCATTCAGGTGCTGGGTGCGATAGGAGGCCCGGGTGGCCGGCGTTTGCTGGTCGATGTCATAATACTCCTGGGCCAGGGCGTCCTGCACCGCAGTAAACTCGATGCACACAGCATCATCCTTGCTCCAGGCCTGGGCCAGCACGCCCCGCTGGGCAAACTCATCCTGCAAGGCCTCCAGGGTGGATTTCCTGTTGGCAATCCAGTCCGGGTGTGCAGCCATGTTGGCAGGGGTGATGATGATAAAATCCTCATCCACCTGGCAGGTGGCATAAATGCTGTCGAAGGTCAGGGTTGATGCGCCGGCGCAGGCCACGCCCAGCAGGCACAGCGCCGCCAGCAGCGCCAGGAAAAACTTCTTCATCAAGAAAGCTCACCAGCCTTAATAAGTAATCAAAACAGGCAATATACCTCATTGAGCATTATAGCACAGTCCCAGGCGTTAAGCAAGAATTGGGGTGTAACAATCTGCAGGGTCATTCCTCCGGCGGCAGCAGGTTGCTGACATAGGGGCGCTTTCCTTCAAGCACCTCATCGTAGAACTGCTGCTTCCAGTCGATGTAGGCTACGCTGTCCTCCAGCTCCTTCACGCCAGCCAGCAGCTGTGCCCGCTTGGCCACCAGCATTTCCTTCCTTTGGGGGATGGAGGCCGCACCTTCAAAGCAAAGGGCCACATAGGCCTTCATTTCCTGAATGCTCAGGCCGCAGCGTTTCAGGCACAGCAGGTCGTGCAGCCATTTCACATCCCGCTGGTCAAACACCCGGCGGTTGTTGGCGTCCCGCTTTACATTGGGCACAAGGCCTTCATTGCAGTAAAACTTCAGGGTTTGATAGGTCATGTCCAGTTCCCGGCAAACCTGCATCATGGTGTACACCGTTCATTTCTCCTAACTTTTTTTTGCAAAATCTCTTGACAAATAGCTACAATCGGTTGATATAATCGACAGTAACAGGCGGTTGCACTCATTGTAGCACAGCAGCCGCTGAAATTGCAACAGGAGTGTGAACCCATATGAAGGTATTGCTTGTCAACGGCAGCTCACGGGAAAACGGTTACACCGCCGCCGCCCTGGCGGAGGTTGCCCGCAGCCTGGAGGCAGAAGGCATTGAAACCGAAACCATCTTCATCGGCAACGGGCCGCTGGCGGATTGTATGGCCTGCTGTTATTGCTGGAAGAACGGCCGCTGTGTGCTGAACGACGGCATCAATAGTTTTGTGGACAAGGCCCGCCAGGCCGATGGCTTTGTGTTTGGCTCCCCGGTGTATTATGCGCACCCCAGCGGACGCCTGCTGACCTTTATGGACAGAGCCTTCTATTCCGGCGGCTCCGCCTTCCAGTTCAAGCCTGCCGCCGCTGTGCTCACCGCCCGCCGGGCCGGCAACACCGCCTCCATGGATGTGATCAACAAATACTTCACCATCAACTGCATGCCCATTGTGTCCTCCACCTATTGGAACCATGTCTTCGGCGGCCCGGATGGCATATCCCAGGATGCGGAAGGCCTGATGACCATGACCAACATTGGGAAGAACATGGCCTGGCTGCTGAAGTGCATCGCCCTGGGCCAGGAGAACGGTCTCCCCCACCCGGAAAACCAGAAGGTGCTCACCAGTTTCATCCGATAAGCAAAAAAGCCTGACTCACGCGAGCCAGGCTTGCTTGTTTGTTATGACTTTTTGGCGATTTTCCCCGTGGTGCGCATGCCATGCTTGTTGGGCAGGCGCATTCCGGAGCTTCCAGGCGGTGGAATGGGCACCGGAGGCCTCCAACATGTCCATCAGCCTGCCCGGGCAGTAAAAGCCATCCGGACACATGCCGCCAAGCGCCTGAACGTCAGGCAAAGGGCGCGAAATGTCCGGACTGATGATTTCATCACCCGTACAGCTTGCGGAACCGCCCCGGGCTGAGGTTGGTTTCCTTTTTGAAGGTTTGCGAAAAATGCTTCAGGTCGCTGTAGCCCACCTGGGTGCATATTTCCGAAAGGGGCATGCTGGTTTGGGCAAGCAGCTCCTTGGCACGCTCCATGCGCGTGCGGGTGAGAAAGCGGAGAAAGTTCTCCCCAGTTTCCCTTTTGAACAGGGTGCTGAAATAGCTGACGGACAGGCCCACCTCCCCGCAGACCTTTTCAAGGGTGATGGGCTCACGGTAGTGGCTGATCACATAGTCCTTGGCCTGGCGGATAGGGCGTGCGCCGGCACCGTGCTGCCGGGCCGCCAGCTGTTCCGCTTCCTGGTCAATGGTGCTGCGCAGCACGTCAAACAGCCGCTCCGCGCTGCCGATGTGAGCCATCCGCGCCTTGAACGCCGCGTTCTTCCCCCTGGCATCGGTTACCTGGGGCTGCTGGAGAAACAGCAGTACCGCCGCCTTCACCATCTCATCAATTTCACCGCCGCATGCGTTCTGGCTTCTGGCTTCCTGCTCCAGCAGGTCGATATTCTCCCTCAGCACCTGGGCCGATTGGCCTTCCATCAGCTTCATCAGCGCCCGGCGGTAGGGTTTCATCACCTGCTCGAGCTTCCACCCGCAGCGCTGCCCGGGCCTGTCCAGCAGCCTGCCCGTGCCCAGGATCAGCCGCTCTTTCAGGGTTTCCTTTGCCTGGGCGCAGGCTGCGCACAGCTGCTGGGCATCCGTCAGCACCGGCGTCAGGGCAAGGGTGAAGACCAGGCGGCTGTCCTGGGTGCAAAGCAGGTTCAGGCACTTTTTCAGCTGTTTGCGGACGGCGTCTTCCTTCCCCTCGTCAAACCCCATCAGCACGCCGCCAAAGCCTTCGCTGATGCAGATGACCAGTGCGGGGCACACGCCTGCCAGCCTTTGCGAAAGGGTTTGCGCCGCCTGCTCCTGGGCCATACGTAGCGCCGCCGGAGCAACCCGTGCATCATCGTAATCAACCTGCACCAGGGCCAGCTGCAGCCGGCGGTTTTCCTGCTGGAACCGGTAGGTCTGCCACAGCGTCTGGGCGTCCGCCTGCTTCATGGTGCCGGAAAGCAGGTCGCGCATCAGCCAGTTCTGCAAGCACAGCGCATCCTCCCGGCATTGCTCATGCAGTTTTTCCATTTTCTTATCGGCCTTTTCCCGTTGGCGGCAGCGCTGGGCCAGCCGGTTCAGCGTGGCGGTCAGCTGCTGCCGGGTGACGGGCTCCAGCAGAAAGTCCCCCGCACCAAGGCGCAGGGCGCTTTGCACATGTTCAAAGCATCCATCCTCGCTGATGACGGCCGTTTCCAGCTGCGGCACAGCCTTCCTGGCCTGTTCCATCAGCGCCAGCCCGCTGCACCCGGGCAGATGCATGTCCGTCAGCAGGATGTCCGGCTGGCAGCTTTCCACCAGCTGCAGCGCTTCCGCGGCATTGGCAGCTGTGCCTGCCAGCTGCAGCCCCAGTGCTTCCCACTCAATGGACAGGCGGAGGAAGCTGTTTGCCCGTGTGCCGCTGCCGGCAGCTACAACTTTCAGCATTTTTCCACCGCCCTTTGTATTTCTGTCTTTTTGCCGGGATAAGGTTCATGCCCTGCCTGGCTGTATTATATCGGATATGCCCATCCCCGTCAACACCCGCTTTGCCGGGAAAAAAAGCGACCTGCCGGCGCAGAAGTGCCAGGCAGGTCGCCCATATGTGGTTTTCAGTCAGTCGTCATTCCGCAAGGATGGTTTCAATCTCCTGCAGCTCCTCTGCCGTCAGCGCCGGGCCGTGGAAGGCCGCAACGTTTTCCTGCACCTGCTCGGGCCGGCTGGCGCCAATCAGCGCGCTGGTCACCACCGGATCACGGAGAACCCACAGCAGTGCCAGCTGTGCCATGCTCTGTCCGCGCCGCTGGGCGATGCCGTTCAGCCTGCGCACCTTGGCAATGGTTTCCTCCTTGATGGCGCTGGCCTTCAGGTAGCGGGGATCGTGGGCCGCGCGGGAATCGGCAGGAATGCCGTTCAGGTAGCGGCTGGTGAGAATGCCGTTGTTCAGGGGCGAGAAGGCAATGCACCCCACACCCTCCCGGCGCAGCACATCCAGCAGGCCCTGTTCGGGCGCGCGCATCATCATGGAATACTTGGGCTGGTGGATCAGCATGGGCGTGCCCAGCTGTCGCAGGGTTTTCACAGCCACCTGCATTTGCTCGGCATTGTAATTGGACACGCCTACATACAGCGCCTTGCCGCTGCGGACAATGGCATCCAGCGCACCCATGGTTTCCTCAATGGGGGTATCCGGGTCGGGCCGGTGGTGGTAGAAAATGTCCACATAGTCCAGGTGCATGCGCTTCAGGCTCTGATCCAGGCTGGCAATCAGATACTTGCGGCTGCCGTGGTCCCCATAGGGCCCGGGCCACATGTCATAGCCGGCCTTGGTGGAAATGATCAGCTCATCCCGGTGGGTGTGCCAGTCCCTGTCCATATGAATGCCGAAGTTGCGCTCCGCCTCACCGTAGGGCGGCCCATAGTTGTTAGCCAGGTCGAAGTGGGTGATACCCAGGTCGAAGGCCTGGCGCAGAATGCTCTGCTGGGTGGCGAAGGGGGTAATCTCGCCAAAGTTGTGCCACAGCCCCAGTGACAGGGCCGGCAGCATCAGTCCACTATGACCGCAGCGCCGGTAGGGTATCTGCTCATAGCGGTTTTCCGCAGGCTGATAGTCCATCGTAAAGACCTCCAATCTTCTGTATGCTGATTACTTCTTCTGCACATACTTCAGGCAGTCGATGGTAACAGCCGCCAGAATGATAATGCCGGAGAAAACAAACTGCAGGTTGGTATCCACGCCCAGGATGGTCAGGGAATAGGTCAGCGCGGTGAAGATCAGCACACCCACCACAATGCCCTGGATCTTGCCAATGCCGCCCTTGAAGGACACGCCGCCCACCACGCAGGCCGCAATGGCGTCCGTCTCCCAGCCCTGTCCGTAGGAGGCAGAACCGGAACCAACCATGCGGATGCATTCCAGCCAGGCGCCGAAGCCATACAGCACGCCGGCGATGGCGAAGGTGATCAGCGTAACCTTGAACACGGAAATGCCGGAAACAGCAGCCGCCTCCGGGTTGCCGCCCACGGCGTACATGTTTTTGCCCAGGGTGGTTTTGTTCCATATGAAGTACATGACCACAATTGCCGCCACTGCCCAAAGGATGATGGTTGGGAAATCGCCAATGGTGGGCATAATGGCAGTCTTCACGCCCTTTTCAATGGCGCCGAAGGAAACGCCCTGGGTGGCGTAGGTCATGATGCCGAACATGATCAGCATGTTGGCCATGGTGGAGATGAAGGGGTGAATCTTAAACTTGGCGGTGAAGAAGCCTGCCATGGTGGCAAACGCCGTGGTGACGCAGCAGCAGACCACCAGGGCCAGTATCACCCGCAGCCACAGGGGAATGGCTGTGAAGTCCAGGGCCTGGCCGAAAAAATAGCCCGTGTTGACGCCCTTGTGCATGATCATGGTGGAAAGCACCATGCTGGTGCCCACCATGCGGCCAATGGACAGGTCGGTGCCGCCCAGAAGGATCAGGCCGCCCACGCCCAGGGCCAGGAACATGCGGGGGGAGGCCTGGGTGAGAATCGTCAGGATGTTCTTCATGGTCAGCAGCTGCTTGCCCTTCAGGATAGGCGTCAGGATGCACAGCACAATGAACACGCACAGAATGGCAATGTACAGGCCGTTGTTCAGGAAAAACTGCTTGGCGCTGAAGGTATATTTGTAGTTTTCCCACTTCTGCCGGATTTTTTCCTGGGGCGTAAACTTGGAAAGCCGCAGCAGATCCAGCAGGTGATACCGGTGGGTATAGGCCTCGTGCTGCCTGTCCTTGATTTCGTGCAGGGCGGATTCGTGCTTCAGCTTGGCATCGAAAAGCCTGTTTTTGTAAACGTATTTCTCGTCCTTGATCTCACCCTTGCTGCTCAGTTTGGCAAGCTCGGCCTCGTGTTCCTGTTTCAGCTGGGCAATCTCCGCCGCATAGCGGGCTTCCTCTTCTTCCTTTGCCGCCGTGCAGGAGGCAACCACCGGCGCATAGTATTCCCTGTCGTAATGCTCGTCCAGATATTTAACGGCATCGGCAATCAGGGCGTTGATTTCCGGCTTGTTTTTCTTTTCAACCTTCCTGGCCTGCTTCAGCTCCAGCTTGTCCTGCTTGATCAGGTTTGCCTTCTCCCCCTTGGTGAAGTTGGCGTTTTCCTTCACAATGGCCATGTGGTTCGTCAGGGCGGTCACCTTGTCCGTGCCATCCACCCGCAGGGCATTGATTTTCTGCTGTATGCCGTCCACATAGGCATTGATGGGCGCCACCAGCGCCTGCTCCGCCTCCAGCGTCAGGATTTTTTCATGATTTGCCATGCATTCTCTCTCCCATCACAGATATTTCGCACTGAGCCTGAGCAGCTCTTCCTGGTTGGTTTCCCTGGTGTTCACAATGCCTGCCAGCCGCCCGTTGGACATAACGCCAATGCGGTTGGTAATGCCCAGAATTTCCGGCATTTCGGAGGAAACGACGATGATGGTCTTGCCCATCTTCGCCATTTTGATAATCAATTCGTATATTTCATACTTTGCGCCCACGTCAATGCCGCGGGTGGGTTCGTCCATCAGGAAAACCGCAGGGTCGCGCTCCAGCCACCGGCCGAAAACCACCTTCTGCTGGTTGCCGCCGGACAGGGCGGTGATGGCATCCGATGGGCCCATGCACTTGGTGTGCATAATGTTGATTTCGTTGGCTGTAGCCTTCACCATTTTGTCATTGCTCAGCGCAAAGCCAGACTTATAATGCGAAAGATTGGTAATGGTTGTGTTAAAGGTCAGGTCACCCTCCAGGTAGAGGCCGGTAACCTTTCTTTCCTCGGTGATCATGGCAAAGCCATGGTTCATAGCATCCTTGGAGCTGGCGAAGTTCATCAGGCGGTTTTTGTAATACATACGCCCTGCTGCCCGGGTGCGAACGCCGAACATGGTTTCCAGCAGCTCGGAGCGTCCTGCGCCCACCAGCCCGTACAGGCCGAAGATTTCACCCTCCCGCACATCGAAGGAAATATCCTTCAGTGTGGGAGCAAACTTGGTGGACAGGTGCTGAACGGAAAGCACCACATCCCCCGGTGTGTTGTCCACCGGCGGAAAGCGGTTGTCCAGCGTACGGCCAACCATGGCGGCAATCAGCTCGTTCATGTTGGTGTCTTTGGTTTTCTTGGTTGCAACCATCTTGCCATCCCGCAGGACGGAAACCTCATCGCAAATCTCGAAGATTTCGTCCATCTTGTGGGAGATATACACCAGGGAAATGCCCTGAGCCTTCAGGCTGCGCATCATTTCAAACAGCTTGGCAACCTCCCGCACCGTCAGGGAGGAGGTCGGCTCGTCCAGCACGATCAGCTTGGCATTGTAGGAAATTGCCTTGGCAATCTCCACCATCTGGCGGGCCGAAACCGACATGCTCCGCATAGGTGCAGTCAGGTTCACGGTCATGTTCAGCTTCCGGAACAGCTCAGCCGCTTCGTTTTTCATGCGGGTTTCATCCACCACGCCAAGGGAATTGGTGGGATACCGGCCCAGGAACAGGTTGTCCACCACGCTGCGCTCCAAGCACTGGTTCAGCTCCTGGTGCACCATGGCTACACCGTTTTCCAGCGCGTCCTTCGGGCCGAAGAAGTTGACTTCCTTCCCATCGAAGATAATGGTTCCCTCGTCCTTCTGATAGGTGCCGAAAAGGCATTTCATCATGGTGGATTTGCCTGCGCCGTTCTCGCCCATCAGACCCATGATGCTGCCTTCCTTCACATCCAGGTTGATATGGTCAAGCACACGGTTGCGGCCGAAGGACTTGCACATCCCCCGTATGGACAGTACGTTTTTCACCTGCGGTTCTGCCATATTCTTTCCCGCCTTTTTACATTTTTCCTGAAGAAAAGGGTCACCAGGAAGAACTCTTCCCGATGACCCTTCCTCTCATCAAGATTTAGGATTTCAATTGTGATTACTCAAGCACGCTGGTGTAGGCGGCAGCGTTGTCGGTCTTCACCATGTTGATGGCATAGCCTTCCACATCGTCAACGGAGGTCTGCAGCTTGTTCACGATGGCGCCTTCGTTCTGGCCGTCGCCGGAAACATACTCAACATCCAGGTTCAGGATCTTGTCGTAGTTCTTCAGCTGGGGCAGGTAGGTGGCGTTCAGGAAGTTGTCGGTGCTGTTGAAGATGTCCAGCCAAACCTTCTTCACAGGAGCATCCGCCTCGGACAGCTGGTTGCTGAACTTGGGATTGGCGGCAGTAGCATCCAGGTAGCTCTGATAGTTGTCAGCGGTCACGGCGCCGTTCAGGGCGTAGAAGCAGCGGGTAGCCTCATCGTAGTAGTACAGGTCATCGCTCAGCACGTTGCCGGCAGCGTCGGGGGTGCTGATACCAGTCATGATGTCCACACCGTCCAGGGCGTTGCGCAGGGTGCGCACGGTCAGGTAAGCCTGCACGTCAGCGTTCTGGGAAATGGTGCCGCAGTAGCCATCGGCGATAGCGGCCACAGCATCGCTGTTGGCGTCATAGCCGAAGGTGGGCACGCCGGCATCCTTGGACCAGGCGTTGAAAACAGCCATGCCCATGCCGTCGTTGTTGGAAACCACCACGTCGATCTGGTCGCCGAAGTCAGCTTCCCAAATGCCGATGGTGTTGCCGGCGGTGGCAGCATCCCAGGTCGCGCCGGCGCTGTTCTTCATTTCCTGAGAAGCCAGCTCGCGCACAACATATTCCTTGCCGGCGATGGTGATCTTGCCATCCTGCACATCGGTGGAGCTGCCATCGGTGTTGGTGCCGATGGGGGCAGAGTTCACATCGTCAATGGTGGCAATCTCGGTCTTGCCCTGGGTGGCATCCGGCACGGCAGTGCCCAGAGCCTTGCGGGCGCCGCGGGTACGGGCGATGGAGTCGTTGTGGCCAACGTCACCAATGCACAGCACATAGCCGATGATGCCGTCGCCATTGCGGTCCAGCTCAGCACCCTTGCCCTGCAGGTAGTTGACGATCATTTCGCCCTGCAGTTCAGCGCCCTGCTTGGCATCGAAGCCAACATAGTAGGTCTTGTCGTTAAAGGTCAGGGCTTCCATGTCCAGCTCGCCGGTCTGGCTGTTGGAGGGCTGACGGTTGAACCAAATGATGGGCTTGTCAGCGTTGGCTGCCAGGGCGGAGGCCGCTGTCAGCAGCATCATGGTCGCCAGGATCAGGGAAACGATCTTCTTCATAGAGATACACCCCACATCTTTTATTTCAACGGGATTCCCCCCGCTGATGTGCAATGCCCGGTCGCGGTTGATAGAAATCACCCTGCCGTTTCGCGGTTTGCGGTCAAGGGCTATTCATTTCACTCGATCATTTTCATGTACAAAGTGTACCATGATGATAACAAATCAGCCAGTGGTTTTTTTTGCGTTTTTAGGTGGTATTCTTTCTTTTTTCTGTTTTGTTTCCGGCGCAGGTTTTCATGGTTCTTCGCAAAGGAAACCATTGTCAATTGCCGGAAGCTGCGCGCCCTATTTGCACATCGTTTTTGATCTCTCTTGCTCTTTCATGCCATTTCCCCAGGTGCCGTCCATCCCAGGACCAGTAGTCATTATCAATGCAGGTGCGCACGGCAGCCGTTGCCTGTAGCAGCTCCTCGCCGGTCATGGTGGAATCCGCCAGCTCCCCGGCCTTCAGCGTATTGCGGATGCGGCACAGAAGGACGGTATTGTCCTGCTCGTCAATGGGAATCTCCCGGGCTACCTCCAGTTCAAAGCTGAGCGGGCTGCTGCACAGGGTGGGTACGTCCAGCACGGCGCCTGGCTCCCACGCAACGGGAATGTCCATTTTGTCCCCATCGCGGCCGTCAGCGGTGCCGAAATAGTCCGCCAGAGGCAGGTTGCCTTCCACAACCAGGTTGGCAGAAAACACCTTGTTCCGCCGGATGTTTTCCAGCGTCCTTTTGCTTCCGCCAATGGCGCAGATTACTCCCAGCTGGTCAATCCAGCAATAGCTGAACCAGCAGAACAGGCCGAAATTGGGCGTGCGATCCTCGTTCATGGTGCCGTAGACAAACAGCGTTTGCGGGCAGAGGTCGTTGGTTGCGGGGACGGATATCTTCTTCATGACTTTTCCTCCGTTTCAAGGTTGGTCAACACGCGCTGCAGATAGCCTTCAAACTGGCTGATTTCCTGCTGCGTAAAGCCGATGTAGTATAGCTCGCTCATCTGCCGGGAAATGCGGTCGTAGTCGTCCTTCAAGGCTCTGGCCTTGTCGGTCAGCGCAATCAGCCTGCTGCGGCGATCCTTCGGGTCGGGCTTTCGGACAATCAGCCCGGAAGCCTCCATCCTGTCCAGCATGGACGTCAGCGTTGTGTTGGCCAGGCTTGTCTGCGCGGACAGGCCGCTGATGCTGATGCCATCGTGCTGCCACAGCACATACAGGATGCGCCCCTGTGCACCGTTGAACGCATCCACCCCGGAGGATGCCAGCATACGGTCGAAAATGCGGGTTCCCGTCTGCTTAATGCGGGAAATGAGAAAACCTCCTTTGGTTTCCATGCGAACCTCCTTTCTATATAGTATATTTCTATATGGTATTATTATTGTCAAGACCATGCAAACTTTTCTGGAGCCGTTTTCAAAAGCTGAACAAAAAACGGGCGGGAAACCATGCGCTTCCCGTCCGCAGCGTGTCAAACCTTCTTCTCCATTTCGTGGCGGTGAATCTGGTCGTTCAGCAGGTTGATGTCCCCGCAGCCCATGGTGATGGCCAGATCCCCCGGCTGCCAGTGGGCGCGGAGGTAGCGCTCCGTATCGTCGAAGGTGGGGGTCCACACGGCATTGACGCCGTGCTGCTTCATGCCTTCCACCAGCATGCCGGAGTTGATGTCCCCCGGATCCTTCTCCCGGGCAGCGCAGATGTCCGTCACCAGGGTCACATCCGCCAGCTCGGTGCAGGTCAGGTATTCGCTGAACAGGTTCTTCACCCGGCTGAAGGTGTGGGGCTGCATCACGGCGAACAGGCGCCCCTTGCAGCGCTTGCGGGCAATGCTCACGGCGCTGCGCATTTCCGTGGGGTTGTGACCGTAGTCGTGGAAAACCTCCACCCCGTCAATGGTGTCCGTCAGTTCAAACCGCCGGTGGGCGCCGCGGAAATGCCCCAGGCTTTCGCAGGCCTGCGCCATATCCGTCCCCAGTGCGTGGGCAGCCGCCAGGGCGGCCAGACCGTTCTCCACATTAAAACTCCCCGGCACAGCCATGGTTACGTGCCCCAGCAGCTTGCCCTGATGGCACAGGTCATATTCCGCACAGCCCTTGTCATCCTCGCGCAGGTTCACGGGGTGCCAGTCGCAGTCGTCCGTCAGGCCGAAGGTCTCCGCCCGGCAATCCAGGCATCGCAGCTGTCGCGCCACACGCTCGTCCGTGCCTTTGCCAATGGCCATGCCGTCCTCTGGCAAAAGGTGCAGGAACTGTCCGAAGGTATCCTCAATCTCGTTAATGTCCTTGTAGCAGTCCAGGTGGTCAGCATCAATGTTCAGCACAACCGCCAGTGTAGGCTTCAGCTGCAGGAAGCTGCGGCGGAACTCGCAGGCCTCTGCCAGGAAGGCATCACCCTTGCCGATGCGGGTGCTGCCGCCAATGGCATCCAGCTTGCCGCCAATGTGTACGCTGGGATCCATGCCGCATTCCACCAGGATCTGCGACAGCATGGAGGTGGTGGTGGTTTTGCCATGGGTGCCGCAGACGCCAATGGCACGGGGGTAACCCTCCATCAGCTGGCCCAGCAGGTACGCCCGCTCCATGGTGGGGATGCCCAGCCGGGCGGCCTCCACCCGCTCCGGGTTGTCCTCCGGCGCTGCGCCGGTGTACACCACCAGGTCAGCCCCATGGACGTTCTCCGGCCGGTGACCGATGAACACCGTGGCGCCTTTGGCGCGCACATCGCCAATCAGGTAGCCTTCCGTCCTGTCCGAGCCGGACACCTGATAGCCTTTCTCAATCAGCATAGCCGCCAGGCCGGACATGCTGGAACCGCCAATGCCAATCATGTGGATGCGCTTGCCCTGGTAATCCTTTATATGGGGAATGCTCATTCATGCTCACTCACTCTCGATGGATTCCTTTCTATTATACTCCACCC
>CAYMOM010000052.1:0-13096 GCA_964391995.1 uncultured Faecalibacterium sp.
TATCCTACATAGGGGGCCTTTTGTCTACTGTCCGTTTTGGCTGGGGCAGTCTACATCATATTCCCTTCCTTTCTTCTCCCTGCTTTCAGTATACCACGCCGCCGTGTTCTTTTCAACCCTGGAGCCGCACGCTCTCCCTGTTGCACACCTGCTGCAAAAACACCGCATCGTGCTCCACCAGCAGCAGGGTGGGCTGGCTGGCGGCGATGAGGGCCTCCACCTGACGGCGGCTGTACACATCAATGTAGTTCAACGGCTCGTCCCAGATGTAAATGTGAGCCGGGGTGCACAGGCTGCGGGCAAGCAGCAGCTTTTTCTTTTGTCCCTGGCTCATGGCGTGAATGGGCTGATCGAACAGCTCCCGCCCAAAGTCCATGTTCCGCAGAATGGCCTTGAACAGGGTTTCGTCCACGCCGCTTTGCTGGATGAACGCCCGCATGTCCCCATGGAGAAAGTCTGTTTCCTGGGGAACATAGGAAATAACCAGGCCGCTGGCCAGGCTGATTTTCCCCTCCAGCGCACCGCCCTGGTGGCACAGGGCCTTCAGGATGCTGCTCTTGCCGCAGCCATTGGGGCCTGTCAGCGCCACACGGTCGCCCTGGCGAACCTGCAGGCTGATGTGCTCCGCCACCGTGCGGTCGCCATAGCGCACAAGGCCGTCCTGGATGTCCATCAGCACCTGCTTGGGGTGGTGCAGGTTGATCAGTTTCAGTTCGCCTACCTTTTCCAGGTTGTGCAGCAGGCTGCTTTTCTCCTCAATGGCCCGATCCCTTCGCAGCTGGGTGTTCTTGCTGCGCTGCATCATCTTGGCGGATTTTGCGCCCGCATACCCACGCCAGTTCTTGGTTTTGTCGCTTTTGATGGGGTCAATGCCGATTTTCCTGCCCTCAATGTTCTGGCTCCAGGCGGCGGCCTGCCGGGCGGAGGCCTCCAGCCGGCGGATGTCCCGGCGCAGGTCCTCATTTCGGGCCTGTTCGTATTCGTTCTGCTGGGTCAAGCGCTGCTCCCAGGCATCGTAGTTGCCTTGCATGACCCAAATGTCGGATTTGTTCAGGCTCAGCACATGGTCGATGCAGCGGTTCAGGAACGCTCGGTCGTGGCTGACCAGCAGGAAGCCATCCTTCCGCCGCAGATAGTCCGCCACCAGCTGCCTGCCGTGGGTGTCCAGGTGGTTGGTGGGCTCGTCAATCAGGGGATACACATCCTCCCGGGAAAACAGCGCCGCCAGCAGCGCCTTGGTCTGCTCCCCGCGGCTCAGGGTGGCAAAGGGCCGGTACAGCGCATCCTCCGTCAGCTGGAGCAGGTTTGCTTCCCGCAGCAGCTGCCAGTCCTCGGCCTGGGGCGCAGCGGCCTGCATAGCAAACAGGGTCAGTTGGGACGGGTCATCCACAGAAAAGGGAAAATACACCGGGGTCAGGGGCATATCAATATGCCCGGAAAAGGGCAGCTGCCCTTGCAGCAGGCGCAGCAGGGTGGTTTTGCCGCGCCCGTTGCGGCCCAGCAGCCCCAGGCGCCAGGCGGTGTCTGCATGAAAGGACACATGGTCAAACACGGGGGTATAGCTGCCCTCGTAGGTGAAAGAAAGGTCTTGTACATTCAACTGCATAATGTTTTCCTCCGGTTTCGGGTCACCGGCTGAATGGAAAAACGCACAAAAACAGAGCTACCCCTTGCCTGCGCAGCCTGTTTTCCGCCTGATACACCCAAATGGGCATACCTCTTCCATTCATGCTTTGGAAGGTTGGCAGAAAATCAGATACGCAACGGCTGGTCAGCTCCTTTGCCACAAAGTGATTGCATTGTAGCACACGGGTGCCCGCTTGTCAACACAGGTATTTTCTGGTACACGGCCGGTTGGCTTGCCAAACAGGGCTGCCCTGTGGTATGATAATATGTCAAGCAAGGAAGGAGGCTGCCCCATGACAGAGGAAGCAAAGCAGGGCATTTCCCTGCGCATTCCCGGCGAAATGGCCTATGCCCTGGTGATCCGCACCGCCCTGGGCGGGGTGGCCGTCCTGAAGGATCTGAGCGTAAGCCAGATGGATGATTTGCGCACCGCAGCAGACGAGGCCTGCGACTGCCTTTTGCACCAGGGCTGCCCGGTGAGCGCCATCCAGATGAACGTAACCGATCAGGGCGAAACCCTGACCGTAAGCCTGACGGCGGAGTTTGCCGGCGTGCCCCAGGGGGCCGATGAAGGCCAGGCCGCCGTTTCCCAGGCCGTGCTGGAAACCCTGATTCCCCAGGTGAAGCTGGTGGCGGAGGATGGCTGCATTGGCCGGATTGACCTGACCATGCCACGGGCGGTTTAAGGAGGCATCTCATGAACGAGCTTGCCTTAACGCCGCTGCTGGAGCGCTATGCCGCTGCCCCATCGCCTGAGGACATGGAAAAGCTGGTGGAAGGCTTTCTGCCCTTGAGCAACAGCATCGCCCGGCGCTTTGCCGGCCATGGCGTGGAGCTGGAGGACCTGCAGCAGGTGGCTGCCCTGGCCCTGATGAAGGCCATTGAGCGCTTTCAACCGGAGCGCGGGCTGAAATTCACCACCTTTGCCGCGCCCACCATTGCCGGCGAGGTACGCAACTACATCCGGGACAAGGGGCCTATGATCCGCATCAGCCGGGATACCCGCTCACAGCTGTACAGGATGCAGCAGGTGCAGGAGCAGCTGACCCGGCAGCTTCAGCGGGAACCTTCCCTGCGGGAGGTTGCCGATGCCATGGGCGCCTCCTACGACCAGGTGCTTTCCTGGCTGGATCAGCGGGACAGCGCGGAGGTTTCCTCCCTGAACGAAGTGATTTCCCAGGATGACGAGCGCGACCTGGAGGCCCGCCTGGGCATAACCGAAGGCGGTTATGAACGGGTGGAGCAGCAGGAATGGCTGCAATGGGTGTTCAGCCAGGTTACACCCCAGGAAAAACAGCTGCTGGAGTGCCGCTTTCTCCACCGGATGGGTCAGCGGGAAACCGCCAAAACCCTGAATGTGAGCCAGATGCAGGTATCCCGCATGGAGCGCCGGGTGCTTGCCCGCCTGCGGGAACTGATGCCCCAGCGATGATTCCCCGATTCGGAAGGAGCGATCCCATGTATCAAGCAACGCCGCCCAAGCCGCCAAAGAAAAAGGTGACCCTTTTCCAGCTGCTGCTGATGGCCGCCGCCTTTGGCTTTTGCGGGTGGTATCTATACACCGCCCTGGTGCCCGCCGCCGCCACCACCGCCACCATCACTGCCGGCACCCTTTCCGCCCGGTATGAGGGCGATTGCCTGGTTGTCCGCAACGAAACGCCCTACGATGCCGAGGGTGTGACCTCTGTGGATTACAAGGCGGAGGAGGGTAGCACCGTGCAGATGGGCACCGAAATCTGCTCCGTCTTCTCCTCTGGCTATTCCACCAGAGAAATGACCACCCTGCAGGACTATCGCGACCAGATACGGGATTATCAGATGACCCTGGTGAAGGCCGAAACCACCTTCGATGCCAAAATGGCCCGGGTGGAGAGCGATGTGCTTTCCCGGGCCAAGGAGGTCCGGGAGCTGATCAACGGTGCCCGGGGCAGCCTGCCCAACCAGGAAAAGCTGCTGGAAACCGCCATCGCCGCCCGGCAGCAGTACCTGAAGCAGAAGTACTCCTCCGACCAGCGCCTCAGCCGCCTTTACGATGACGAGCTGGCGCAGACCCAGCGCATCAATTCCTGGACGAAGGCCTATGTTGCCACAGGCGAAGCCATCGTCAGCTTTTATTCCGATGGCTATGAGTACGGCCTGAACACCACCAATTATGCCGATTTTACGCCCGCCGAGGTTCGTGCCATGTACAACGGGCAGAAGCCCGAAAAATCCACCATCCAGAAGGGCAAAACCACCATCTACCGCACCATCAGGGATGGAGCGTGGAACGTGCTCTTCCTGGTGAAGGACACCACCTGGAACCCGGTGGAAGGCCAGACCTACGAGCTGCAGATGGAGCGCTTTGAAAACACCACGGTCAACGCCACGGTGGTTTCCTTCACCCGCACCGGCGGCGAGCTGCTTGTACGCCTGGCCGTGCAGGATTCGGTCAAGCCAATTCTGTACATGCGCACCTGCCAGGCCGTGCTGGGGGATTACATGTCCCAGCTGTGCGTACCCTCCCGGGCCATTTGCCGCCACGATGATACCGATGGCGTGATGGTGGTGGATGGCAGCAACCAGACCTTTATTCCGGTGAACATTGTTTTCCGCGATGGCGATGATGTGTACGTTTCCGCCATCCAGCAGGGCCTTTTGTTCGAAGGCCAGACGGTGATGCTGTTCTGATGAGGTGATTCCATGGAGTTTTCCGAGCTGCAATCCAGGGTGGAGGCCGTCCGTGCCGCGCTGGCCCAGGCCGCTGACGGGCGCTACCCCGTCCCCCGGCTGATCGCCGTAACCAAATCCCAGCCGGTGGATACCATTTTGCCCATTGCCCAACTGGGTATTGTGGATATTGGGGAGAACAGAACACAAGAAATTGTGGAAAAGCGCAATTTTGTAAGAAAAAATTTTCAAATTCACCTCATTGGAAGGTTGCAAAGTAACAAAGTTAAATATATAATAGAGGATGTATGTTTGATTCATTCGCTGGACAGGATGTCCCTGGCCCAGGAGATTGACCGCCAGGCCCAGAAGCATGGCCTGGTGATGCCGGTGCTTGTGCAGGTTTCCCCTGCAGGAGAGGAGCAGAAGGGCGGCATGCCCCCGGAAGAGGTGCTCCCCTTTCTGCGCCAGGCAGCCAGGCTGCCGGGCCTGCATGTTCGCGGCCTGATGGCTGTGATGCCCCATGTGCAGGATGAAGCATACCTTTCTGGCTTCTTTTCGGATATGCGCACCCTTTTCGATAACCTCCGCACGGAGGCCGTTTCGGGGGTGGACATGGAGGAGCTTTCCATGGGCATGTCCGGTGATTATAGGCTGGCGGCGCGCCACGGAGCCACCATGGTTCGGGTAGGCAGCGCCATTTTCGGCCCCCGTGGCTGACCAGCACCATGATTGGGAGGATTATCAATGGCTTTGATGGATCGCTTGCAGCCCATGCTGGATAAAATGAAGGCTCGCGGCTTTTTTGTGCAGGACAATTCCGGCTCCAACATGTCCAACGGCGGTCATTGCGGCTACAAGCCCGACACCACGCGCAACCGTCCCCTGCGGGAGCAGCAGACGGCCAGGCAGCAGCCCGAAGCCGGCTATGCACCCCAGGACTATCCCGCGGGCCAGGAGTGGGCCACCGGCACGGCAGCGCCGGTCCAGGGCGGCTATACACCCCAGGGCACTCCCATGACCGGCACCTATGCCCACACTTCCTATGGCAATACGTCGGTCTTCCCCGGCGGCGCCCAGACGGGCTATCAGCCCCAGCAGCCGCCCCAGCAGCCCCAGCAGGGCACGACCCAGAACAACATCAGCTACATTCCCGGGTGTTTCATTGGCCCGGACGGCCGTGCCTTCCGCCACAGCGAGCGGGTTGCCATTGTAACCAGCGTCGGCATGTGCTACAAAATTCTGGAGTTTATGCGCAATTGCGAGTCGGTGGTCTTCGTTACCGAGCAGATCGCCGATGAGGAGGAGCTGCAGCGCTGCCTTGACCTGCTCTACGGCGCAGCCTATGCCATGGGATACACCCTCACCAAGGTTTCCAGCAAGAGCGTTTACCTGCTCTCCCCTTCCGAGGTTCTGGTCGTCCCCTACAAGGCCGTCCGGCAAATGTCACAGCAGGACAGCATGGCCCGCTGGGGGCGCGCCTATCAGGAAAATCCCCGCCGCCCCACACCGGAGGATGACCGCTATGCCGGCATGAATCAGCCGGGATATGGCCGCCAGGCCGGCCGCGGCTATTTCAGCCAGGGGTATGCCCCGCAGAACGAACAGCCTGACTACGATTACACCGGCTTCGGCTACAATGCCGTGAACTATGGCCGATAAAGAACGGAGGAATCACCATGGGAATCATCACCGGCCTGCTGGGCTGGGCCTTGCTGCTGTATGAACTGGCCGTGATTGTCCACTTTGTGCTGGCGCTGGTCAAGCCTGCCGCCAACAAGTGGACTGAGCTGCTGAGCAGCCTGGTGGAGCCGGCCCTGAAGCCTATCCGCCGCCTGCTGGTGGAAAAACTGCCCGCCAAGTACCAGAGCTTCGACTGGTCCCATGTGGTGCTGATCCTGCTGGTGGCCATCATCCGCGTGCTACTGTAATGCGGCAGGATGGTCAGGAGCAGCTGTCCCTCCGCCTGCACCAGGCGGCCCAGCGCTGTGCCCGGCTGGATGCCCCTGTGCCTGCCCGGTTTCTTTCCGGGGCGGAGCGCAGCCTGGCGCTCCACGCCGCCAGGGAGGCCGGCGTGGCTGTTGCCTTCGATGGCGGCTGGCCGGATGCCCAGCGGGTGCAGCCTTGCTTTCACCCTGTGGGAGAAGCGCCTGCCTTCACCGCCGTGTGGATGGAAGCCCGCTGGAATGCCCGCTTTGCCCAGGTGAATCACCGTGCGCTGCTGGGCAGCCTGATGGCCCTGGGCATGGACAGAGCCTTCTTTGGCGACATCATCGCCCTGGAGGATCATGCCTTTCTGTTCGTCTTGCCGGAAATGGCCGCCCGGCTGCCCATGGAATGGAACCAGGCCGGACGGGCCAGCCTAAGCCTGCGCCTTTTGCCCCAAGCACCGGAGATTCAGCCGCCCAGGGGCGTTCCCCTGCGGGACACCGTGGCCTCCCTCCGGCTGGACAGCGTGCTGGCTGCCGGGATGAAGACCTCACGGGCCAGGGCGGCGGAGATCATCCGCCAGGGCAGCGTGATGGTGGAGCATGTGCCGGAAACCCGTATCGACAGGGTGCTTGCACCGGGCCAGCTGATTTCCATCCGCGGCTTTGGCCGTGTGCTTTTGACCGGCGTGGGCACACCCACCCGGAAGGATCGCCTGCCCATCACCATGGAAGTATTTGCAAAACTTTGATATGCCGCAATGCGGAAAGGAGCTGTTCATCATGCAGATCACCATCGATATGATCGAGACCAAGGAGTTCAAAACCAAACCCCGCGGATATGACCCCCAGGAGGTCGACGAGTTTCTGGATGCCATCTGCGATGAGATGATTCGCCTGCAGGATCAGGTGAGCAGCCTTCAGCAGAAGCTGGATTCCGCCAAGGCCGGCAGCAAGCAGCTGGAAGCCACCCAGCAGGTGCGCCCCGTAATGGCCCCCGTCCCCGTGCGTCCCTCCGTGCCCACCGATGACATTCGCGAGATTCTGGAAATGGCCCAGAAGGTGAAGAAGGAAACCATCGCCGCTGCCGAGGCCAAGGCTGAGGAGATCCTGGCCAAGGCCAAGGAAGAAGCAGCATCCAAGCTGGACAACCTGGACGAGGAAAAGGAAAGCCTCACCAAGCAGGTTGCCGCCCTGAAGGAGGCTGCCAGCAACTATCGCACCCAGTTCGAGGCGCTGCTCCAGGCCCAGCAGGAGGCCATCGAAAAAGCCAGCGACCTGTTCTGAACAACCGCAAAACAAAAGCACCGGGTTCTCCGCCATGTGAGAGCCCGGTGCTTTTTGCCTTAGTTAATCTTAGTTAATCATATTTTGCGTGGTCTGCCAGCCGGCGTCAATGCACTTTTGATGGCTGGTGGCATAATTGCCAATGGCAGCCACCTGGGCGGCTGTGCGGGGGAAGTGAATGCACAGGTGCCCGTCAAAGTTGTTGTCGGTGCGGTGCTGCACCTCGTGGGGCATGGAGTGGGTGGAAGCCATGTAGATGCTTCCATCCCCAAAGATGACCCACACGGCCTTGGGGTTCCAGGTGTTGCCGCCGAAAGCCTTCTCCAGGTTGGCAGTATCCGCAGCGGTAAGGGGTTCCGAATCGGCATGGGCGCCCAGGGAGAACATGTGCACCTGCCAGCTGATGCCGGTGGTGAAATCGTACACGGTGGCGTAGGGATACTTTTTCGCCTGGGCGCGGATGGTGGTATACCAGTTGGCATACTGCACATTGGCCGCGGTGATCTGGGCGGAAAGGTTCCCCGTGGTGGGCAGGGTGATGGTGGTATTCACCGTGGTGCCTGCGGCGGCAATGGCGTTGGCGCTGTTCAGGGCAGCCAGGGTTTTTGTGCCGGCAATGCCATCGGTATCCAGCTGATTCTTCTCCTGGAAGGCAACCAATGCCCGGTAGGTCTGCACGCCAAAGTTGCCATCGGCCTTGCCGGACAGGTAGCCCAGGCCGATCAGCCGCTGCTGCATGCTCTTCACCGCATCGCTGATGTCACCCTGGCGCAGGGTGGTGGAGGGCAGCGCTGCCGGTACAGTGGTGGGCGCGGCGGTAGGTGCGGCGCTGGCGGTGGCGGAATACAGCTTGCTCAGGGTGCTGGCACCGGCAATGGCATCCCGCACAAGGCCGTTGGCCTTTTGGAAATCATACACCGCCTGGGCCGTGGCCCGACCGTACTGGCCATCGGCGCTGCCTGCCAGGAAGCCCAGCTTGATCAGCCGCTGCTGCATTTCGGCTACTTCGCTGCCGGAATCGCCCCGGCGCAGGGTGGTAAAGGTATCCACCGTGCCGCCGGCAATGGCGCCCGTGGCTGTCAGTGCGCTGACGGAGTAGAGCTTCACCTGGGTGTCATAGCCTGCAACGCCGTCCGCGCTCAGGCCGTTTTTCTGCTGGAAGGCCTTGATGGCTGCCACGTCGTCGGCCTTGCAGCGGCCGTCGGCGTTGGCGGTGTAGTAGCCCAGCTGGGTCAGGCGGTTCTGCAGGCGGGTCACCGCATCGCCGGTAACCCCCCGGCGGATGGTCACCACATTGTCCCTGGTGATGGGCGCCTGGGTATCCACCGGCGCAATGGTGGGCGCCGCGCTGGGTGTGGGCGTTGCCAGCTGA
Organism: uncultured Faecalibacterium sp.; assembly: GCA_964391995.1. Taxonomy (GTDB): domain Bacteria; phylum Bacillota; class Clostridia; order Christensenellales; family Aristaeellaceae; genus UBA11524. Next base: position 8,863 of record CAYMOM010000052.1, read on the forward strand.
TCAGCCGCCAGGGCATCCCGGCTGAACAGCACCGCATAGGTGGAAGGCCCGGCTGCGCCATCCGCACTCAGGCCATGGCGGGTCTGGAAGGTTCTCAGCGCGGTGACACTGGCAGCACCAAACTGCCCATCCGCACTGCCCGTCAGGTAACCCAGTTCCTTCAGGCGCTGCTGCACCAGCAGCGCATCGGTGCCGGTGTCCCCCTGGCGCACAGTGGTGCCGGGCACCTGGAAGGTGGGCGCAGGGGTGGGCGTGGCAGTGGGCTCCGGGGTAGCGGTGGCGGTGGCGGAAATGGCGCCTGCGCTAAGCAGTGCAGCCTGGGTTTCCACACCGCAAATGCCGTCCGCCTTCAGGCTGTTCTTCTGCTGAAAGGCCTTGGCGGCGGCCTGGGTGGTTTTATCATATTTGCCGGTGATTTCCCCGGTGTAATAGCCCAGCTCCTGCAGGCGGGTCTGTACGGTTTTCACCAGCTGGCCCTGGTTGTTCAGGCGGATGATCACTCCCGCAACAGGCGCCAGGGTTTTCACGCTGGTTTTGGTGCCCTTGGTATTCTTGGGCGTGCCGCTGTACAGGAAGGCCTGCAGGTTGGCATCCACCACACCGGTATCGGGGTATTCGTTCTTCTGCTGGAAGGCTACCACCGCGCTGCAGGTGCCGGCGCCGAAAACGCCGTCCGCCTCGCCGGAAAGGTACCCCAGCTCCATCAGCGCCTGCTGCAGGGCCATCACAGCATCGCCCGAGGAGCCCTGCTGGAGAATCTGATAGCTGGAGGCGCTTTCCGCCGGCGCCACGGTGACCACCGGCGCGGGGGTCGCGGTGGCCTTCACAATGGTTTTCAGGTGCAGATAGTCCTTCTTGCAGTAGCCGGTTTCGCCCTTGTAGGTCACCTTGGCAAAGGAGCCGGACACGCCCTCCACCGTGATCTCTGCGCCACTGGGGATGGAGGCCAGCTTTTTGCTGGAAATGCTGGCCCTGGCCCGCAGGTTCACCTGGCTGCTGGTGGTGGTGGTATAGGGGTAGCCTGTGGCGGTGGGTTCCACTGTGGGCGCAGGGGTGATCACCGCGCCGGCGCCATCCACCACATATTGCTTGATAACATAGCCTGTGCGTCCGTTGTAGGTCACCTTATAGTAGTTGCCCTGCTCCCCCAGCACGGTCAGCGCGCCGCCCTGGGGCACACTGGCCAGGATGGTGGCTGTGGAGGAGGCATAGCGGCGCAGGTTCACCTGGTCGTTGGTATAGGTGTTGAAGGGGTAGCTGCCTGCAGCCAGTGCAGGCAGGCAAACGGCCACCAGCAGCGCCGCCAGGGTGGCAGCGGTGAAGCCTTTCAGCCGGGAAATCTTTCGCATCCGTCATTCCTCCGATAGCGCAGCAATAAAATACTCCACGCTTATTGTAAAACGTGGAAGAAGAAAAGTCAACAGAATAATTCATATTTTTGTAACAGATTTTAAGATTTGAGCAATTATTTTGCGGAGCTGCACCGTTGACACGGGACGGAAACCATGGTATAAACATGTCAGCCGCCACCGGGTGGCGAAATGCTGAGGCATTCGTTTGCGCATCGTTAGGTCTTTGAAGATGCGCAGAACGGGTGCCATTTTTTTGTGGAGGGAAAAGCATGGGTGCGTTCAGAAATTTAACCAGGGGAGAGAGGCTGCTGTGGGGCAGCTCTGTGGGAGTGATTGGGCTGTCCTTCGCCCTGTCCGGCGGCGGTTGGTCATCCTGCGCGGCGGCGCTGATTGGCGTAACGGCGCTGATCTTTGTGGCAAAAGGGTATGTGCTGGGCCAGGTGCTGACGGTGGTCTTCGCCCTGGTGTATGGGGGCATTTCCTGCCTGTTCCGCTATTACGGGGAAATGCTGACCTATGTGGGCATGACGGCCCCCATGGCAGCATTGACAGCCGTGGTCTGGCTGCGGCACCCCTATGCAGGCTCCCGTGAGGTTTCCGTGCAGGACGTGACCCGCCACCAGGCGCTGATAATGCTGATCCTGGCAGCGGCAACAACCGGCGTGTTCTATTTCATCCTGAAGGCGCTGAACACCGCCCGGCTGCCCATCAGCACCCTGTCGGTCACCACCAGCTTTCTGGCGGCGTATCTCACATACCTGCGCAGCCCATATTATGCCCTGGCCTATGCCGCCAACGATGTGGTGCTTGTGGCACTTTGGACGCTGGCGGCCCTGGAGGATGCCTCCTGCCTGCCCATGGTGTTCTGCTTTGCCATGTTCCTGCTGAACGACCTGTACGGCTTCCGGAACTGGCAGCGCATGCGTGCCCGGCAGCGGGGATGATCACCCCTTCAGCTCGTCCACCCTGTCGTTCAGCTTCTTCAGCACGGCAATGCCTTCCCGCAGCATGGCCCGCTCGTCCAAACGGGGGTCTTTCAGCAGCAGGGCCGTGGGCCTGGTGGCGGAAAGGGACAACCGCTTGTCCGTTTGCAAGGCCTGAAGGAAAATCATGGGCTCCGGGGCGCAGCGGTCGTTGAGCTTCATCATCAGCTGCCCCTTGCGGTACAGCACCTGGCTCACCCCCAGCCGGTTTGCCAGGGCGCGGAGCTGGGCAATGTCCAGCAGGGCGTCCACCACGGCAGGGGTTTCGCCAAAGCGGTCAAGCAATTCATCGGTAATATCCTCCCGGTCGGCCTGGGAGCTGAGGGCGGCAATGCGCTTGTACATTTCCATGCGCTGGCGCTCGTCCCGCACATAGTCCCCGGGCAGGTAGGCATCCACCTTCAGGTCAACCCGGGTTTCCAGGTCGGTGGGGTTCATGGGCGCACCCTGAACCTCCCGCAGGGTTTCCTCAATCAGCTTGCAGTACATGTCATAGCCCACGGTGGCCAGGTGGCCGTGCTGCTCCGGGCCAAGGATGTTGCCAGCGCCGCGAATTTCCAGATCCCGCATGGCAATGCGGAAGCCTGCGCCAAACTCCGTAAACTCCCGTATGGCGGACAGGCGCTGCTCCGCCGTTTCGGATAGCATCTTGTCCGGGCGGACGGTGAAATAGGCGTAAGCCTGCCGGTTGCTGCGCCCCACCCGGCCACGAAGCTGATACAGCTGGCTGAGGCCGAACCTGTCGGCATCGAACACAAAAAGGGTGTTGGCAGTGGGCACGTCCAGCCCGCTTTCGATGATGGTGGTGCACAGCAGCACATCATAGCTGCCGGCGTAGAAGTCCATCATCACGTCCTCCAGGCCGTGCTCCTTCATCTGCCCGTGGGCCACGCCAATGCGGGCCTCCGGCACCAGGGCACGCAGCCGGTTGTAGAACTGCTCGATGGAGTTCACCCGGTTGTACAGGAAATACACCTGCCCGCCCCGGGACAGTTCCCGCAGGATGGCATCCCGGACGATGGCATCGGAGTACTCCACCACATGGGTCTGCACAGGCAGGCGCTCCTCCGGGGGCGTTTCCAGCACGGACATATCCCGGATGCCCACCATGCTCATGTGCAGGGTGCGGGGAATGGGCGTGGCGGAAAGGGTCAGCACATCCACCTGGTTCTTGATGTTCTTGATGGCCTCCTTGTGTGCCACGCCAAAGCGCTGCTCCTCGTCCACAATCAGAAGGCCCAGGTTTTTGAACTTCACATCCTTGGCCAGCAGCCGGTGAGTACCCACCAGAATATCAATGCTGCCATCCTGCAGCCGGGCCAGCACATCCTTGGTTTCCTTGGCGGTGCGGAAGCGGGAAAGCACATCCGCCGCCACGGGGAAACCCTTGAAGCGCTTGAGCACGGTGTTGTAGTGCTGCTGGGCCAGGATGGTGGTGGGCGCCAGGATCGCCACCTGCTTGCCGTCCATCACCGCCTTGAAGGCCGCCCGGAGGGAAACCTCCGTCTTGCCGTAGCCCACATCGCCGCACAGGAGCCTGTCCATGTTCCGGGGCGATTCCATGTCCCTGGTGATTTCGCGGACGGACTGCTCCTGGTCCGGGGTCAATTCATAGGGGAACTGATCCTCAAACTGGCGCTGCCAGGGGGTGTCAGGCCCGAAGGCGTACCCTTGCTGCTGGCTGCGTTTGGCATACAGGGCCACCAGGTCGAAGGCCAGCTTCTTCAGGCCTTCCTTCACTTTGGCCTTCTGCTTCTGCCAGTCGCCGCCGCCCAACCGGTTCAGCTTGGGCGGCTGATTGGGGTTGCCAATGTAGCGCTGCACCCGCTCCAGCTGCTCAATGGGCACATAGAGCTTGTCGCTGCCCTGGTACTGGATCAGCAGGTAATCCCGGTAGGT
>CAYMOM010000053.1:0-12852 GCA_964391995.1 uncultured Faecalibacterium sp.
TGCTTGGGATTCTCGCAGATAACCATGACCTTGCCCTTGCGGCGAATGATCTTGCACTTTTCGCAGATCGGCTTCACAGACGGACGAACCTTCATGTTCTGTTACCTCCTTTTGGTGTCCATGGTTGCACGGGGCGCAATGAAGCAGCACCCGCCAGGTGTAGGCAAATCGGATTAGCCCTTGCTGCGCCAGGTGATCCGACCACGGGTCAGATCATAGGGAGAGAGCTCAATGGTGACCTTGTCGCCGGGATAGATGCGGATGAAATTCATGCGCATTTTGCCGGAGATGTGCGCCATGATCTGGTGGCCATTGGGCAGTTCAACCTGGAACATGGCGTTGGGAAGGGCCTCAATGACTTTCCCTTCCATTTCGATGACGTCGCTCTTGGACAACTTCAGTCCTCCTTGCACAGCGGCTGGTCGATTTCAAGCCCATTGGCCTTAAGGAACTTCCTCAGGTCGCTGTCCAGCAGCTGGTGGGCGGCCAAGGCCTCCCCCAGGCCTTCCATGCAAAAGGGCTTGGGATGCAAATGCTTGATTTTCTTTTTCTTGGGGTGATCCAGCTTCCGTGTCAGGCCATCAGCCATAAGCACGAATTGCTCGTCCACCACCTGAAGGATCACGAAGCAGCGTCCCGCGTCGCGTCCCTGGCGGGACTGGACAGCGCGACCAATCTCAAAGGGAAGCCGCTCCATCAGTCCTCCTCCTTCCAGACAAAGCCGGGAAGCGTGAGGATCTCAGGCAGGCCGTCTTCCGTGATCGCAATGGTGTGCTCGTAATGGGAGCACAGGGAGCCGTCGCGGGTGCGGTAGCACCACTCGTCATCGTCCACGGTCACCCGCCAGTCCCCGGCGGAGATCATAGGCTCGATGGCCAGGGTCATACCCTTGCGCAGGCGCAGGCCGTGCCCGGGCTGACCAAAGTTGTACACAGCGGGATCTTCGTGCATTTCCCGGCCGATGCCGTGACCCGTCAGGTCGCGGATGACGCCGCCGCCGTGGCTCTCCGCCCAGGACTGGACTGCATGCCCAATGTCACCCAGGCGATTGCCCACCACAGCCTGCCGCACACCCTTCCAAAAGCACTGCTCGGTTAATTCAATCAGCGCCTCCGCCTGGGCAGAGATCTCGCCAACACCCACGGTGAAGGCACTGTCAGCCTGCCAGCCATCCAGCACCAGACCGCAGTCGATGCTGATGATGGAGCCTTCCTTCAGAATCTGATCCTCGGAGGGAATGCCGTGCACAACCGCATCGTCAATAGATGCGCAGATGCTGGCAGGGTACCCTTCATAGTTCAGGAAGGAAGGAATGGCGTGGTTTTTCCGAATCAGCTGCTCGGCATACACATCTAGCGCAGCGGTGGAAACACCGGGCTTGACAGCTTCGCGGAGCTTCTGCAGCACCTCGTAGAGGAGCGCGCCAGCCTCCCGCATTTTCCCGATCTGGTCGGGATTCTTCAAACTAATCATGCTTTGACCCCTAAGGTTTCCATGATGGCATGGAAAATCACGTCCATATCCTGCGCACCGTCAACAGGGGCAAGCAGGCCCTTTTCCTTGTAGAAGGAAACCAGGGGGGCGGTTTGCTGATGATAGACCGTCAGGCGGTTCAGCACCGTTTCTGCCTTGTCATCGTCCCGCTGCACCAGCTGCTCGCCACAGGCGGCACAATCGGTTTTTCCATCCAGCAGGGAAACATGATACGTCGCGCCGCACTTCAGGCACACACGGCGGCCGCTGAGCCGGTCGATGAGCACCTGGTCATCCACCGCCAGCTCAATCACAGAGTCGATCTTGGCAATCTGCTCAAGGGCCTCTGCCTGGGGAACCGTGCGGGGGAAGCCATCCAGGATGTAGCCGTTCTGGCAATCGTCCTGGGCCAGCCGGTCCTTCACGATGTCGATGATGACCTCGTCCGGCACCAGCTTACCAGCGTCGATGTAGGATTTTGCTTTCAGACCGGTGGGGGTCTGTTCCTTGATTGCCCGGCGGAGAATATCGCCGGTGGAAATCTGCGGAATGTTCAGCGCAGCGCAGATACGCTGTGCCTGTGTGCCCTTGCCGGCACCGGGAGGTCCCAGAAAGATGATATTCATTCCGGCGCTCCTTTCACAATCCTTGCGCGAGTATTGTGCCTGGCAGGAATATCCTACGCAGACAGTGAACAAACCATGCACCGGAACCCTTTCCGGCGCCGGTGCATGGCGTAAAGCTGCTTACATGAAGCCTCCGTTTTCCACATCCATGTCCACGCCGCGGATGCTCATCTCGCCCTCGATGGTGCGGATAAACTCCAGCGCAACGCTGACGCCAATCAGAATGGAGGAAGCCGCGAAGGGCACCTGAGCATTCAGGCCGGAGGTCAGCAGCGTAGGCACAGCAGCCAGCACCGCCAGGAACAGCGCGGCAAACAGGTTCAGCCGGTTCACGGTGTTCTGCAGGTACTTCTGGATGTTCTTTCCGCGAGTACCGGGGATCACCGCACCCTGCTGCACCAGCTGCTCGGCCTGCTTCTTGGGGTCGAAGCTGATGGAGGAGTAGAAGTAGGTGAAGGCCACGATCAGCAGGGCGGAGATAATCATATACCACACGCTGCCGCTGTTCATGTAGGTCACCCACCACTGATAGGCGCCGCTGCTGGTGCCGCCGATCAGCTGGATCAGCGTGGCAGGGAACGCCAGGAAGGAGTAAGCGAAAATCATCGGCATAACGCCCACAGACACAACCTTCAGGCTCATGTGGGTATTCTGTCCGCCATAAACCCGGCGGCCCTTCACCTGCTTGGAAATCTGCAGGGGAATGCGGCGCTCGCCCAGGTCCACAAAGGTGACCACAACGCCCATGATCAAGGCAACCAGGATCACGGCGAAGGGAGCCACCCAAGCGGCAAAGGTGCCATAGCTGATGGCATCGCTGAACAGCTTGATGATACCGTTGAACAGGTTGGAGATGATACCAGCGAAGATCAGCAGGGAGATGCCGTTGCCGACACCCTTGTCGGTGATCCGCTCGCCGATCCACATGGCCAGGGCAGTACCGCCAGCCATGGAAACGCCAACCAGCACATAGTTCAGCCAGCCAGCCTTCACATAGCCCAGGCCCGCCACCAGACCAATGGCCTGAATGGCAGCCAGCGCCACGGTAACATAGCGGCTGATGCGCTGCAGCTTCTCAGCGCCGCCGTTCTCATCACGCTGCATGCGCTCCAGGGCCGGAATGGCGATGGTCAGCAGCTGCATGATAATGGAGGCGTTGATGTAAGGCGTAATACCCATGGCCATGATGGTCATCTGGGAGAACGCATTACCGGTCATCATGTTCACCAGGTCCAGCAGGGGCAGGTCGGTACCGACGGAGGTCAGCACCTTGGCCGCATCCACGCCGGGGGCGGGGATAACGCCCACCAGGCGGTAGAGCAGCAGCATCAGAAATGTGTAAATCAGCTTTTTCCGCAGGTCATCGACCTTCCATACCTTACGCAGAGATTCCAGCATGTCAGATCACCTCGGCTTTCCCGCCGAGAGCCTCGATCTTTTCCTTTGCGGAGGCGGTGAACTTTGCAGCCTGAACGGTGAGCTTCTTGCTCAGGTCACCGTTGCCCATGATCTTCACGCCATCCAGGGTCTTCTTGATGATGCCGGCCTCGATCAGGGACTGGGCAGTTACCACATCGCCGTCGTTGAAGATTTCAAGACGCTCAACGTTGACACAGGCATAGTCGGTGCCAAAGATGTTGGTGAAGCCGCGCTTAGGCACGCGACGATACAGGGGCATCTGGCCGCCTTCGAAGCCGGGGCGCTTGCCGCCGCCGCTGCGAGCCTTGGCGCCCTTGTGGCCCTTGCCGGAGGTCTTGCCCAGACCGGAACCAACGCCGCGGCCCAGGCGCTTTTCAGCGGTGGTGGAACCGGCAGCGGGGTGCAACTCGTGCAGTTTCATTGGGGTTTCCCTCCTTTACTCGTTGACTTCTTCAACCTTCACCATGTGCTTCACGGCGAAGATCTGCCCGCGGACGCAGGCGTTATCAGGCTGAATGACGGTCTGGCCGACCTTCTTCAGGCCCATCGCAGCCACCGTAGCCTTGTGCTTGGGCAGGCTGGCGATGGGAGACTTGATCAGGGTGATCTTCAGTTTCATCGTCATTTCCTCCTTAGCCCAGGATCTCTTCCACGGTCTTGCCGCGCATCTTGGCAACATCCTCAGCGCTGCGCAGCTGCTTGAGGGCCTCCAGGGTGGCCTTAACCATGTTGATGGGGTTGTTGGTGCCGAAGGACTTGGTACGGATGTCCTTCACGCCAGCCAGCTCCAGCACAGCACGGGCAGCGCCGCCGGCGATAACGCCGGTACCTTCGGGGGCGGGCAGCAGCACAGCCTTGGCAGTGCTGAAGTAGCCAGTGGTGTTGTGGGGGATGGTGGTGCCATTCAGCGGAACCTTCACCAGGTGCTTCTTGGCATCCTCATTGGCCTTGCGAATGGCCTCGGGGATCTCGGCAGCCTTGCCCATGCCGGCGCCCACGCGGCCGTTTTCATCGCCGACCACGACCAGAGCGGAGAACCGCATGTTGCGGCCGCCCTTCACCGTCTTGGACACGCGATTGACAGCGACCAGACGATCCTTGAATTCGCTGACCTGTTCATAGCGTTGCATTGCGTGTGTCCTCCTTCTCTTAGAAATCGAGTCCGGCTTCACGGGCGCCCGCAGCGACTTCCGCCACGCGGCCAGTGTAGACATAGCCGCCGCGGTCGAACACCACGGCCTTAATGCCAGCCTGGACAGCACGCTCGCCGATCAGCTTGCCAACGAGCTTGGCAGCACCCTTCTTGTCCAGCTCATTCAGCTGTTCCTGAATGTCCTTCTCCAGGGTGGAAGCAGCACACAGGGTCTTGCCGGCGACATCGTCGATCAGCTGAGCCTGAATGTGCTTATTGGAACGGTACACGGAAAGACGCGGCATATCGGGGGTGCCGCTGATCTTCTTGCGGACGCGGGCATGACGGATCTCGCGGATCTCATTACGGTCACGCTTCTTGAACATTTGCAGTCACTCCCTTTCTTACTTCTTACCGGTCTTGCCTTCCTTGCGGCGGATGTGCTCGTCCACATACTTGATGCCCTTGCCCAGGTAGGGTTCAGGCTTGCGGATGGCGCGGATGTCAGCAGCAAGGTTGCCCACGACCTGCTTGGAAATGCCCTTCACAACGATGGTGTTGGCGTTGGGCGTTTCAAAGGTGACGTTTTCGGGGGCATCGAGAATCACAGGGTGGGAGAAGCCAATGTTGATGGTCAGCTTCTTGCCGCCCTCGGCAGCGGCGCGGTAGCCGGTACCCACCAGCTCCAGCGTCTTGGAGAAGCCGTCGGTCACGCCGACGACCATGTTGTGCACCAGGGCACGGTACAGGCCGTGCATAGCCTTGTGGGGCTTGGAATCCGTGGGGCGCTCGAGGGTCAGGATGTTGCCCTCCTGCTTCACGGTGATGGCGCTGTTCACCTGCTGGCTCAGGGTGCCCTTGGGGCCCTTCACCGTCACCAGGTTGTCTGCATCAACCGTAACCGTCACGCCCGCGGGGACAGTGATCGGAAGTCTTCCGATACGAGACATAATCACACCTCCATTGACGTGTCGGTCTTACCAGATGTAGGCAAGCACTTCGCCGCCGATGGCGTTCTTCCGTGCTTCCTTGTCAGTCATCAGACCCTTGCTGGTGCTGATGATGGCGATGCCCAGGCCGCCCAGAACCTTGGGCAGCTCCTCGCAGCGCGCATACACGCGCAGGCCGGGCTTAGAAATGCGCTTCAGGCCCGCAATCACAGGGGTCTGCTTGCCGTTGACATACTTCAGGGAAATCTTGATCTCACCCTGAAGGCCGTCATCGATGTAATCCACAGCCTTCACATAGCCTTCGTTCAGCAGGATCTTGGCGATGGCCTTCTTCGTGTTGCTGGCAGGCAGCGTCACAGTGTCGTGCTTGGCGACCTGGGCGTTGCGGATGCGGGTGAGCATATCGGCAATGGGATCATTCACAACCATGATGGTACCTCCTTCCGTTCTGTTCCCCGCTTACCAGCTGGCCTTGCGGACACCGGGGATTTGGCCCTTGTAGGCCAGCTCTCTGAAGCAGATACGGCATACACCGTACTTGCGCAGCACAGAGTGCGGACGTCCGCACAGGCGGCAACGGGTGTAAGCGCGGGTGGAGAACTTGGGAGTCCTCGCCTGCTTGAGTTTCATGCTCGTCTTAGCCACTTTGATTTTCCTCCTTCAATTACGCCTGCGCAAAGGGCATGCCCAGCAGCCGCAGCAGCTCCATGCACTCCTCATCGGTCTTGGCAGTGGTGACGAAGATCATTTCCATACCGCGGATCTTCTCCACCTTGTCATAGTCGATTTCGGGGAAGAGCAGCTGCTCCTTGATGCCCAGGGCGTAATTGCCGCGGCCGTCAAAGGCCTTGGTGCTCACGCCGCGGAAGTCGCGCACACGGGGGAGCGCAACACTGACGAGCTTGTCCATGAACTCCTCCATGCGGGCGCCGCGGAGGGTGACCTTCGCGCCAACGCTCTGGCCTTCGCGCAGCTTGAAGTTGGCGATAGACTTCTTGGCCTTGGTCACCATGGGCTTCTGGCCGGCGATGGCGGTCAGCTCATTCACAGCCATCTCCAGGGACTTGGCGTTGTCCTTGCACTCGCCCAGGCCCATGTTGATGACGATCTTCTCCAGCTTGGGGATTTCCATGACGTTCTTGTAGCTGAACTTCTGCTGCAAAGCAGGAACAGCCTCGGCCAGGTACTTTTCCTTCAAACGGGTAGCCATTTGGCTTTTCCTCCTTTATCAGTCGATTTCCGCGTTGCACTTCTTGCACACACGGATCATTTTGCGGGTGGTCTTGCCGTTCTGCTCGGTGACGGTCACCTTGTGAGCAACGCGGGTGGCCTTGCCGCACTTGGAGCACACCAGCATCACGTTGGAAGCATCGATGGGCAGCTCCTTCTTGATGATGCCGCCGGGCTGCATGGCGTTGCGGGCCTTCTGGTGCTTGGTAGCAACGTTCACGCCCTCAACGATGACGCGGCCGGTCTTGGGGAAAGCGGCAGTGATCTTGCCCTTCTTGCCCTTGTCCTTGCCGGAGATGACAACGACCTGATCATTAGACTTAACGTGCATATCGTTTTACCTCCTTACAGAACTTCGGGAGCCAGGGAGACGATCTTCATGAAGTCCTTCTCACGCAGCTCGCGGGCGACGGGTCCAAAGATACGGGTGCCACGGGGCATCTTGCTGTCGTTGATGATGACGGCAGCGTTGTCGTCAAACTTGATGTAGCTGCCATCAGGACGACGCTTGTTCTTGCGCATACGGACGATAACGGCTTTAACCACATCGCCCTTCTTCACGGTGCCGCCGGGGGTGGCGCTCTTCACGCTGGCCACGATGATATCACCGATGGAGCCATCGCGGCGGAAAGAACCGCCCAGCACGCGGATGCACATGATTTCCTTGGCGCCGGAGTTATCGGCGACCTTAAGCCGGGTTTGCGGCTGAATCATAGTTTTTCCTCCTTAACGCGCGGATTACTTGGCCTTCTCGATGATTTCGACCAGGCGCCAGCGCTTGTCCTTGGACAGCGGGCGGGTTTCCATCACCTTGATGGTGTCGCCGATACCGCACTCGTTGTTCTCATCATGCACCTTCAGCTTGCTGGTCTGGTTCATGATCTTGCCATACAGGGGATGACGGACGCGGGTCTTGATCTGAATCACGCAGGTCTTGTCCATCTTGTCGGACACGACAACGCCGATCCTGGTCTTGCGAAGACCACGCTCCTGGGTGTTGTTGATTTCAGACATTGAAGCGGCTGCCTCCTTTCAGTAACTCTTACGCCTGTTCCTTGAGGCGAAGAACGGTCTTGGCACGAGCGATGTCGCGCTTGACAGCGGTGATCTGCATGGTGTTCTGCAGCTGACCGGTGGCAAGCTGGAAACGAAGGTTGAACAGCTCGCTCTTAAGTTCCGCGACCTTGGCAGTCAGCTGCTCCTTATTCATAGCGGAGAATTCATTTGCCTTCATTATTCTTCACCACCCGCTTCAGTCTTGGCTTCATCTTCACGCTTGATGAACTTGGTCTTCATGGGCAGCTTGTGGGCGGCCAGGCGGAGAGCCTCGCGGGCGATCTCCTCAGACACGCCAGCGACCTCGAACAGAACGCGGCCAGGCTTCACAACTGCCACCCAGTACTCGGGAGAACCTTTACCGGAGCCCATGCGGGTCTCGGCAGGCTTTTCGGTAACGGGCTTGTCGGGGAAAATCTTGATCCACACCTGGCCGCCACGCTTGGTGTAGCGGGTCAGGGCGATACGAGCGGCCTCAATCTGCTGGGAGGTCACCCAGCAGGGCTCCATCGCCTGCAGGCCATACTCGCCGTAGGCAATGAAGTTGCCACGGTGGGCGGCACCCTTCATGCGGCCACGGAAAACCTTGCGGCGCTTAACTCTCTTGGGCATCAGCATGGGTTACTTTACCTCCTTCGCGGCAGGAGCCTTCTTGGCCTTGGGCAGGATCTGACCCTTGTAGATCCACACCTTCACGCCCAGACGGCCATAGGTGGTCTTGGCCTCGGCAAAGCCATAGTCGATGTTGGCGCGCAGCGTCTGCAGGGGGATGGAGCCCTCGTGATAGTGCTCGCTGCGGGCGATGTCCGCGCCGCCCAGGCGGCCGCTGACGCTGGCCTTGATGCCCTTCACGCCGTTGATCTTCATGGCGCGCTGCAGGGCCTGCTTCATGGCCCGGCGGAAGCTGATGCGCTTCTCCAGCTGCTGGGCAATGTTTTCAGCCACCAGCTGAGCATCAGCATCGGGCTGCTTGATCTCCATCACGTTGATGTGAGCGGGACGGCCCAGGAAGCTGGTGATGTCGGCCTTCAGGGCCTCGATGCCAGCGCCGCCGCGGCCGATGATCATGCCGGGCTTGGCGGTGAAGATGTTCACCGTAATGGTCTGGGCAGTACGCTCGATATCAATGCGGCTAATGCCGGTGGAGTAATACTTTTCCTTCAGCATCTTGCGAAGCTTGTGGTCTTCAACCAGGTTGTTCGCAAAATCCTTCTTGCCGGCATACCAGCGGGTGGACCAATCGAAGATCACACCAACGCGGGCGCCGTGGGGATTCACTTTCTGACCCATGGATTAAGCCTCCTTCGCCTTCTTCTGGTCCAGCACCACGCTGATGTGGCTGGTGCGCTTCAGCATGGGAGAGGCACTGCCACGGCTGCGGGCAACATAGCGCTTGAGGGTGGGGCCGGGGTTGGCGTACACCTCAGCAACATACAGGTCCTGACGGTCCATTTCCAGGTTGTTCACCGCATTGGCGATGGCGCTGTTCAGCACCTTCAGCACAACGGGGGAAGCGGCCTTGGGGGTGTAGGTCAGGATGGCCAGGGCTTCATCCACATTCTTCCCGCGGATCAGATCGATAACGATCTTCACCTTACGAGGGGAGATGCGAACGTACTTGGCATGGGCCTGGGGCCGCTTGTCCGCGCCAGCGCGGCGGGCGGCCGTCTTTTCCTTCGAACGGGTTGCCATATCGTTTCACTCCTCTCGTTTTTACTTGCGGTTGCTGGTCTTGTCGCCAGCGTGACCACGGTAGGTGCGGGTGGGGGCGAACTCGCCCAGCTTGTGGCCCACCATGTCCTCCGTTACATAGACCGGCACATGCTTGCGTCCGTCATGCACAGCAACAGTGTGACCCACGAAATCCGGGAAGATGGTGGACGCGCGAGACCAGGTCTTCACAACGTTCTTCTTGCCGGAATTGTTCATTTCAACAATGCGCTTCATCAGCGCGGCCTCAACATAGGGGCCCTTTTTCACAGAACGACTCATTCGTTGGCTGCCTCCTTCCTTTAGGATGCGCGATTACTTCTTGCTGGCGCGCTTGACGATCATCTTGTTGGAATACTTCTTGTGCTTGCGGGTCTTCAGGCCCAGAGCGGGCTTGCCCCACGGAGTCACAGGAGCAGGCATACCAACAGGGCTCTTGCCCTCGCCGCCGCCATGAGGATGGTCGCAGGGGTTCATAACCACACCGCGAACGGTGGGACGGATGCCCATGTGGCGCACACGACCGGCCTTGCCCAGGCGAACGTTCTCGTGGTCAGTGTTGCCCACGGTGCCGATGGTGGCCTTTGCGTTCAGGGGCAGCTTGCGCATCTCGCCGGAGGGCAGGCGCACGGTGGCATAGCCGTTTTCCTTGGCCATCAGCTGGGCGCTCATGCCAGCGGCACGAACCAGCTGGCCGCCGCGGCCGGGCTTCAGCTCCAGGTTGTGGATCAGCGTACCCACGGGAATGCGGCTCATGGGCAGCGCATTGCCGGGCTTGATGTCCGCATCGTCGGAGGCGATGACAGTGTCGCCCACCTTCAGGCCCAGGGGAGCCAGAATGTAGCGCTTCTCACCATCGGCATAGAACAGCAGGGCAATGAAAGCGCTGCGGTTGGGGTCATACTCGATGGCAGCAACCTTGGCGGGGATGTCCACCTTGTTGCGCTTGAAATCGATGATACGATACTTTACCTTGTTGCCGCCGCCCTGATGGCGAACGGTGATCTTGCCCTGCTTATTGCGGCCGGCGTTCTTCTTGAGGTATTCCACCAGGCTCTTTTCGGGGGCCTTCTTGGTGATTTCCTCGTAGGTCAGCACCGACATAAAGCGCCGGGCGGGCGAAGTCGGCTTGTAAAGACGAATAGCCATGTTTCTTGTCCTCCCTGCTTTACTGGGCCATGCCCTCGAAGAACTTAATGGGCTTGGAGTCCTTCTTCAGAGTTACATAGGCCTTCTTGATTTCCGGCGTGCGGCCGGCAGTGCGGCCCTGGCGCTTGATCTTGCCCAGGGTGCGGACGATGTTGACCTTCTCAACCTTCACGCCATCCTCGGCGAAAACAGTCTCGATAGCCTGCTTCACTTCGGTGCGGTTGGCATCGATGGCCACCTCGAAGATGTAACGCTTGTCAGCGATACCGTCATACGCCTTTTCCGTCAGGACGGGGCGCAGAATGATGTCATGGGGGTTCTTCATTAGGCGTACACCTCCTCGACGGACTGGACGGCGGCCTTGGTGATGACCACCTTGCCGGCGTTGAGAATGTCGTAAACATTCAGGGTGTTGACGTAAGTAGTCTTAGCCTCGGCCAGGTTGGCAGTGGCGCGAACCACGCTCTCCTCACGCTCGGGCAGAACCACCAGGGACTTGCGCTCGGCCTTCAGGTTCTTCAGCACCTGGGCCATCAGCTTGGTCTTGGCATCCTTCAGGGCAATCTCGTCCACCACGATAATCTCACCGGCGTTCAGCTTGGAGGTCAGCGCAGACTTGAAAGCCAGGCGGCGAACCTTCTTGGGAACGGCGATGTAGTAATCACGGGGCTTGGGGGCAAACACCACGCCGCCGTGGCGGAACTGGGGAGCACGGTTGCCATGGTGGCGGGCATTACCGGTGCCCTTCTGGCGGTAGATCTTCCGGCCGCCGCCGCGCACCTCGGTGCGGGTCTTGGCACTCTGGGTGCCCTGACGCTGAGCGGCCAGGTAGGAACGGACGACCAGGTGCATGGCAGCTTCGTTGATGGGAGCGGCGAAAATCGCATCGCTCAGCTCAATCTCGCCAATGGCCGCGCCTTCCATGTTATAAAGAGCAGTCTTAGGCATGTTTTCTCTTCCTCCTTGCACAGCGTCAGGCCTTGACGGTGTCGCGGATGATCAGCAGGCCGTTGTTGGGGCCGGGCACAGCGCCCTTCACCAGCAGCAGGTTGCGCTCCGCATCCACCGAAACGACTTCCAGGTTCTGAATCGTCACACGGTCCACGCCATAGTGGCCAGCCATGTGCTTGTTCTTGAACACGCGGGAAGGATCGGAGTTAGCGCTCAGGGAGCCCACGCCGCGGTGATACTTGGAGCCGTGCGCCATGGGGCCGGTGTGCTGGTTCCAGCGCTGAATGGCGCCGGTGTAGCCGTGGCCCTTGCTGGTGCCGGTGATGTCAATCTTGTCGCCCTTGGCGAACTGGTCGGCCTTGAGCTCGTCGCCCACCTTGTAGCCGGAGCAGTCGTCAAAGCGGAACTCGCGCAGGGTGCGCTTGGCAGCGATGCCAGCCTTCTGGAAGTGGCCCAGCTCGGGCTTGTTCAGCAGCTTCTTGGCGCGGTTTTCAGTCAGCTCGCCAAAGCCTACCTGAACGGCATCGTAGCCATCGGATTCCACGTTCTTGGTCTGCACCACAGTGCAGGGGCCCGCTTCAATCACGGTGACCGGAACGAGACGGCCGTCTTCGGTGAAGACCTGCGTCATGCCGATCTTTTTACCAATGATCGCTTTCTTCATTGTTTCGTTCCTCCTGTGCCTTACAGCTTCATTTCGATTTCGACACCAGCAGGAAGTTCGAGCTTCATCATGGCGTCCACCGTCTTGGGGTTGGGGTTGTTGATGTCGATCAACCGCTTGTGGGTGCGGCGCTCGAACTGTTCGCGGCTATCCTTGTACTTGTGGGTAGCGCGCAGGATGGTGACGATCTCCTTCTCCGTGGGGAGCGGGATCGGGCCAGAGACGCGAGCACCGGTGCGCTTGGCAGTCTCGACGATCCGCTGGGCGGACTGGTCGATCAGGTTGTGCTCGTAGCTCTTGAGCTTGATACGGATTTTTGCAGTGGCCATCGATTTTCCTCCTTGATCGTTCTCGTTGGCGCTCTTGCAGCCCACTGCAGGTGCAGGCTGGCTTGGCGCTGCGAGTCCGTCGCCCGATTATCGGGCTGGTCCATGATAATTACCCGCCTGGCCTGGCGGCAACTTATCACTTCATCCCTAAACAGACAACAGA
>CAYMOM010000054.1:0-12566 GCA_964391995.1 uncultured Faecalibacterium sp.
CGGCCGTCAGGACTGCCTGCAGGCCTGACAGTGACGGAGCGCAAATCCTCGAAAAAGTGGCTTTGCCACTTTTTCGACACCCTGCGGCAGTCGCTATCTTCGGCGGCTGCCGTTTGTTTTGTTATGGAACATCCCGCATCAGGTCGTACATCATAATGCCGGCGGCAATGGCGGCATTGAGGGATTCCGCGCCGCCACGCATGGGCAGCTTGACCCGGTGGGTGGCGGTGGCCTTCACCGCATCGGAAATGCCGTTGCCTTCGTTGCCGATGATCAGGCAGAAGTGCTCCCCCACAGGGCTGCGCTGGTAGAAGGGTTCCCCGTCCAGCTGGGAGGAAATGATGCTGCAGCCGTTTTCCCGCAGGCGGCTCAGGGCAGCGGGTAGGTCGGGCGTGACCTGAACGGGCATGCGGAAAATGCTGCCCATGGTGGCCCTGAGCACCTTGGGGCTGAACACATCCGCGCACTGGTCGGAGAGCAGCACACTCTCCAGCCCGGCTGCGTCCGCCGTGCGGATGATGGTGCCCACATTGCCCGGATCCTGCACACCGTCCAGGGCCACCAGGCGACGGCCCAGGGTGCTGCGGCACTGGGCGCGGACAACAGCCGCAATGCCCTGGGGGGTCTTGGTATCGCACACGGCGGCAAGCACGTTTTCCGGCAGGAGATACACCGGCACCTGTGCCGGCAGGGTGAATTCCGCCGCCCGGCTTTCATCCACCAGCAGAGCTTCCACCGGGAAGGAGGAGTGCAGCGCTTCCTCCGCCATTTTCCGGCCCTCGGCCAGGAAACAGCCGGTTTCCCGGCGGCCCTTGCGCTCCTTCAGGGAGCGCCATAGCAGTACCCGGGGGTTCTTCAGGCTGGTGATGCGTTCCATTTCAGATCCTCCATCAGTTGGTGCCCCGGAAACCCTTGCCGATGATTTCCCCTGTGTTCATGATCAGCAGGAAGGCAGCGGGATCCACCTTTTTCACATAGCGGCGGAGCATAATGGCCTCCCGCCGGTTGACCACGGTGAGCATCACCGTGCGGCCCTGGTGGGTATAGGCGCCCTCGCCCTTCAGCTCGGTGGCGCCCCGGTGCAGCACCTGGGTGATGTATTCCTCCACGGGCTTGGGGTTGTCGGTGATGATGTGGAAGTACTTGTGCACGTTGATGTTTTCCAGCACCATGTCCACCATCAGGCTTTTCATGATCAGCCCCAGGATGGAGAACAGCCCTGTTTCCATGCCGAAGGCCACGCAGGCCATCAGGGTGATGATGCAGTCCGAGGCCATCAGCGCCTTGCCGATGTCCAGGCTGGTGAACTTGCGCAGCACCATGGCAACAATGTCCGTGCCGCCGGAGGATGCGTCCAGGTTGAACAGGATGGCGGAGCCTACCGCAGGCAGCGCCACGGCGAAGATCAGCTCCATCAGCGGCTGGCTGGTCATGGGGGCGGACAGGGGCACCAGGCGCTCCATCACCCAGATGAACCCGCTCATCAGCAGGCTGCAATAGCAGGTGCGCACGCCAAAGCCTTTGCCAAACACCGCAAAGCCCACCACCAGCAGCACCACGTTGATGGCCATGACGAAATCGCCGGGGGTCAGGCTGGGGATGTAATGCCCCAGGATGAGGGAAAAGCCGCTGACGCCGCCGGTGGAAAAATTGTTGGGAAATTTGAAAAAGTAAATGCCGGCGGACATGATCAGCGTGCCAGCCGTCAGCAGCAGCCATTCCTTCAGCTGCTTTTGCACCTCTGCCTTCATTGTGGTTACGACCTTTCTGGTTGGTTGATCTGCCGCAGTTCCGCCAGGCAGGCAGCCAGGGCGGCCTCGGGTGCGGCCTCTGGGGTGAAATGCCGTTCCAGAGCGGCCTGCAGGAGCTTTTCCCCCGGAGCGCCGATGGCGGCATTAGGCTCGTACATATGCCCATACAGCAGGAACGCCGCCTGGGGGAACACCGCCGCAAAGACGTCCAGGAAGGCTCTGGCCTGGGTGAAGGGCGGCAACGGCGCGGCATTGGGCCGCAGGGACTGGGGCACCGCAGGCGTGCCGAAGGAGGCATCCTTCATGCAGGCCAGGCCCAGCGCCATGTCGTTTTTCGGCTGAGCGGAAAACAGGAAGCGCAAGCTGTGCACAGGCTGGCTGCTGCCCAGACACATCTGGGTAAACTGGGCCAGCGCTGCCTTGACCTGGTCGGGCAGGAAGGCCATCAGCTTGCTGCCCCGGCCCGTCAGCAGCAGGGTCATTTCGGCAGGCAGGTGGTCGTTCAGCAGGGGATCTTCTCCGGCCTGGGCCATCACTGTGCCGCAAAGGAACAAAAGGGAGGCAAAGCCCTGCAGGATCAGCGCCAGGGTAACGGGGGTGCGTCCCTGCCGGAACTGGCTGTACAGGTGGTTGGCCAGCGCCGGGCCGTGCTGGGCCAGGCAGCATTCCAGCAGCAGGCTGCACTTTTCCAGCTCCTGCCGGCTTTGGGCACTGCGCAGCCGGCGGGCCAGCAGCAGCACATCCTCCCGGGTGGTGCTGTCCGGCAGGGCGGCGAAATCCTCCTCCAGGCAGGATGGCTGCTGCAGCAGACCATCCAGCAGCATAACGGTGGTGCCCAGAGGCAGGCACACCCGGGCGGCAGGGCGGTTCATGCCCCGCAGCCACAGGGCCAGGCAGGTGCTGCTGCTGCCCACATCCAGCGCGGTAAAGCCGCCGCGGATGTTTCCTTCCCCGCGGAAGTAGGCACCCAGGGCCAGGCTTTCATCACCGTGGGAAATCTGGCTCTGGGCCAGGGGAAGGCCGCATTCTGCCGCCACCAGGCCGGCAAGGCTGCCCACGTCCTGCCAAAGCTCCTGCCGGCCTTCTGCCGCCATGTCCTCCGGCAGGCCAATGCGCCAGGAAATACCCTGGGCGCCCTGGAGCGCCGCCGCCAGGGAGACCATCAGCATGGCCTGGTGCAGCAGCAGCAGCCTGGCCCGGCGGGAGGGAGCATCCGCATGCCATTTCCAGGCAGTGTGGAGCTGCTTTGCAGGATGATCTGCCAGGCTTTGGCAATCCTGGGGAATCAGGATATGCCCGTCCACAAAAGGCGCAGGCTCCTCCGCCGGGGAGAAAAGCTCCACCGCCGTGGGCAGCACAGGCCCCAGGAGCCCTGCGGGGAGGAACTCCTCACCCACCGGGGCCGGGCGGCCGCCCAGCAGCAGCAAACGCAGCAGGCCGGGCAGCTGCACAGGCCGGGCGATTTCATCCTGCTTCAGGGCCAGCGAAAGGCCGGAGGCGCCCAGCTCCAGTACGCCCAGGGCGTGGCCGGCGGCGGAAGGCGCATAGGGTTCGGCCTGACTGGGCACCACACCCAGGCAGTCTTCGCCCTCCAGCAGAGCGATCATGCCGGGAAAATGCTCCGTCTTCACCACGGAGAACAGCCTGTCCTCCGTGGTGCGCCAGGCGGAGCCATCCAGGGCGGCGGCCCGCAGGCTTCCGCCGTGAAGGTAGACATAGTAGGCCTGCCAGCCTGCTATGGGCATGCAGGGCCATTGGGCCAGGGTAGGCGCCTCTTCCGGGAAAAGAATGCGGCATTCCTCCTGGGAATAGGTGCGCTCCAGCACCACGGCGCTTTGACCGAAAAGGGTGATGGAAACCTCCACGCCGTTTTCTGCCGGGCGGAAGGCCAGGCGCTGTGGCAGGAGCTTATCGCCGGCCAGTGCGGCCAGGGCCTGGGACAGGGGCGGCAGCACGGCGGCGGCGGGATGTTCCCCTGTGGCAGGCAGTACGCATACCCGGCTGAGGGTTTCATCCTGCAGGACTGCCTGGGTGCCGCCGGGCAAAAGGCACAGCTTGTCGGCAAAGGGGTGAGCCAGCGCATCCTCCAGGCCGGTGCCCATGGCCTCCTGCCAAAGGGCCAGGGCGGCACCCCTGGCGGTAAAGGGCCAGCGCAAGCGCAGCGGTTCCATGGGCCGGGGCTGGCCCAGCTGCTGGGCAATCTCCTCCATCAGGCTGCGCAGGGAAGGCAGCAGCGCCCTGTCCTCCTGGTGCTGGCGGAGCCAACGGCGGATATTCTCGCAGCAGGCGGCCCGCCAGGCCGGGGAGCAGCGCTCCATCAGCGCCACATCCTCCGCCAGGGCGGAAAGGGTGGCATCCTCGTCCGGGTGACCGGCTGGCTCGCACAGGGCGGCACTGTGGCTGCGGGCAAAGGGCTTGCCGCCCCAGCACCAGGTAATGGCCGGTGCCAGGCCCTGGGCGTGCTCTGCGGCACCCTGGGCGGAAAGAATGGGATTCACGCTGCGGGTGTAGGCGCTCTCTTCCTCCGTCACCCCGGGCACCCGGCCCAGAATGGCCTTGATCCGCAAGGACAGACGGGCGCGGGCGGCATCATCCATGTGGAGGGTGGCCTGGGCGGTGCGCAGGCTGGCCTGGGTCAGGGCGGAAAGAAAGCGCTGCATGCAGCCGTCGCCCTGGCGCTTCAGGGCGCTGAGGCGGAAGATGAGCAGGGTGCGATCCTGCTCGTTCAGCTGCTCGGCAGGGTCGTGAAAGCTGCCATCGTACCAGAAAACCCGCTCCGGCAGGGAAAGGCTTTCCATCTGGGCGGCGGGGAGCACCCCGGCGGCGGGGCGCAGGCTGCCCAACAGCTGGCCTTGCCAGAGCACCAGGCCGGCTTCTTTTTTCAGCACAGCCTTGGCAAAGGAAGAACTGCCCGGCTGCACGCGGCGGATGTCAACAGGGGGCAGGCCCCAGGCATCCGCCAGCAGGCAA
The DNA here is from genome assembly GCA_964391995.1 of uncultured Faecalibacterium sp. Taxonomy (GTDB): domain Bacteria; phylum Bacillota; class Clostridia; order Christensenellales; family Aristaeellaceae; genus UBA11524. The sequence goes on from CAYMOM010000054.1 coordinate 4,722, forward strand.
AAGGCCAGCAGCCCGCGCCAGCTTTCCTCACTGAGGTTCAGCGCGGAGGAGGTGCCCAGGGTGTTCAGCGCCCCGGCGGGTGCAGTCACAATGCCCACCCCGGGGGAAAGCTCTATCTCCCGGTCATCGGGCAGGAAGGTCATTCCTTCAGGCATCAGCGCACCTCCTTTGCCATGGTCAGTATGGTATCACGCAAAAGCTCTGCCACCGGAGAGACAGGCGTTTCTTCCGGGCGCAGGCGGCCAATGGCTTCCGCCAGGCTGCATTCGCTGCCCTTCAGCGGCAGCACCAGGCCGGGGAACGCCTGCCCGGCATCCATCCAGGCGCGCTTGGCATTGCGGCTGTCCCTGTCCGGCAGGTTCAGCAGGCAGTCCAGCGCCGCGGGGGAGAACAGCCCGTTTTCCGGCAGGCCTTCCTCCTCGGTCATCTCCGGCGGTAGGCGGCGGACGCCGCTTTCCTTGGCCTTGTCCCGCTCCAGGCGGACAATCAGCATGCAGGCATCCACCTGGGACACATACCGCTGCAGGCGCTTCAGCTTGGTACGGGCGGTGGCAATGCGGTGCTCCTCCTCCGGTGCGGCAATCGCTGCAGCTTCCTCAATGCGGCGCTGGGCTTCGCCGGCCTGGGCATGCAGGTCTTCCGAGCGGGCCTGCAGGTCACCCAGCAGGCTTTTCATCATCAGCAGCTGGGCCGGGCCGCCAATGCGGCGGTTCAGGGCCTCCTGCTGCTGGGCCAGGGCCTGCTTTTTCTCTTCCATCTGCCGGAAAACCTGCAGCAGCTGCTCCGATTCGTCATCCTCGGTGCTGCTGCGGTGGACAATCTTCTCCTCCAGCAGGCCGCTTTCCTGGGCTTCCTGGCGCAGCATGGCCAGCTGACCGGCCACATCGATGTATTGCCGGTAGTTTTCTGCCGCAGCCTGGCGGGCCTGCTCCATAACGCTGGAGGAGCGCAGCAGCGGCGGCATGCTGCGCAAGAGGGCACTCATCCAGCCCAGGTATCCCTGCAGAAGCTCCATGGCGCAGTCCAGGTCCTGCAAAAGCTCTGCCCGGCAGGCTTCACCTTCTGCGGAAGCCTGGCGGAAATAGCCGGCGTACCAGCCGCGGAACCTGTCCCTCAGCCAGTTGGGGGAGGCCAGGCTGCGGCGGATCACCGTTTCGAAGGTCAGGCGGAAGGCGGCGGCGGTTTTCATCAGGCTGCCGTAGCATATGCGATAGGCGGCGGGGAAGCTCTCCCACCCCAGGCGGCCCGCAGCCACCCGGTAGGTCATCAGCCCCACAGGGGGAACCTCGGCCCGGAAATAGCTGTCCCCGCAGCAGCAGGCCAGCCATTCCACCAGGTTGGGGCAGGCCGGGTCGGCACTGGCGCAGTCGCTTTCGCTGGTGCCCAGCAGGTAAACGGTTTCCATGGGGGCCAGGCCGTGCAGGGCTTCCTCTGCCCGGCGGTGGGCGTATTCGTCCTGGCCGGCATAGGGCATCAGCAGCAGTGAGGCCACCTGGGTGCCGCTGCCCTGATAGTGCCGTGCAAAGGCATCCACCCCGGCGGCGCCCCAGCCGTCTGCCAGGCTGCCCGCCAGCAGCAGCCGGTCGCCTTCGCCCGGGGACAGGGGTGCGTCCTTCTCCAGCAGGGCGGCAAACACGGCCCGGGCGGCGGCATCGCAGCCGGAAAGGTCGCCGGACAGGTTCTGCTCCGCCACATCTTTGGCAAACAGCGCCCGGCACAGCAGCCTGTCATCATCAGCGGAGGCCCACTGGCTCAGGCTCTGGGCGGGGAGCGCATCGGGCCAGGTGCGCAGCTTCAGCGGCGCGGTGAAGCCCAGCCGCTGGCCCGGAACCTGCGCCATGCAGGCCCGCAGGTGCTCGTACTGCCCCACCATCCGGGCGGTTTGCTCCGCCTGGGCGGCGGAGGCACCGTTGTCCACCAGCAGCAGCTCCGTTTCATCGGCCCATGCGCCAGCGCAGGCAGCATAAACAACGGCCTGGGCCACTGCACAGCCTGCGCCGCCCAATAGCAGCATCACACGCCTCATCCTTTGCACCTCCGCTTGCCTGAAAACCCGGCGCGGAAGCCTTGCCGCGCCGGGGAAAACAGCTTATCAGCCCAGATACCCCCTGGGGTTGGCACGCTGCCAGCGCCAGGAATCCCGGCACATGTCCTCCAGGGTCTTTTCGGCCTTCCAGCCCAGCAGCTTTTCCGCCTTGGACGGGTCGGCAAAGCAGGCATCCACATCCCCCGGGCGGCGGGGAGCAAGCACATAGGGCACGTCCACCTGGTTCACGGCGGTGAAGGCCTTCACAATGTCCAGCACGGAATAGCCCGTGCCGGTGCCCAGGTTGATAATCTCGCAGCCGCTGGTCTTGGCGGCATACTGGCAGGCGGCTACATGACCCTTCGCCAGATCCACCACATGGATGTAGTCCCGCACGCCGGTGCCGTCGGGGGTGTTGTAATCATTGCCGAAAACGCTCAGCTTTTCCAGCTGGCCCACAGCCACCTTGGTGATGTAGGGCATCAGGTTGTTGGGAATGCCGCTGGGATCCTCGCCAATGCGGCCGGAGGGATGGGCGCCAATGGGGTTGAAGTAGCGCAGCAGCACCACGCTCCACTCCGGATCGGCCTTCACCACGCCCTCGAGGATCTTCTCGATCATATACTTTGTCCAGCCATAGGGGTTGGTGCACCCCTTGCAGAACATGTCCTCCCGCAGGGGCACCTCGTCCGGCACGCCGTACACCGTGGCGGAGGAGGAGAACACCAGCCGCTTGCAGCCGTGGGCCGCCATGGTTTCGCACAGGGTCAGGGTGGAATCCAGGTTGTTGCGGTAGTATTTCAGCGGAATGCTGACGCTTTCGCCCACGGCCTTCAGGCCGGCGAAGTGGATTACCGCATCAAAGGTGTTTTCGTCAAAGATGCGGTTCATGGCATTCCTGTCACACACATCGGCCTGGTAGACCTTGACGGCCTTGCCGGCGATTTCCTCCACCCGGCGCACGGCCTCGGGATGACTGTTGGAGAAGTTGTCAACAATCACCACATCGTGTCCGGCTGCAAGCATTTCCACGCAGGTGTGGCTGCCAATGAAGCCTGCACCGCCTGTCAGCAGTATTTTCATAGGGAAAGCATCCTCCTTATACTAGCATATATACCCTTCTATATTATACGGCAAAAAGCAGATTTGACAATACCTTTGCCGCACAAAAAGGCCGGCCCGCCGCAGGGGGACGGGTCAGCCGTGGGGGTCGCTTTCGGGCTCGGGGGCGTCCTGGGCGGTGTCCACCACCACAGGCTCCTCGCCGGGGAGGGTGACCACCAGGGCATCCTGCTGCACTTCTTCCGGCTGAGGGGAAACATCGGGCACGGGCGGGGGCGGTTCCGGCGCAGGGGGAGCCGGGCGGCGGATGCACAGGGCCAGTGCCATCAGCGCCAGGCCCAGGGCACCCTGGCCCGGAAAGCCGCCGGGGAGCAGAAAGGGCTTGTCCAGCGTAACCTGAAACCAGGTGTATGCCCCCAAATCCATCAGGCCCTGCAGCAGGGGGAGAAGCCGCTCCGCCAGGGGCAGGCACAGGAGGCCCGCCAGGCAGCCTGCCGCGGCGGAAAGTCCTTCCCAGCCGGGGCCGGCACCCAGCAGGGCGGCGGATGTTCCGGGGGTCATGCCGGCAGCGCCCAGGGCCAGGCCGAAAAGCGCACCGCCCGCCAGGGTGCCGGCATGCAGGCCGGGCACGGGCACGGTGTCCACGTCGATCACCGCCAGCCACATCATCAGGGCGGACAGGGCAGCGCCTGCGCCCAGGGCCAGCAGCAGGGCACGGAGCAGCGGCATGTCCCGCCCGGCAGCGGCGCTTTGCAGGCGGCGGCGCAGGTGCAGCTGCATCCGCACCTGCCCAATGCCCAGCAGCAGCCCGGCCAGGCCGCCCAGCAGCAGTTCCTTCATGGATGCTTCCTCCTCCATCGGGCGGTGATCAGGGCCGCCAGCCAGGCCATGGCGGCAAAGGCCCAGGCGCTGGCGCTGCCCTGCATCAGCCCGGCAACCAGGCGACCGTTCATCTGCCCCAGGGCCAGGGCAGGCACCATGACGGCTCCGGCGGCAAAGCACAGGGCGCAGCCTTGCCAGGTGGATTTCTGCCGGGGTTCCTTCCGGCGGCGGATACGCCCGGGCAGCGCAGCCAGAAAGGCGCCTGCTGCCGCCATGATCCACACCGCCGTATCATCCGCTTGGGCCGCTGCCATCATCCCCACGCAGACGGCTGCCAGCAGCAGCCAGCCCTTGGGCGGCGTCACCGGGCGTTCTCCCAGGCCCGGCGGATGGCTGTCAGCAGGTCGCCGTGCTCATCCCGCAGGGACATGGTGGCGGCGGACACCACATCTGCCAGCTGCGCCTTTTCCTCCTGGGAGAGGGCGCTGTATTGTTCCTGCTCGGCGGCGCTGTCCGTGTCCTTCTGCAGGGGGCGCCCCGTTTCCGCAGAGCAGAAGCGGCTGAACCAGCCCTCGATCTCCTCCACCGTCATGCCCACAAAAAGCCTTTCGTAGGCATCTGCCTGCTGCCGCCAGCTGCCGGCGGGCAGCTTGTACCCGTCCCCCAGCTGGCCTTTGGTCACCCAGCCCGCTACCTGCTGGCGGAAGGAATCCTCCGTGGCGTCCCCTTGCCCGGGAAAACCGCCAAAGCTGGCCTGACCGCCGCCGTTCGGTGTCAGTACCTCCAGCTGGTCGATGTTCAGGCTCGTTACCCGGCCTGCCTGGTCAAAATCCGCCTGGGCAAACACCACGTTGAAGGAATACACCGGGCTGCCTTCGCTGTCCTTTCCGGGGCCTATGCGCCCGTTAGCTGCCATCCCCATGCCGGACTTGCCTTCATCCGCCTGGGCAGGCCGGGCTGCAGGCGCATTTTCGTCCAGGGCCATGCGCACGGCCTCCTTCAGGGCATTGCTGGTGATGGTGGCGCCGGTGATGCCATCCACATCCCAGGTGCCTGCCGCGGCCATGGCGCCAGGCAGCTGCTCAATGGCCCGGGTGCCCACGTTTTCGGTTTCGCTGTGCTCCAATACCTCCACCTGGGTCAGTCTGCCGTTCTCCGCCCGGATGCGAACCTTCACCAGCCCGCCATAGCCCTGGGCCTGGCCCACCTGTTCGTCTGCACTGGCGCTGCAGGCAGCCAGGCTGCATGCCGCCAGCAGGCAGAGCATCACTTTTGCCATGTTTTTCATGCTGTTTCTCCGTCCTTTCCAATGCCGGTTGCGGCTAGTTTGCCCGCTCATCATGCAAAAGATTCACCTTTCGTAACTTTTTTGCAACGAAAAGAAGGATTTTCCGCCGCCTGTGGAGAACAAGGACATGAAGAAATAGGTTTGTTGCGTTCTTTTTTGGGATGATTTTGGCGTGCCAAACCGTTTCCTCATTGGAACAAACCCCCATATCACCCTTGCGGAAGGCAGGTGCTTTACGAATATGAAGAAGCAAAAGCGGCGGGATCCCATCAAGGTCATGCTGGTGTGCACGGTGGTTCTGGCTGTGCTGGCAGTGGCAGCGTCCCTGTTTGGGGGCGCCATTGCGGACTACCGGGCCAATCTGCTCAAGGATATGCGCCAGGAGGTCGAGGCCATCAACACCCAGCGGGATCAGGAATACGCCAAGGCGCTGGCTGAGTTCGAAGCTGCGACCCAGACGGGTGCCAACCTGGCCTGGCCTGCCGCCAAGGCTGAGGGATGGGACGTGGTGGACCTGACCAGCTACCCCCTGGAAAGCCCCGCGACGGTCACCCTGGCCCGGGCGGACATCATGAACAACGGCCTTTTGCTGGTGAACCAGTGGCACTCCCGCCCGGATGATTTTGCGGAGGACGGCCTGGTGTCCATCGGCACCCATGCGGGCAGCACCATCCAGGTGGATAATTACGACCTGCAGCTTTTCCCCGTGGCGGTGGATGCCCTGAAGGCCGCCGTGGAAGACGCCAAGGCCGCCGGGCACGAATACTACATCGTGTCCGAGGCTTACCGCTCCTGGGAGGAGCAGAACCGCATTTTCAACAACTACATGGCCAAGTATGCCGACAAGTACTCCGGCCAGGAGCTGATTGAGCGCACCATGCGGGATGTGAACTACCCCGGCACCAGCGAATACAACACCGGCCTGGCCTTCCGCATGAAGCTGTACAAGCGGGGAGACGCCTCTATCACCGGCGCCAACTATGTGGAAACCGAGGCCGGCCAGTGGATGAGCGAAAACTGCTGGAAGTATGGCCTGATTTTCCGCTTCCCCAAGGCGGATTATCCCCTGAAGGGTACGGCGGACAAGAGCTATAAAACCGGCATCAGCCTTTCCCTGGAAACGTACCGCTATGTGGGCAAGGCCCATGCCGCCGTGATGCACCACCTGGATCTTTGCCTGGAGGAATATGTGGAGTACCTGCAGGAGCACCCCCACATTGCGGTGTTCGAAAATGGCAGCCTGCGCTATGAGATTGTCCGCCAGTATGTGGGCGATGATGCAAACCCTGTGCAGGTGCAGATCACCAGCCGGGCCGCCAGCTATATTTCCAACCTGGATAACATGGGCGGCGTTGTGACTGTGTTTGAGTACTGACGAAATGGTCTGCCGCAGCGCTGCGGCAGGCTTTTCTTATGCGCAGCCCGGTACCCCCATCACCCCAGCAGGAGGAGGAAACCATGCCTTCACTTTCACCCTATAAGCCGGAGCTGGACTATGGCTATGCTCCTGGCGCCTTCCCGGCCATGGAGTGCCTGCTTCACCGGCCCCAGTGCGCCCGCCGGGTGCTTTTGCACAGCAAGGCCCAGGGCACCGAGGCGGCGGAAAAGCTCACCGCCCTGGCCCGGCAGCTGCACATCCGGGTGGAGATAGCCGACAAGGCGCTTTCCCGCATTTCCGGCAAGGAGAATTGCTTTGCCGCCGCGGTGTTTGGCAAGTTCAGCGATGCACTCGCCCCCGGTGCGCCCCATGTGGTGCTGCATAACCCGTCCGACCAGGGCAATGTGGGCACCATTCTGCGCACGGCCCTGGGCTTTGGGGTGGAGGATGTGGCGCTGATCCGCCCCTGTGTGGATGTGTTCGACCCCCGGGTGGTGCGGGCCAGCATGGGCAGCCTGTTTTCCTTGCGGGTGAAGATCTACGACACCTTTGAGGACTATGTGGCGGAGCACCCGGGCCGGGCGCTGTATCCCTTTATGCTGGATGGCTCTCGCTCCCTGCCGGATGTGCTGGCGGGGGACGTGCCGCCCGGCTGGACGCTGATCTTCGGCAACGAAGGCAGCGGCCTGCCGGCTGCGTTTGCCCAGCAGGGCCAGCCTGTGCGCATCCCCAGCAACGAGAAGATTGATTCCCTGAATCTCTCCATTGCTGCGGCCATTGCCATCTATGGCTTTACCCAGCGATAAGTGCAGATACAGCTAACCAAAGCGGAAAGGACAACGCATATGAAAGGCATCATTCTCGCCGGCGGCGCAGGTACGCGGCTGTACCCTCTGACCATGGTGACCAGCAAGCAGCTGCTGCCTGTGTACGACAAGCCCATGATTTACTACCCTTTGTCCACCCTGATGCTGGCGGGCATCAAGGACATTCTCATCATTTCCACCCCGGAGGACACGCCCCGCTTTGAAAACCTGCTGGGGAGCGGCGCCCAGTTTGGCCTGAACCTGTCCTACAAGGTTCAGCCGTCCCCGGATGGCCTGGCCCAGGCGTTCCTGCTGGGGGAGGAGTTCATCGGCGGCGATGCCTGCGCCATGGTGCTGGGGGATAATATTTTCTACGGCAACGGGTTCAGCAAGATTCTCCGGACCGCCGTGGAAAACGCCCAGCAGCGCCGCCGGGCCACCGTGTTTGGGTACTATGTCAACG
>CAYMOM010000055.1:0-12417 GCA_964391995.1 uncultured Faecalibacterium sp.
CACTTTCTTACATAGGGGCCTTTTCCCAGCAGTCCGTATATTCTGGGGCGGTCTACTCGCAGAGAGCCTTTTTGTCACACCCCGTGCTTCACCCGGTCGTGCTCCTCGGCACGCTTGGCGTTGTTGAAGCGCTCCAGGGTGCCCACCAGGTAGCCGGTGATCCGGCGGATGCGCTGAAAGGGCTGGTTGCCAAAGTCGTAGGACAGGTCAACATATTCCCCGTCCACATGAATGTCGATGCCAAAGGGTTCCTTGCCGAATTTCTCCTTGGCCCGCTGAATGTAGGCGTTGATCTCGCCCTGCTCCAGCTGTCCGCCGGTAACATTGACAGTGCATGCCATGGTACATCATCTCCTTGGCTGTATTATACACCGTTTTTCGCACTGTGAAACACTCAGAGTGTCGAAAAAATGGCAAAACCCCGCGATACGATTGAAGTTAGAGGGCCTGCGGGCCCTCCGACACCTCCCGGAGGTTTTTTGACACCCTGTATATCTTGTGCTTTGCAAAAAAGTTTTTGTCTACTGGTGGTGCTGCCTGGTCATGCGGCGCTTTTTCGGGCGGATGAACAGGTGCCGGGCAGGCGGCTGCTTGGGCTTTTCCATAAAAACACCTCCTGGGCCTAGCATGTCCCGGGAGGCGGCAAAAGTTACAGGACGTGGATGGTTTTCATGTCCCGGGCGGGGTGCGGGCTGCGGTACATGGCGGTGCCCATAACGGCCACGTCCAGGCCGGCGGCCTTCAGGCCGGGCAGGTTGTCCAGGGAAACGCCGCCGTCCGCTTCCAGCAGGCCGGCATAGCCCATGGTGCGCAGGGTGCGGAGCTTGTCCAGCATGGCAGGCTGGAATTTCTGCCCGCCAAAGCCAGGTTCCACGGTCATCACCAGCACCATGTCCGCCTCGGGGAGCAGATGGCGGATGCTTTCCGCCGGGGTGCCGGGCTTGATGGAAAGGCCCGGCTGCACACCCAGGCTGCGGATGTGGCGCAGCATGGCCTGCACATCCCCGGGAATCTCTGCGTGAATGGTAATGCCCCACGCGCCGGCCTGGGCAAAGGCATCGATATAGCTGCCGGGGTTGTCCATCATCAGGTGCACATCCAGGGGGATGGCAAAGCGGCTGTGCAGGGCCTGCACCAGGGCCGGGCCGTAGCTCAGGTTGGGGACGAAATGGGCGTCCATAATGTCCACATGCAGCAGGTCGCAGCCGGCGTCCAGCATGCGCTGCACGTCCCGCTCCATGTTCAGGGGATCCGCCGCCAGGATGGACGGCGCAACCTTAATCATATCTTTCCCTCCATGCGGTTTTCACTTCCGCCAGCAAGGCGCGGTAGCGGGCCAGGCGCTGGGGGTCGATTTCCCCGGCCTGGCAGGCGGCGTTCACGCTGCACCCCGGCTCCCTGTCGTGGTAGCAGGGTTCAAAGCGGCAGGTGCCCTCGTGCTTTGCAAACTCGGGATAATAATCCTTCAGGGTAATGGGCTCCATCTGCTCGTCCAGCTCCAGCAGGCTGAAGCCGGCGGTGTCCAGCACCCGCAGGCCGTCCTGCATCAGCAATTCTGCGTGCCTGGTGGTGTTTTTGCCCCGCTGAATTTTCTGGCTGATTTCCCCCGTTTCCAGCGCCAGGCCCAGCAGGGCGTTCAGCAGGGTGCTTTTGCCCACGCCGGATTGGCCCGTCAGGCAGCACAGGCGGCCGCGCATCATGGCTTTCAGCTGGTCAAGGCCGGTGCCTGCCTGGGCGGAAACGGCGCACACGGGCACCTGGGCGCCGGCGTACTGGCGGCGCAGGCTTTCTGCCAGGGAGCCGTCCAGGTCGCATTTGTTAATGACCAGCACCATGTCCATGCCCTGGGCCCGGGCGCGGATCATCATCCTGTCCACCAGGGTCAGGTCCGGCTCCGGCACGGGGGATACCACCATCAGCAGCAGCTCCACATTGGCTACAGGCGGGCGCAGGCACTGGGATTTCCGGGGGAGTATCTCCTCCAGCCAGCCATGCTCCTCCCCGGTGCCGGGGGTGAAAAGCACCTGATCCCCCACCAGGGGTGAGAGCTGCATCCGGCGGAATTTCTTTTTGCAGCGCAGGGTGTATGCCTGGCCCTGCGCATCTACCACGGTGTAAAAGCCGCCCATGCCGCGGATCAGGGTGCCTTGCTTCATTTCGGTATCCGTAGCGCTTCCTCCCGTCATTTCAGCGTCACCTGGTGCTGATAGGCAAACTTCTCGTTGAAGTACACCCGATAGGTGTAGTCGCCGGCCTCCTGGGCGGTCAGCTCCACCTCCGGGTGACGGCTGGCGTTGGCGGTGAATTCACCCTGGTACACCGTCACTTCGCTGCCGCCGGAGGAAAGGGTGATGCGCACGGCGGTCAGGCCCTCGGCCTGGGGCAGGTCGAGAATCACCCGGGCGCTGGCCAGCATGCTGGGCACCCGGTAGACCGACAGGGTCACCTTGGCACCCTGGATGACAGCGGTGTCCGCTGCCGGGCTTTGGGTGGCGATGGTGTTGTGCAGCGCAGCATCGGCGGTGTCCACATAGGTCACATCGCTGCTCAGGGTTACACCGGCGGCCTGCAGCCTTTCCTGGGCGGCAGAGAAGGTCTGGCCTTCCAGGCTGGGCACATAGGCCACGCCGCCGGAAACCGTTACCTCCACAATATCGCCGCTTTTGCACTGTACGCCGGCCTCCGGGCTTTGGCTGATGATCACATCCGCCTGCACCCTGGTGGAAACCACCCGCTCCAGCACCATCAGGGTGATGCCCATGGGCTGCAGGGTGTTAATGGCGTCCTGGGTGGTCATGCCCTCCAGCTTGGGCAGGGTCTGGCTGGAAGGGCCCTTCGATACGGTAAGCACCACGGAATCCCCCTTGCGCAGGGTGGAGTCCGCCTCCGGCGCCTGAAGGATCACCATGCCCTCGGACACGGTGGGGTGGTTGATTTCCACAATTTCCGGGTTCAGGCCGGCCCGCTGGGCGCTGCGCTGGGCAGCGGTGACCTCCATGCCCACAAAATAGGGCACCGTGGTGGAGTTTACCACCTTCTCGTAGATGGCGGCTCCGCCCATGTATAGGCCATAGCAAACGGCGGCGGTCATCAGCAGGGTGAAAAGCACCCACAGGCCCCGATGCCTGGCAGAGGGCTTGCGCGCGGGGTGATAGCGGGCGCTGTCGTCTGCCTTGGGGGCAGGCGCGGGGGCGGGTGGCGGCGCGATGGGCTTGTCCACCACACGGGGCAGCATTTTCTCTACCCGGCCTTCCAGGGCCATGCGCAGCTCCGCAGCCATTTCCCGGGCGCTCTGGTAGCGGTATTTGGGGTTCTTCTCCATGGCCATCATGCACACATGGTTGATGGCGGGCGGGGAATCCGGGGCAAAGTTTTCGATGGGTGCAGGGCGGGCGTGCAGGTGCTGCATGGCCACCGCCACAGGGCTGTCCCCGTCGAAGGGCACATGCCCGGTGAGCATTTCATACATCACCACGCCCACGGAGTACAGGTCGCTGGTGACGCCTGCCACCTGTCCGCTGGCCTGCTCCGGGCTGAAATAGTGCACCGAACCCATCACGCTGTCGCCCTTGGTGAGGGTGGAGCTGTTTGCCATGCGGGCAATGCCGAAATCCGACACCTTGATGTGCCCGTCCGCATGCACCAGAATGTTCTGGGGCTTGATGTCCCGGTGGATAATGCCGTTTTGGTGGGCGTGCTGCAGGGCGGAGAGGATGCGGATGGTAATCTGCGCCGCCACCTGGGGGGACAGGCGGCCCTTTTCCTTGATCAGCTCCTTCAGGGTTTTGCCCTGAACATATTCCATTACCAGGTAGCGGTTGTCCCCGTCCATGCCCACGTCCAGCAGGTTCACAATGTTGTGGTGGGTCATTTTGCTGGCGGCCTCCGCCTCCCGCTGGAAGCGGCTGACAAACTCCGCATCCTGGTTAAACTCCGGGCGCAGTACTTTCACAGCCACATTGTGCCCGGTGCGCTGGTCAATGGCCCGGTACACAATTGCCATGCCGCCAATGCCAATCTGCTCCACCAGGTGGTAGCGCTCGGCAAGGATTTTCTCGCTCATGGCTGCGCCCCCTTGTCCTGCAGCAGCACCAGGCTCACATTGTCCCGGCCACCGGCCTCAAGGGCAGCGGCAATCAGCTTGTCCGCGGCCTTTTCCAGCTTGCAGCTTTTGATGATTTCCGCCATTTTCTCGTCCGTCACCATGCCGTGCAGGCCATCGGAGCACACCAACCACACATCGCCGGGGCGGCGTTCCTCGCACATCAGGTCGATCTCAATGCCGTCCTCCGTGCCCACGGCCCGGGTGATCACATTGCGCAGGGGGTGGTTGGCGGCCTGCTCGGGGGTCAGCATGCCGGAGCGCAAAAGCTCCGCCACCACGGAGTGATCATCGGTAATCTGCTTCAGCTCCCCGTCCCGCAGGCGATAGGCCCGGCTGTCGCCCACATGGCCCAGGTAAACGCAATGGTCGCTCAGCCAGAGAACCGTCAGGGTGGTACCCATGCCGGAGAGCGCATCGTCCTCCTTCTGCTGCAGGTACAGGCTGCGGTTCACCGCGCCGATGGCGGTGCGCAGGGCACCCTGCTCGGGGCTTTTGCCGGAAAGCTGCTCCAGCAGGCCGTCCCGGGCGCTGGCGGAGGCGGTTTCACCCCCGTTGTGCCCGCCCATGCCGTCCGCCACGCCCCACAGGCGCATTTCGGGGGCGGAAATCAGCGCATCCTGGTTGCTTTGGCGCACCTTGCCAATGTTGGAGCGGGCAGCCACAGCCAGGTCGGCAGGTGCGGCAGGCTCCGCCGCGGGAGCCTCGGCCTGGGGCGCGGGCTTTTCACCCTTCAGGAAGTCTTTCAGGCGCTCCTTGCTCTCCTTGGTAAAGCGAAATTGATGGCTCATTGCTTCTTCTCCATAATGGTTTTCCGGCGCAGCTGACCGCATGCGCCCTCGATATCGTCGCCCATTTCCCGGCGGCGGGTGGCGGAAATGTGCAGCCTTTCCAGGGTTTTGAGGAAATCAGTCACCGTGCGCTCGCCAACGCCCTGCAGGTGGCGTTCCTCCACCGCGTTCAGGGGGATCAGGTTCACATGGCACTGCATGCCACGCAGCCGGGAGGCCAGCTCCACCGCGTGCTTCTCCTGGCAGTTCACGCCGCCCACCAGCGCATATTCGAAAATCACCCGGCGGCCGGTTTTTTCAATGTAGTTCCGGCAAGCCTTCAGCAGGTCGTCCATGGGGTAGACCCTGGCAATGGGCATGGTCAGCCGGCGAATGTCGTCATTGGGCGCGTGGAGGGACACGCTGAGGGTGACGGGCAGGTTTTCCTCCGCCAGGTCATACATGCGGGGAACAATGCCGCAGGTGGACAGGCTCACGTTCCGCAGGCCGATGTTCACCCCATCCGGCTCCCGCAAAAGGCGCAGGAAGGTCATCACATTGTCGTAATTGTCCAGGGGTTCGCCGCTGCCCATCAGCACCAGGTTGTGCACCCGGTCCCTGCCTGCCAGAAAGCGGTTGGCGCAGAGGATTTCCCCCAGCATCTCACCGGGGGTCAGGCTGCGCAGGCAGCCGTCCAGCGTGCTGGCGCAGAAGGTGCAGCCCATGCGGCAGCCCACCTGGGTGGAAATGCACAGGGTGTAGCCGTGGTGGTAGTGCATCAGCACGCCTTCCACGCAGTTGCCGTCCTTCAGGCCGAAGAGGAACTTCACCGTGTCGTCCAGGCTGGACTGGCGCATCTCAATGATTTCCACCGGCTGGGCCACGGCGGTTTCCTGCAGGCGGGCGCGCAGCTCCTTGGGCAGGTTGGTCATGCCGTCAAAGTCCGCACCCTGGTGAATCCACTTGAAAATCTGCTTCCCCCGGAAGGCGGGCAGGCCCTGTTCCTTACACCAGGCGGCAAGCTCCGCCGGGTTCATGCCGGTCAGCTCGGTCATAGGGCCTTCCTCCGCATCCGGCAGATGTAGAAGCCGCCCACCGGGTCGCGGCCCGGCAGCAGCTGCAGGCCCACATCCGCCTGCCGGCGGAAGCCTTCGGGAATGCTGTCCGGCAGCTTGTCGATTTCGAACTCCGGGTGCCTTGCCAGGAAGGCTTCAATCTGCTGCGCGTTTTCGCACTTCAGCATGGAGCAGGTGGAGTACACCAGCACGCCGCCTTCTTTTACATAGGGGGCCACCGCATCCAGCAGGCTGGCCTGAATCCGGGTCAGCTCCGCCAGGCTTTCGGGGGTGGCGCGGTATTTCACATCGGGTTTGTCGCTCATGACGCCCAGGCCGGAGCAGGGTGCATCCAGCAGCACGGCGTCCATGGTCATGTCCATGTCCTCCCGATGGCGGGAGGCATCACGGGTCATGGGGCGGATGTTCTCCAGGTGCAGGCGGCGTGCCTGGGCGGCAATCAGGGCTGTGCGGTGCTCGTGCAGCTCCCAGGCTTGCACCCGGCCTGTGCCGCCCATCATTTCCGCCAGCAGGCAGGCCTTGCCGCCGGGGGCAGCGCAGGCATCCAGCAGCTGGGCACCGCGCCTGGGGTTCACAGCCATGCAGGCCAGCATGCTGCTCTCACTCTGGATGCTGAAATGCCCGGCTAGGAAGTCCGCATCCTGCCCAATATCCGCCATGCCGCGGATGCGCCAGCTGTGGGGAACGGCGCCCTTCTCGTGCTCCCAGACCTTCTTGTCCAGCAGCGCTTCAAAGGCGGCATCGTCCATTTCCGTCAGGTTGGGGCGCAGGGTGATGCAGGCATCCCGCCCGCTTTGGCTCATCAGGCTAATGGCCTGCTCCCGGCCCCGGTCGGCGATCAGCCTTTCCACCAGCCATTCCGGCACGGAATACTTGACGGACATGGCGCGGAGGGGTTCCTCGTTTTCATCGGGCCAGGAAAGCTCGCCCTTCTTGCGGATCAGGTTCCGCAGGATGCCGTTGCACACGCCGGTCAGGCCTTCCATGCCCAGCTCCTTGCACAGCTCTACGCAGGTGTTGGTGGCGGCGCTTTCGGGGATGCGGTCCTCCAGCAGGATCTGGCAGGCACCCAGCCGCAGAATGTTCCGCAGCTTGATGTCCGTGTCCGGCTTAGCCATCACCTGGGCAAGCGCATGGTCGATGGTCATCAGATGCTCGATGGTGTCGTAGGCCAGGCGGGCCGCCAGGCGGCGGTCAGCCGGGTTCAGGCCGGATTTCACCAGCTTCTCGTTCAGTGACAGGGAGGCATAGGCCTGGTTTTCCGTTACATCCCGGATAACCCCCAGGGCTGCCCGGCGGGCAGCAAGACCCTCCACCGGCGGCTTTGGCTTGCGCTTTGCCACAGGAGTACCACTTTTGCCATAGTTTTTGCCGGAATGCTGATTTCCATTCCCACGAAAGCCGCCTTTAGGACTGCGATTCATCGGCTTATTGCCACGTTTGCTATCGTTCATGCTTGCTCCTCTTTCAATACCGTTCCCACCGCCATGGGGTGACCGCGCAGGTAGTCCCTGGCGTTCATGGGCTTGCCGCCGGGGGCCTGCAGCTGGAGGATGTTCACCGCACCCTCGCCGCAGGCAATGGTCAGCCCGGTTTTGGCATCCGCAGCGATAATCTCGCCCGGCTGGCCCGCACCCTCTGCCGCCTGTGCCCGCAGCAGCTTCAGCCTGCCGCCCTGGATGGCGGTGGAGCAGCCGGGCCAGGGGTTCAGGCCGTGGATGCGGTTCACAATGTCCCGGGCAGGCAATGTCCAATCAATGACGCCCATGGCCTTGTCCAGCATGGGGTCGTAGGTCATGGCGGCTTCATCCTGGGGGATGCGCACCAGGGTGCCGTTTTCCAGCTGGCGGAGGGTTTCCAGCAGCAGCTTGGCACCCATTTGGCTCATGCGCAGGGTCAGTTCGCCGGCAGTTTCACCGGGCAGGATGTCCGTGGAGCTTTTCAGCAGCATGTCGCCGGTGTCAATGCCCTTGTCCATCATCATGGTGGTTACGCCGGCCTGCCTGTCCCCCTGGAGAATGGCCCAGTTGATGGGCGCACTGCCCCGGTGCCTGGGCAGCAGGGAGGCGTGGACGTTGATGTTCCCCATGGGGGGAATGTCCAGAATCTCCTGGGAAAGAATCTGCCCGAAGGCGGCGGTTACGCACAGGTCGGGGGCCAAGGCCTTCAAATCTTCCACACCATCCCGGCGGATGCGCTGGGGCTGGTACACGGGGATGTTCTGGCTGACGGCATATTCCTTCACAGGGGATGCAGCCAGCTTGTTTCCCCGGCCCTTGGGCCGGTCGGGCTGGGTGAAAACGCCTGCAACCTCATAGCCGTTTTCGCACAGGGCCTTCAGGGACGGCACGGCGAATTCAGGCGTGCCCATGAATACGATTCTCATTTCTCGTCATCCTCCGGCACATGACCTTCGATTTCCTCGGGGGTCAGTTCCCTGTCCATCACATCAATGTACACCCGGCCGTCCAGGTGATCCAGCTCGTGGCACACCGCCCGGGCAAAAAAGCCTTCCGCCTCGATTTCAAAGGGCTTGCCCTTTCTGTCCTGGGCCTGCACCCTCACATAATTGGGGCGGGTGACAATACCTTGACGGCCCGGCAGGCTCAGGCAGCCTTCACGTCCGCACTGGGAGCCGCTCTTCTCCACAATCACCGGGTTAATCAGTTCCACCAGGCCGTCCCCCACATCAATGACCACCACCCGGCGCAGGATGCCCACCTGGGGCGCGGCAAGGCCCACGCCTTCCGCCTTGTACATGGTGTCTGCCATGTCCTTCAGCAGCACCCACAGCCGCAGGTCGAACTTCTCCTGGGGTTTGCACACCTTGCGCAGGCACTCCTCGCCCAGCTTGACAATATTGCGAATCGCCATTTTCTGATCTCCTTACATCATGGTCGTTGGGTTGTATTCAAAATAGGTATCCACCTGGGGAACCTCCTGCCGGGCCATTTCGGTCAGGGCGGCGGCGAAGGCCTCGGTGTCCCGGTGCACCAGCAGCTTCATCAGGATATGCCAGCGGCTTTTTCCACGAAGGATGGTCACGGAGGGCTGATCCAGCCGGATCATCAGCGTGCGTTTTTTCCAGGCGGGGTGCTCCTCCAGCAGGCGGGTGCACTGCTCCATCAGGGCGGCGGCATGCTCCTGGGCGGCCTTGGCGGAGGTGGATTCCACCAGCAGCCGGGCCAGGATGGTGAAGGGCGGATACAGACCCGTGCGGCGCTTGTCGAACTCCTGCTCGAAAAACGCCCGGTAGTCCTGCCTGGCGGAGGCAAGAATGGTTTCATCCTCCGGCTTGTAGGTCTGAATGATCACCGTGCCCGGGGCATCTCCACGGCCTGCCCGGCCTGCCACCTGGGTCAAAAGCTGAAAGGTGCGCTCCCTGGCGCGGTAGTCCGGCAGGTTCAGTGTCATGTCGGCGGCGATGACCCCCACCAGGGTCACCTTGGGAAAGTCCAGCCCCTTGGCGATCATCTGCGTGCCTACCAGCACCCGCGCTCTACCGGAGCGGAACTCGTCCAGCAGCTTTTGGTGTCCGTCCTTGCCGGAGGTGGTGTCGATGTCCATGCGCACGGTGGGCACGCCGGGCAGCAGCCTGTGCAGCTCCTCCTCCACCTTTTGGGTGCCGGCGCCGAAGTAGCGGATGTACTTGCTGCCGCATTCCGGGCAGGTCTGGGGCGGCGGCTGAACAAAGCCGCAGTAGTGGCAGTGGAGCTGCCCATCGCCACCGGAAACATGATAGGTCATGGAAACATCGCAGTTGGGGCATTTCATCACATGACCGCAGCTGCGGCAGCTGATGAAGGCGTTGTACCCCCGGCGGTTCATCAGCAGCATAGCCTGCTGACCGTGGCGGATGCAATCCTTCAGGGCGGCGGCCAGCCGGGAGGAGAACACGGTTCGGTTGCCCTGCTCCAGCTCCTGCCGCATATCGATGATTTCCACCTGGGGCATGGGCCTGTTCAATACCCGGCGGGGCATTTCCAGCAGGGTGTAGTCGCCCCTGCGCGCCATGGCGAAGGACAGGATGCTGGGTGTGGCGCTGGCCAGCAGCAGGGTGGCGCCTTCGGCCTCGCAGCGCCAGGCGGCAACCTGGCGGGCGTCGTATCTTGGGTGCCTGTCGCTGAGGTAGGTGGTTTCGTGTTCCTCGTCCACCACAATCAGCCCCAGGTTTTCCGTGGGCGCAAACACGGCGGAGCGGGCGCCGATAACAACCTTTGCATCACCCCGGCGGATGCGCCGCCACTCGTCAAACCGCTCCCCGGGGGAGAGCCGGGAGTGCAGCACCGCCGCCACCGGGCCGAAGCGCCGGCGGAACCAGTCCACCATTTGGGGGGTCAGGGCGATTTCCGGCACGAGAATCATAGCAGACTTGCCCATGCCCAGGGCCTCCCGCACCAGGCGGATGAACACCTCGGTCTTGCCGCTGCCCGTCACCCCGTGAAGCAGGAACTTCCCCCGGCCCCGTGTCAGCTCCGGCAGCATAATACCCAGTACCTCCTGCTGGGAAGACGTCAGCACCGGGTCGGGCATGGGGGGTGCATCGGCACTGCCGCCCGGGCGGCGCAAAACCTCCTGCTGGGAAAGGGCCACCAGGCCGGCCTGCTCCAGCTGGTGCAGGGCCTCCATGGGCTCGCGGACGATGAGCTTCAGCTCGCTGACGGGGCGGGGAACGCCGTCCCGCAAAAGGTGCAGCAGGGTCTTGCGCTTTTGGGAGCGGCCCTGCCGGGCCATGGCTTCCTCCACCTGTTCCCTGGGGATTGCCAGCCGGGCCATGGGCTGCTGCTTTACCTGCACCCTGCCGCCGCGCATTTCCGCAGGCAGCATCAGCCGCAGGGTTTCCGCCAGGGGGCAGTGGGCGTCCTCCGCCATGCGCTGTGCCAGCGCCAGCAGGCAGGGGAGAATGGCGGCGTAGTCCTCCAGGGGGGCGATCACGCTGCGCAGCTTGTCCGGGGGCACATCGCTCTCCTCCGACAGGCCCACCACCACGCCTTCCTTCCGGCGCGGGCCGAAGGGAACCTCCACCCGCTGGCCCACGGAGAGGTGCATGCCCTCCGGTATGGCATAGGTGAAGGTATGCGCCACATGCTCGTGCACAATGTCCACGATCACCTGGGCCAGCATGCCCTCACCCCTTTCATGCGCAAAATAATCCACTATTCATTATACTGTTTTTCGCCGCATTTCACAAGGGGCAAGGCCTGCCAAAACGAAAAAAGCAGCGCGAAAGCGCCGCGAAAATTATTTGGCTTTGTCCTGCATGGTCACCAGGAAAATGCTGCCAATCACCAGCACACCGCCGGTCACTGTCAGCCAGGTGATGCTCTCCCCCAGCAGCAGCACGCCGCCCAGCACGGTGGTCAGGGGCGTCAGGTTGATGAAAATGGCGGTAGCCAGCGGGGACATGGCATCGATGGCGTTGCCGTACAGGTAGTAGCACAGGGCGGAGCACACCACCGCCAGCACTGCCATGGCGGCCCAGCCGTCCCAGGGGATGGGAGCCAAATCACAGCCTTCCCCCAGGGCCAGGGGCAGCAGGGTCACCAGGGCGGTGATGGCTTGCCAGGCGTTCATGCTCAGGCTGGAATATCCCGCCCGAAGCCGGCGGCTGATGAAGATATACGCCACCCACACGGCGCTGGCACCCAGGATGAACAAATCGCCCAGCAGGGAGTCCTGCCCGTTGTTGGTGCCGGAAAGCAGGATCAGCCCCACCCCCAGCAGGGAAATCACCGCGCCGGCAACCTGCATGGGGCGCAGGCGGGTCTTGTCAATGACTGTTTCCGCAGCCATGGTTATGATGGGGATGGAGGCCAGGATCAGCGAAGCGCTGACCGTGGAGGTGCGCAGAATGCCGTTGTACTCGCAGAAGTAATACACGGTGATGCCCGTCAGCCCGGAGAGCAGCATGGGCAGCACATCCGCCCGGCGCAGGTGCAGGCGCTTTTCCTTGCAAAGGGTGATGGGCACCAGGCAGGCGGCGGCAATCACATAGCGGAAAAAGGCCAGGGTCATGGGGGAAAAGCCGGCGTTCATGGCATGCTTGCTGGCAATGAAGGAAAGGCCCCACATGCAGTTGACAAACACCATGCTCAGCCATTTCTTTTTCATGGGATGCACATCCTTTGGCATAACGTTAAAAGCCCGTCTGTCGCACAACAGACGGGGTGATTTATGCGAAGCTAACGGGGAGCTCAGGCTTCTTCCTGAGTCTTGGGCAGCGCGCGCTGCACGTTGCCGCTACGCAGGCAACGGGTGCACACGTTCATCCGCTTGGCAGCACCATTCACCATCACGCGGACGCTCTGCACATTGGGCGCCCAGGTGCGGTTGGTCTTGCGGTTGGAGTGGCTGACGTTATGGCCGTTCAGCGTACCCTTTTCGCAAATCTCACAATACTTACCCATCAGAATCCACCTCCTTGTTGGAGCTTGCACACATCAAAGCCTTGTAATTGTACCATGCCGCC
>CAYMOM010000056.1:0-12256 GCA_964391995.1 uncultured Faecalibacterium sp.
CGCCATGTCCCCCGAGCGCGTCCGCCTGCTGGACGAAATCGGGATGAAGTGGTGATGGGGGCAGCGTCCTGAGTCTGAATGATGAGGTGAGTGTGATGGAAGATGGATGAAAGGACATTGTGCTGCTGCAGCCAATCCATTCTTGCGCCAATCCTGATGGATTTTTCCCTGTGGCTGCTGGGGGAGGCGCAAAAACGCGGAATATCAACACTGTACTTTTTATCGCGGGATGGGTACGCGCTTTACCGTGTTGCACAGTATGCCGGCGAAAGGTTTAGGTATCCCATCGAGTGCCGATATTTATACTGCTCCCGGCGCTCGCTGCACTTGCCGGTTTATCAGTTTGATGAAGCGGGAGCATTTGATCACCTGTTTGTGGAAAGCAAAAGGTGCACTCTTTCGGCCATCCTGCAGCGTGGCGGCATGACGGAGGAGCAAACAGCGGCGATTCTGGAGGAGCTACAATTTGACAGGAACCGGATAGAGAAAAGGCTGCTGACATCAGAAATTGTAGACCTGAAGGCAAAAGCGGAGAAAAGCGATGCCTTCCGGGCGGCGCTGCTGGAGAATTCCCAGGCTGCCTGTCAAACCACCATGGCTTATCTGCAGCAGGAAGGACTGCTGGACAGGCCGACCATCGCGCTGGTGGACAGCGGATGGTCGGGAACCAGCCAGCGGGCAATGGAACAGCTGCTGACTGCGCAGGGATATGGCGGAAGAGTTGTGGGGTTTTACTTTGGGCTTTATCGTGATGCGCCGGACGGGCGTGCAAGCATGGATGCCTGGTACTTTACGGAGCAGCGCTCTTTCTGGAACAAGGTGCTGTTTTCCCCCAGCTTGTTCGAATGCATGGTGTCTGCGGCAGATGGCATGACCATGGGGTATGCCTGCGAAAACGGCGTTTGTATTCCTGTGAAGAAAAACAAGCTGCCGGAGGATCAGCAAAGGGCAAAGGAAAAGCAGCTGGAGGCAATTCTGGATGGCTGCAAGTGCTGGAAGCCGCACAGATGGGGTGCACTGAGGGCAAGAGGACGCTTCCGAAGGCTGATGGCGTTTCCCAGCAAGAAGGAGGTGGATTGCTATGGTGTGTTCCTTTTCAGCGATGACAGCGCAGGTGCAAGCCTGGTGCCCCTTTGCGGCAAAGAGGATGTGGCTGCGGCAAAGGCCTTCACATGGCGAAACGAATGGCAGTGCAGACTGAAAGGAAAGTGCAATCTTCATAACCTATACTGGGTTTATGGTGCGGTTTCATTGCTCCCAGGCGGATGGGAAAGACTGTGGCATCGGCTGAATGCCATCACGCTGGAAGCATATCATTGGCATCAAAAGAAACGGGGAGGAAAACGAAAGTGACGTGTGTTTTGTCGGTGGTGGTGCCCGTTTATGGTACGGAAAAGTATTTGAAAGACTGCCTTGATTCATTGCTGAGGCAGAGCTTTCAGGACTGGGAAGCTATTCTGGTGGATGACTGCTCACCAGACGGGGCCCGCCAAATCATGGATGAATACATGGCCAAGGACGCCCGCTTTAAGCTGGTGACCTATGCGAAGAACAAGGGCCTTTTCGGTGCGCGGGTTACCGGCGCAAAGGCCGCAAAGGGAAAATACATCGCTTTCCTGGACAGTGATGATTATGTTTCCCTGGATTTCTACCGTCTGGCTGTGAAAAAGGCTGAGGAAGAAAACTTTGATGTGGTGATGGGCGATACCGTGATTGTGAATGAAAACGGAAGCAAGACGGTGTATCCAACGCATATCGAGTGCACCATCGCCGATGAATATCGTGGGGACGAGGTTCGCCGGGCTTTTTATGAGCAGGAAATGAACTGCTATGCCTGGCACACCATCTGGAACAAGATTTACAAAAAGACGCTGTGGGATTGCTGCGCGCCATACTTCGAAAAGGTGCAGCAGCATATCATCATGACGGAGGATGTGGGCTTTTCTTCTCTGCTGCTGTATGAAGCCCGCTCCTTTGCGCACATCCACACCCCCAGCGTGTTTTACTGTATGCATGCCTCCTCGTCAACGGGCTCATCCCTGGCCAGCATGAAAAAAACGCTGAAAAACTACGAAGACATTGTGACGATCTTCGAGATGGTCAATGGCTTTTTAGAGAAGAAGAAGGACAAGGAATGCCTGGCATACTTTCAAAAGGCCAGGGAGCGCTTTTGCCGTATGTGGCACAAACCCTCGATGAGTGTTTGCCAGGGCGATGCGGAAAACGAAAAGAAGGTCAAGGCCCTGTCCAGGAGGCTATGCCCCAATTGCGATGGGGAAGGCGACCCTGCTATGTGGTGGTATGAGCGGAACCCTATTATCTGGGATGGCACCCTAGAGAGCATTAAAGAGCAGATTGCCGCTGATGAAGTGAAGGCCGTTTCCTTCGACATTTTTGATACACTGCTGCTGCGCCCCTTTGCTGCACCAACGGATATATTTGAACTGCTTCAGCCGGAACTGACGGAGCTGATTGGCCCCACGCAGATCGCCTTTGCCGAAATGCGCCAGCAATCGGAAGCCATTGCCCGAAAGCATACTTACGGCCGGGAAGAGATTGTGATTGAAGAAATCTACCAGGCTATGGCGGAATCTTTCGGCCTGGACAAGGGTGTTTGCTATGCGCTGATGGCGAAGGAAAAGGAATACGAAATCAGGTTTATTCAGCCGCGAAAAACCGGGGTGGAGCTGCTGGAATACGCCCTGGCATGCAAAAAGAAGGTTGTGCTGATTTCGGACATGTATCTGGATCGGGCCACGGTGGAGACCATGCTGAAAAAAGCAAAGGTTTCGGGCTGGTCCTCGCTGTATCTTTCCAGCGAAAAACAGGTTTTGAAATGGTCGGGCAAGCTGTTCACTGTTGCCCTCCGGGACCTGAAGCTGGAGCCTTCTGAGCTTTTGCACATTGGCGACAACTTTGGCGTGGATCGGGATGCGGCAGGCCGCGTGGGTATTCCGGCCAGAATTCACCCCAAGCCCATGGACATGTTTCGGGACATCAACCGCTCCCGGCTGTATGAACTGGGCAAGCAGGCCTTCTGCGGATTTTCTGAGAAGGATGTGATTGAGCAATCCATGACAGGGCGCTGCATGCAGGCTCTGATTGCCAACCGCATTTTCGATAATGCCTTTCAGGCCCAGCATCCCCAAACCTTCTTTTCCGGTTCCTACGCCCAGATGGGCTATGCGGCGGTAGGCCCGCATTTGGTGGCTATTGCGGATTGGCTTATCCAGCAGATTAAGGATGGCGGCTACACCTATGTGGCCTTCCTGGCCCGGGATGGTTATCTGGTGATGAAGGCCGTTGAAACCATGCTGCCGGAGCCGCTTCGCGGAAAGGTGAAGCTGGACTACCTGGTGGCATCCCGCAAGGTACTTTTGCCGGCGCTGACCATGCAGCGGGTGGATTTCTATGCCCTTCCCATCAACTTCTGGGCCTATACGCCCCAAAAGCTGTGGCAGCTGCTGGACTACTGCGCAAAGGGCAACGTGAACGAGTATTACCGGGATGTGGAAAAGAACGGCCTTGTCTGGAATCAGCCGTTCAGCTCCGAGGAAGAGTATCACCAATGCATAAGCGTTTTTCTGCAGGGATACTATTCCGGCGAAAAGCACGCCCAGGCCCTGGATGCACTGAAGGCATACTATGCACCCCTGCAGCAGGAGCATGCCGTTTGCTTTGATATGGGATACAGTGGCAGGCTGCAGGCGGCCATTTCTGCGGTATGCAACAGGCCTGTTCCTGTTTGCTTTGTTCACCGGGATGGCAAGGACCAGTGCAACAGGATGGCCTATGCCTATCAGTTTGAGGTGCATGCCTTCTATGACGTAAAGCCGGGCATGTCCGGAGCCATGCGGGAGTTTCTTCTCTCGGCAGACGAGCCTGGGGCCAAGGCCGTTGTGCTGAAGGGCGACAAGCCCGAGGTGGAGTACGGGAAGAGCGAATACAACCGCATTGCCCGCTTTGCTGTTGAGATTATCCAGCACCACGCCCTTGCTTTTGTGCAGGACTGGCGGAGCGCCTTCGGCCAGCTGCCCCAATTCCCCATTTCCCGCACGATTCTTTCTCTGCCCTTTGAAAGCATGCTGCGCTATGCAAAGCCCCTGGATGCTGCCATGTTTGAGCAGTGCTGCTTTGAGGATGCAGTTTTTGCCGGGGATGAGCAGATGGACTTGGCCAGGTTGCTGCGGGAACAGGCGAATTATGCCAACGAATCGCTTTACATCATGCGGAGCCCGGCTGCCCAGCCCGCTGTGCAAAGGCCTGTGCAGCCTGCGGACAACAGCGATACGGTATCCTTCCGGGCTTCCCAGGTGGGTGTGGTGAAGCGTGCCGTGGGCTATATGCTGTTTGACCGTGCACGATTCAAAAAGGCAGTAAGCAACCGGCTGACCCATCGCGCCAAGTGATGAGCCAATGCCGGGATAACTCCTGCCTGACGGACAAAAAGGAGAAACCATGAAGAAAATTGATTGTTTATCTCACGCTCTTTGTACTGGGTGCGGAACCTGCGAAAGCCTGTGCCCCGTTCGGGCCATTGAGATGGAGCGGGACGCGGAGGGCTTTCTGTTTCCGGCTATCCGTAGCAATTGCATCGATTGCGGAAGGTGCGCCAAGGCCTGCCCAGCCATGACACACGATTTGCACATCCAGCCGCAGCCGACCTGCTATGCCGTGTGGGCGGATCAGCAGCACCGTCCCATGGGGAGCAGTGGCGGCGTGTTTTCCTGCCTGGCAGAATACACGGTGAAGAAAGGCGGCGTGGTGTATGGTGCAGCCTTTGATGCAGGCTGCAGGAGGCTGCGTCATGTAGGGATTGAAACCAAGAAGGAGCTTTGCCGGCTGTACAAATCAAAATATGTGCAAAGCGAGGTGGGCGATGCCTATGTCCGGGTCAAAAAGGATTTGGAAAAGGGCAAACCTGTCCTTTTCAGCGGATGCCCTTGCCAGGTGGATGGACTGAAGGCCTTTCTGGGCAAGGACTATGAAGGCCTGATTACCGTGGATATTCTCTGTCATGGCGTTCCGTCACCCCTGGCCTTTAACCGCTTTCTGGATGAGGTGGCCAAGGGCCGGGAGATTGAATCCGTTGATTTCCGGGATAAGAAGTATGGCTGGGGTACGCTGATCGGCGTGTCCTTCACAGATGGCTCCATCCATTACGACCAGTGGAACGGAAGCTACT
The DNA here is from genome assembly GCA_964391995.1 of uncultured Faecalibacterium sp. Lineage (GTDB taxonomy): Bacteria > Bacillota > Clostridia > Christensenellales > Aristaeellaceae > UBA11524. Next base: position 5,186 of record CAYMOM010000056.1, read on the forward strand.
TCCGGGCATTCCTGTCAGGTCTTTCTATGCGGGAGGCATGCCTGCACTGCCAGTATGCCCATCCCCATCGGGTGGGGGACATCACCCTGGGAGATTTCTGGGGTGTGGACAAGTACAAGGAGGATTGGAACGACAAGCAGGGTACCTCCTTGGTGATGTGTAGCACCGGCAAAGGCCAAAGGTTGCTGGAGGATGTTTCCTACTGGCTGACCCGGAAGGAGGAAATCCCCTATGAAACCGTTGTGGAGATTTCCACCCGGGCCAATGGGGCGCTGATTCGCCCCACAGCGGCACCGGAAATGCGCAAATGCTTCTTTCAGCACATTGCCCGGGGCGACTCCTTCTCTAAGGCCGTCCGGTATGCGGAAAAGGCAATTATGGATATTGGCATTACGGGTTGGTGGATTGAAACACCCAGATCCAACTATGGCTCTTCGCTGACCTGCTATGCCCTGTACCGCTACCTGAGCGATGAAGGCTATTCCGTTGCCTTCATTTCACCTCCCGGGTTCGACCGGGCGGGGGCAGGGAAGTTCAACAAGGAAAACGGCTACCGCATGACCGCCAAGTATGATATGGCTCATATGTCCGAAAACAACAAGTATATTGATACCTTCATTGTCGGCTCGGACGTGCTGTGGTATTACGATGCCATGATTCGCTCTGGCTATACCTTCCTGTTGGACTTTGTGGATGACAATCACAAGAAGATTGCCTATTCCACCTCCTTTGGCAACTTGCGCGGCTTCTTTCCCCAGCAGGTGCTGCCCAAGGTGCGCCAGTTGATAAGCCGGTTTGATCACATTGCCGTTCGTGAGTTTGAAGGGGTGGAGGTTTGCAGGGAGCGCCTGGGGGTAAAGGCCACCCATGTGTTGGATCCGGTTTTCCTGGTGGATCCCAAGCACTGGGAAAAAATGGCCGAGCAGGCTGAAAGAAAAACCGAAGGCAACTTTCTGTTTGCCTACATGCTGGATCCCACGGCGGAAAAGGCTGCGGAGCTGAAAAAATTATCGGAAAAGATGGGCTTGAAGCTGGTATCCATTACTGATAAGCAGTTCAAACCCGAGAAAAAACTGGAGATTCTGAAGGACTGCGGCGTGCTGGACAAGGCTTCTCTGTACGAAATTCTTTATCATTTGAAGAATGCCGAGTTCATCGTCACCGATTCCTATCATGGTTATTGCTTTGCTTTGGTGTTCCGCAAAAGCTATTTGGTACTGGTGAACCGCTCAAGGGGCGGCGCCCGGTTTGACACGCTGGGTGAATTGTTTCACATCACGGATCGCTTTGCCGAGCGGGTGCAGGACATTTCCGGCAGGGATGAGCTGCATTCCCCGGTTGATTACACCGATCTTTCCTCCTGCATTGAATCCGAGGCGGACAGAAGCAGAAAGTGGTTGCTCAATGCCATTGAAAGCCAGCGGATTGCGCCGCCGGCTTCGCAGAGCGAAGAGGAGAACAAGCAGGAGCTTGTCAGCCAGGTGACCGAATATGCGCAGCAGATGCAAAAGGATGATCTGCCCATCATCCTGAAACTTATCAAGCGCCTGCTGGGAAAATAGGCGGTGATGTGCAATGAAAATCGCAGGGGAGCTGCGCACCCTTTTTCATGAAATCATGCGGAATCTTCCACGGGTGTGGCGGCTGACGCTCTATGAAAAGCGGGCGAAGAACAGTGAATCCAAGCTGGGCAACCTGTGGGAGCTTCTTAACCCAATCCTGAACATTCTGGTATATTGGTTTGTCTTTTCGGTGGGCTTGCGTACTAGGGCGCCCCATCAGGCCGAGTATCCCTATGTGACATGGCTGGTGTGCGGCCTGATTCCGTGGATGACCATCAGCAGCGCCATGTCCCAGGCCACAGCCTGCTATTTAAGTGCTCCGGCTATCATCACCACCTGCAATGTGCCCCTGTCGCTGTTTCCGCTTAAAAACGTGATGCATGCCATGCTGAACCATTTCTTTTCGATGGTTGTGGTGTTTGCGCTGGTGCTGCTCTGCGGCGTGGCACCAACATGGTACATGCTGGAGACCATCTATTACACGGCGGCCATGGCGCTGTTTCTGTTTGGGTTTGCGCTGGTAGTGTCTACCATCAGCGTGTTTTTCAACGATATTCAGAAGCTGCTGCCGCCCACCCTGCGCCTGCTGATGTACGCCTCCAGTGTGGTGCTGGACATCAGCGCTTTCCCCGAGGGCGTTCAGCAGGTGTTGAAGATGAACCCGCTGGTTCACCTAATTGAAGGCTTCCGCTTCTGCATGCTGGATGGCAAGGGGATACTGGCCAATCCGGAGAGCTTTTACTCCTTCTGGATTATCACCATTATCCTGCTGCTGATAGGCGGCATGCTGCATATGCGCCTGCGGGATTCCTTTATCGATGCGCTGTAAAGGAGCTTTTGCATGACAGATAATAGTATCATCCAGTGCCAGCAGATCAGCAAGGTGTTCAAATTACGCCGCACAGGCCCGCTGCTGGGCCATCCGGGGCGGGCGCAGGGAGATAAGCGAACCTATCAGGCCCTACATAACATTGACCTGTGTGTACAGCCGGGGGAGGTTGTTGGCCTGGTGGGGTTGAACGGTTCGGGGAAGACAACCCTTTCCCGTATTATTGCCGGTGTCAGTCAGCCCAGCAGCGGCGTGGTGAGAGTGAATGGAACGGTTGGCCTGCTGGCCGCCAATGCCGGCCTGAACAGCGCGCTGACAGGGCGTGAGAATATTTATTACAAATGTCTGCTGCTGGGGTTCACCATGCACCAGATTCAGCAGATGGAGGAAAGCATCATCGCTTTTGCCGAGCTGAAGCATTTTATCGATCAGCCGCTAAAAACCTATTCCAGCGGCATGCGCTCCCGCCTTGGCTTTGCCGTGTGTACCCATACCGACCCGGATGTGTTGATTGTGGATGAGGCGCTGGCGGTGGGGGACCAGAGCTACATGGCCAAGTGCATGGCATGGATACATGAATACATCCAGCGCAAGCGCTGTGTGATATTTGTCAGCCATGCAACCAATCAGATGCGAGGCCTGTGCAACCGGGTGCTTTGGCTGCACAAGGGCGAATGCGTGGGCCTTGGTACGGTGGATGAAATTCTGCCGTCCTATCAGGCCTTTGCCCAGGAGTATAACAAGATTCGCAATACACCGAATGCCGAAATGCCCTGCCTGGAGCAGTACCAGCAAAGGATAAAACAGTTGCAGCACGGCGGCTGACGGAAGAGCATGGAAAACCAAAATCAGGAGCGGCGATGGTTGGTTCGCTCCTGATTTTTCTTTGCCCGGAAGCAGAAATCATAATGCTGTCAGAACGAATTGCCTGCCGGGTCGGGGCGCTTCCGGCGGAAGGGGAGCCGCGAAAGTGCAACGAACGGGAAGAATTAGTACTTGTAAATTATATGAAGATGGTGTATACTGGAACTGCTATTGTATAGGCTGCTGGGGATGTGCTCCTTTGCCTGCATGGCACCATGAAGACCCGGCCTGTGAACGAAAGGAATGGACGTATGAAGTCACTTGACACAAAGCAATTTGGGATGCGCCTGGCGGCGTTTATCGCGGCATTTGTGCTGCTGGCGGCCTGCGCTTATTGGATTATCCGGGATGACTGGGTGCTGACTGCCGTGAAGACGGACAGCGTGTCCATGGGCAATCTGCTGCCTGCCGGCAGCCAGGTTTCCCAGGCGCTGTCCCTGCCCATGGACGGCCTGGAGAGCATCACCATCGTTCCTCATTTCGATACAGCTGCACCTGAAGGCCAGGTGACCTTCACCCTGCTGGATGGCGAAACCATCCTGTGGACGGCGGATGTCCCCGCTGCTGACCTGGAATCCGACCAGAAAAACGAGATCCCTGTGGAGCCGGTGCTCTCCGGTGCCAAGAGCCTGACCCTGACCATCCAGCCCAACGAAACCGGGCTGGCCCTGTGGGCCGGCAGCACCATGAGTGCCGGCAAGGTTGACCTGCCTGTAGCCACCTATGGCCTGAAGGTGGATGGCTCCTCGGCTAATGGCGCGCTGGTGCTGGGCCTGCGCGGACACAATGTGCTGAACGCCCACCGCTGGTACTGGCCGGCGGCGGCGGTGCTGCTGGCGCTGGCAACGGGGCTGATCTGCCTGACCCACGCCCAGACAAAAAAGGGCAAGCGCAGCCCGCTGACCATGGTGGTAACGCTGTTCAACCAGTACAAATACCTGCTCAAGCAGCTGGTGGACAGGGACTTCCGCGTGAAGTACAAGGCCTCCGCCCTGGGCATGGTGTGGAGCTTCCTGAATCCGCTGCTGACCATGCTGGTCTACCTGCTGGTTTTTTCCACCATTTTCAGCAGCGATGTGGAGCATTTCCCCGTATACCTGATGAGCGGCATTGTTCTCTTTTCCTATTTTTCTGATGCCACTAACCTGGGCATGGGCTCCATTGTGGGCAACAGCGCACTGATCACCAAGGTGTACATGCCCAAAATGATTTACCCCCTGAGCAAGGTGCTCTCCTCTGCCATCAACCTGTGCATTTCGCTGCTTCCCCTGTTCCTGGTGATGGCGCTCACCGGCGTAACCTTCCACAAAAGCTTGCTGCTGCTGCCGGTAGCCATCCTGTTTCTGGTGGTGTTCAGCTTCGGCATGTCGCTGATCCTGGCCACGCTGAACGTGTTCTTCCGGGATACTCAGTTCCTTTGGGGTGTGGTGCTGACGCTGATGAACTTCCTGACCCCCATCTTCTACCCGGAAAGCATTATTCCCGCACGGTTCCTGACCGTGTACCACATGAACCCCCTGTACCAGATTATCTATTTTGCCCGCTCCATCATCCTGGACGGGGTGTCGCCCACGCCCATCACTTACCTGTATTGCATTATTTCCGCCGGGCTGACGCTGCTGCTGGGCATTTGGGTTTTCCGCCGCAATCAGGACAAGTTTGTGCTGCATCTGTAAGAAAGGAAGCTGTTTATGGATAAGATCATCACAGTTGAAAACGTATCCATGCACTTCCGCATGGACAAGAACAAAACCACCAGCCTGAAGGAATGGGTGGTGTCCCACCTGAAAGGCCAGCAGCAGTACGAGGAGTTCCACGCCCTGAGCGATGTGTCCTTCACCGTGGATCGCGGCGAAATCGTGGGCATCATCGGCCGCAACGGCGCCGGCAAAAGCACCCTGCTGAAGGTGATCTCCGGCATCTACAAGCCCACCACCGGCAAGGTGGTTACTGCCGGCCGCGTGGCCCCCATGCTGGAGCTGGGCAGCGGCTTTGACCCGGAGCTTTCCGGCCACGACAACATCTTCCTCAACGGCGCCATCCTGGGCTTTTCCGAGGAATTCCTGAAGAGCAAGTACGATGAGATCGTCGCCTTTTCGGAGCTGGGTGAGTTTATCCACATGCCCATCAAAACCTATTCCTCCGGCATGCTGGCCCGCCTGGCCTTCTCCGTCGCCACCATCATCGAGCCGGAAATCCTCATCGTGGACGAGATCCTGTCCGTTGGCGATGCCTCCTTCCAGGAAAAGAGCCGCGCCCGCATGATGGAGCTGATGCAGGGCGGCACAACGGTGTTGTTTGTGTCCCACGACCTGGACCAGATTCGCGGGATGTGCGAACGGGTGGTGTGGCTGGAGAAGGGGAGAATTGTGATGACCGGTGATGCAGGTGCGGTGTGCTCTGCATACGAAGCGAAGAAGGCACTGTAAGAAAAAAGCAAACACATCACAATGGTAGGGAGTGCAGACACAGTGAAGTACGACATTGCAAGGTACAACCATGGATCGGGGAATTCTCAGGGGAAAATTCTGTCGCTTGTGCGGCCTGACAGCACAGTGCTTGAAATGGGTGCAGCCACCGGCTATATGACAAAAGAACTGCGGGAAGCGAAGAATTGCGATGTCAGTATTGTCGAAATTGATCCCGAAGGCTTTGCGCAGGCCCGGCAATACGCCACCGATGGCTATTGTGGTGATTTGAACAAAGATGAATGGTTTCAAACCTTTGAGGGAAAGCAATTTGACTATATCCTTTTTGCGGATGTACTGGAGCACTTGCAGGTGCCGGCCAAGGCATTGAAAAAGAGCGTTGAACTGCTGAAAAAGGATGGAACAATTCTGATTTCCATCCCCAACATCGGTCATAACGATATTCTGCTCAAGCTGGCTACGGATGAATGGAATTATACTGCCACAGGGCTGCTGGACGATACCCATGTGCATTTTTGGGGCAGGGAAAACCTGGATTCGTTTATCAACGAAGCCGGCCTTAAAATGGTGCTGCTGGATGGTACCTATCTTGGAACCTGCGACACCGAGCAGTTCCGCGCAACCAATTCGGCTGTGGATGTGCCGCTTTACAATATCCTTTCCCAAAGGCCGCTTGGAGAGGTGTATCAGTTTATTATTGCGGCTCAAAAGGCAGAATGGGTCGAAAAGCAGGGGATTGAGATGCAGAATATGCTTCCCGGCAAGGAACTGGCAAAGCCGGCGTACGGCCGCATTGAATGCGAAAGCACCGTGTTTTTTGCTGGACAGGATGGTTATTCTGCGGCAAATTGCACAACGCAAAGGCGCAAGGTATTTGGACAGGGAAACCTGGCCCTCCACATTTCATGGGATTTGAAGGTGCCGCAGGGATGCAACCGGGTACGGCTGGATCCCTGCGAAAACTGGTATTGCATTGTGGATCAGGTTAAGGTTTTGTACGCGGGTCAGATGATTCAGCCGGTGCCCATCAATGGTTTTGCGCTGAATGAGTATTTGGTGTTTCCAACGGAAGATCCACAGCTGGAAATACCTTTGTCTGATGACCTGGGTCGAAACCTGCACATTGACATGCAGTGTCAGCTGCTGGATGCAAGAAATCCGCTGCTTTTTTCAATTAAAAAATACATGGATGAAATGAAAAAAGCATTGGAAGACAGGATGCAGCTCATTAGCGAAGGTGAGCAGCGGCAGGTGGAGCTGATTCAGAAGATTAATGATATTGAGGCAGAACGGGCCGCCTGCCAGCAGCAGATGGAAAAAATGACGCAGACTCACGACCAGGAGTGCAAGGCCTACGAAGCCCACGCCGATGAACTGATTGCACTGC
>CAYMOM010000057.1:0-12085 GCA_964391995.1 uncultured Faecalibacterium sp.
CATTGCCAAAACCGGCGACAGGCCCGGCGTAACCCGGGCCAACCAGTGGGTGCGCATCAACCCTTACCTGGAGCTGATGGATTCCCCCGGCCTGCTCTGGCCCAGGCTGGATGACCAGGTGGCTGCCCGGCGGCTGTGCTACATCGGCACCGTGAAGGACGATGTGGTGGATCTGCCCATGCTGACCATCCACCTTTTGCAGGACATGCTGCAGGTGAAGCCTGAAGCTGTGACCGAGCGCTTCCGCTTTGCGGATGCATCCCTCCGGGGTGAGGCACTGCTGGAGGCCGTGTGCAAGGGGCGCGGCTTTTTGATGAAGGGCGGCGTGTGCGATTATGACCGCTGCTGCGCCGTGGTGCTGGATGAGTTCCGCGCGGGCAAGCTGGGGCGCATCACCCTGGAGCTGCCCCGCAGGCAGGAAAAGCCGAGGCTGACCATTCCAGGCGCCGCAGGAACGGAGGAAGCACATGCCGAGGATTGACCGGGCTGCCAGAGCCATGGAACTGGCACAGACCGATGCACCCTTCTGGGCCCAGGGGCTGGTGGTGGCCGGCATGGACGAGGTGGGCCGCGGCCCCCTGGCCGGCAATGTGGTGGTTGCCTGTGTGGTCATGCCCCAATCGCCGCTGATCGAGTGGGTGGACGATTCCAAAAAGCTCAGCGAAAGCCGCAGGGAAAAGGTGTATCAGCAGATTCTTGATGCGGCGCTGCACATTGGCATTGGTCAGGTGGCGCCGGAGGAGATTGACCGGATCAACATCCTGCAGGCCACTAGGCAGGCCATGCGCCAGGCCGCCCAGCAGGTGCCGGCGGACGTGTATCTGGTGGATGCGGTGACCAACCTGGGCCTGAACGGCCTGGAGGTGCCCATCATCAAGGGTGATGCAACCTCCTATGCCATTGCCGCTGCCAGCATTGTGGCCAAGGTGGTGCGGGACAGGCAGATGCTCCAGCTGGATGAAATGTTCCCCCAGTACGGCTTTGCCAGCAACAAAGGCTATGGCACCGCCCAGCACATTCAGGCACTGAAGGATTACGGGCCCTGCCCCTATCACCGGCGGAGCTTCATTAAGAGCTTCTGCCCATGATGCAGTATGACAAGGGCCTGACAGGGGAACAGCAGGCCGAAAGCTATCTGACCGGCCTGGGCATGCTATGCCTTGCCCGGCGGTACCGGGGCGGGGATGGGGAGCTGGACCTGGTGATGCAGGATGGCGAGACCCTGGTGATGGTGGAGGTGAAGCACCGCCCCAGAAGCCGCGCCGGCGCCGGCCTGATGGCTGTTACGCCCGCCAAGCAGCGGCGGATGCTCCACGCTGCCCAGCATTTTTTGATGGAACGGGAACAGATGAATCAGCCTGTTCGTTTTGATGTGGTGGAGATTACCGCAGACGGGCTGCTCCACCTGCCCAATGCCTTTGCACCCGGCGGCATGTAACGCCGGTATTATGAAAGAAAACGAGGTGTCATCATGCGCAGAACGCGGCTATGGGTGCTTTTTTGCGCCCTGATGCTGGTACTTATGCCCTGCAGCCTGGCGGAGGACGCCAACCTGCTGACCAACCCTGATTTTGAAGAGGTGGACGCCCAGGGCCTGCCTGTGGGCTGGTATACCGATGCCTATGTATCCCAGGCAGGCTACACCGTCTACAGTGTCAGCAGCGATGCCTATGCCGGGCAGCGCAGCGCTGTGGTGAACAACCTGGGCATGAACGACGCACGCTTTGCCCAGCGGGTGAAGGTGGAACCCGGCAGCCTGTACCGACTTTCCGGCTGGATCAAGGTGGAAGGCATGGCTGACAGCGGCCGGGGTGCAAACCTTTCGATCGAGGGCGTGTATGTGTTCTCCGATGGGGTTTTCGACGGGGACGGACAGTGGCACTATGTGGAGCTGTACAGCGAAACCGATGAAGACCAGCGCGAGGTGACCGTTTTCGCCCGGGTGGGCGGCTATAGCGGCGAAAGCCAGGGAAAGGCATACTTTGACGGCCTGTCCCTGGTGAAGGTGGATGAGATTCCGGGGGACGGCGTGGCCTCCCTGTGGTTTAGAAATGAAACACCCGTTGCGGTTGACCCGGTGGACAGCGGCGAGAATGAGGCAGCTGCGCCCTTCTGGCCCTGGCTGCTGGTGATTTCTGCGGCCTACCTGCTGGCGGGCGCTGCCTGCCTGCGGTTCATGCTGGTGGACAGGCATCAGCTGCGGCGGCCTGCGCGGGCCTCCTGGGGCTTCTGGGCCGGCATGGTGCTGGCAGCTGCCCTGCGGGTGGGAATCGCCCTGGTGGTGGAGGGCTATCAGGTGGATGTGAACTGCTTCCGCTCCTGGGGGCATACCATGCGCACCGTGGGGCCCACTCAGTTTTACCAAACCACCAGCTTCTGCGATTACACCCCCGGTTACATCTACATCATGGGCCTCAGCGACAGCCTTGCCCAGCTGGGCAGCAGCCTGGGGCTGAACATCATGGCGGCGTTCTATCACAAGCTGGTGCCCATGGCCTGCGACCTGGCGGGCGCTTACCTGATTTACCGTGCTGCCCGCAGGGAAAAGTTCTCCGGCGCCCAGGCAGAGGTTCTGGGCCTGCTGGCTGCTTTCTGCCCGGCTATGGTGCTCAACAGCGCCGCCTGGGGGCAGATTGACAGCGTGCTGTGCCTGGGCCTGCTGGCGGTTGCCATGCTGGCGGTTCGCCGCCGGTGGGCGGTGCTGCTGCCGGTGTATGTGCTCTGCGCCCTGATAAAACCTCAGGCGCTGATGCTAGGCCCGCTGGGCCTGGTGGTGCTGGCGGTGGACTTAGTGAAGCACCGGGAAACCCGCCCGCTGCTGATTGGCCTGGGGGCATCTGCGCTGGTGGCGGCAGGCATCATCCTGCCGTTCTCCGTTCATCAGCAGCCCGGCTGGCTGATTGAAAAGTATGCCACCACCCTGGCTTCCTACCCCTATGCCACGCTGAACACCGCCAATTTCTACTACCTTTTCGGCGGCAACTGGCAGAGCATTGAGCTTTCCGCCGGATGGCTGCCGGCAGCCTGCCTGGCGGCGCTGTCCCTGGGCTGGGGAACCTTCTGCCTGGTGCGGGGAAAGGGCCGGGCCAGGCTGGCGGAGCCGGTGCTGATGGGGTGTTTTGGCATTGCATTCGCGGTGATGGCGGCTGTGCAGGCCAGCTGGTCGGTCATTGGCTTTACAGCCATGGGGCTGGCCTTTGCCGTGGTGATGCCCATGTATCTGCGCGCCCCCAAGGTGCAGCATGTACCGCTTCTGGGCGCTGTGCTGTTCATCATCCTGTATGTGCTGGGGGTGAAGATGCACGAGCGCTATCTCATCCCGGCGCTGTTCCTTTTGCTGCTGGCCTTCGCCCTGCACAGGGACAAGCGCATCCTGCTGCTGCTGGCAGCCATGAGCTGCACCATGTTTGTCAACGAAGGCATTGTGCTGGATAATTCTCTCCGCCTGGGCTCCTCCATGGGGCACTTGAACAGCGATACCTATGGCCTGGCCATGGGCATTTCCGTGCTGAACCTGCTTTGTACCGGTCTGGCGGTGTGGACGGCCTGGAGCGTTTGTGTGGAGGAAAAGCCTGAGCACCTGACGGACCGGGCCAATCCGCCCTTCGCCATGCGCCAGCAGGAAAAGCCGCCCCAGGATGTGAAGACCTTCCGCATGGATGCCGGCCTGCACTGGAAGCCCCTGGACTGGCTGCTGATGCTGGCTGTGACCGCCGTTTACGCCGGTGTGTGCCTGTGCAACCTGGGCAGCACCAAGGCGCCCCAGACCCCCTGGACATCTACCGCCAACAACGAGGCGGTGATCCTTGACCTGGGGCAGACCTATGATGATTTCACCATGCTGTATTTTGCCCAGGTGAGCTACAGCGATTTCTCTGTGGCTGTCAGCCCCGATGGGGTAACCTGGTCGGATGAATACTGGGCGCAGATGGCCCAGGGGCAGTGCTTCCGCTGGATGTACCTGACGCCCTGCACCCAGCTGGCTGACGGCACCCGCAGCTATTCCGGCGGGAATACCTATGACGGACTGCAGCGGCTTGCCGGGCGGTATGTGCGCATCACCGCCCAGCAGATCAACCTGGTGCTGAACGAGGTCATCTTCCGGGATGCCCAGGGCAACGCCATTCCCGCCACCGTGGCGGAGGTGCGCAACGCCAATGAGGAATCCCCTCTGCTGTCCGACCCCCGTAACCTGCTGGACGAGCAGGACACTCTGGAGGGCGAACCCAGCTGGTACAACAGCACCTATTTTGATGAGATCTACCACGCCCGCACAGCCTTTGAGCACCTGAACGGCACCAGGCCCTATGAAACCAGCCACCCGCCCCTGGGCAAGGTGATCATGAGCTGGTTCATCGGCCTGTTTGGCATGACGCCCTTTGGCTGGCGGTTTGCCGGCGCCCTGGCGGGCATATTGATGCTGCCTGCCATGTATGTGCTGGGCAAGCAGCTGACCAAGCGCACGGACATGGCCTTTGCCGCCATGACCATGATGGCCCTGGACTGCATGCACTTTACCCAGACGCGCATTGCCACCATCGACAGCTTCCCGGTGCTGTTCATCATCCTCAGCTTCCTGTTCATGCTGCGCTTCATGCAGCGGGACATTGTACTGGCACCCATGAAAACCATCCTGCCCGACCTGGGCCTGTGCGGCTTCTTCATGGGCTGCGCGGTGTCCAGCAAGTGGATTGGCGCCTATGCAGGCATGGGCCTGGCGGTGCTGTACTTCTGGACGTGCATACGCCATCTGCGCCTGGCCGGGCAGGCCAAGGCCTGCCTTAACGGCGGCCATGGAAATGCCGAACTGAAGCAGCGCAGCGAAAACGCCCGGCGGCGCATCATCACCCTGTGCCTGTGGTGCCTTGTGTTCTTTGTGGCGGTACCTGTGGTGATTTACCTGCTTTCCTACATACCATACTTTGCCTATGCCTACAAGGAAAACCTGCTGGATTACCTGAAAATGGTGTGGAACGCCAACGAGGGTATGCTGAACTACCACAGCACCCCGGGCCTGGGCATGGATCACCCCTTCTATTCCCCCTGGTACGAGTGGCCGCTGATCAAGCGCCCCATGTATTATGCCATGGCGAAATTTGTCCCCGATGGGTACAGCTATTCCATCTTCTGCTTTGGCAATCCTGCCGTGTGGCTGGTGGGCCTGGCGGGCATCGGGGCCACGGCCTTCACCTGGGCCAGGCGCCATGCCTACGGGCTGGAGGGATCCACCAGCCTGGTGCATGTGCAGGGCAGCAGCTGGAGTGTGGCGCCGGCCTTTGTGCTCATTGGGCTGCTGGCACAGTTCCTGCCCTGGGTGCTGGTACCCCGTGGCACATACATCTACCACTATTTCGCCAGCATTCCATTCCTGGTGCTGGGCACCATGCTGCTGCTGCACTGGCTTTCACAGCGCTGGCCCAGGGCTGGCGCGGCGGCGCTGGCAGGCTATCTGCTGCTGTGCCTGATCTGCTTTGTGGCCTTCTATCCCTATGCCAGCGGCGTGCTGACGCCGGATGGCTGGCTGGATTTTATGAGCATTTTCCTGCATGTATACCACGCGTAATGACACAAAAGGGAGGGGGATTCACCCATGCTGGCAAGAACCCTGGGCTATGGCCTGAACGGGGTGAACGGATTTGCCGTGACGGTGGAGGTCTATGCCGCCAACGGCATACCGGCACTGGAGATCATCGGCTTGCCGGATGCCTCGGTGAAGGAGAGCCGGGACAGGGTTAGCGCTGCCATTGTCAATGCCGGCTTTGCCATGCCCATTGCACGGCTGACCGTCAACCTGGCGCCTGCGGACACCAAGAAGGCCGGCCCGGCGTTCGACCTGCCCATTGCCGTCAGCGTGCTGATGGCCTCCCACCAGATGGAATCCATGGATCTGACCCGCACGCTGCTGCTGGGCGAGCTGTCTTTGGACGGCTCCCTGCAGCCTGTCCGCGGCGCGCTGCCCATGGTGATCAGCGCCAGCGAGCAGGGCATTGCCGATGTGATTCTCCCCGAGGGCAACGCTGCCGAGGTGGCGTGCATTCAGGGCATTCGGGTCTATCCGGCCAGAAGCCTGCGCCAGGTGGTGGAGCACCTGACGGGCAAGGCGCCCATCGATGCCCAGGTGCAGCGATGCTATGATGAGATTCTCAGCCAGGCCCATTGTCCGGTGGATCTTTCCCAGGTGCAGGGTCAGCTGGGCGCCCGCCGTGCCCTGGAGGTTGCTGCCGCCGGCGGGCACAACATGCTGATGATTGGCGTGCCCGGCTCCGGCAAAACCATGCTGGCCCGGTGCCTGCCGGGCATCCTGCCGCCTCTGACCTTTGAGGAGGCGCTGGAAACCACACGCATTCACTCCATTGCCGGCAAGCTGGGCCCGGGCCAGGGGCTGATGGCCACCAGGCCTTTTTGCGCGCCCCATCACTCCGCCTCGGTGGCCTCGCTGATCGGCGGCGGCAGCAATGCCCGGCCCGGGGAAGTATCCATGGCCCACAACGGCGTGCTTTTCCTGGACGAATTGCCGGAGTTCAGCCGCAATGCCCTGGAATCCCTGCGCCAGCCCCTGGAGGACGGCGTGGTGTCCGTTACCCGGGTGCAGAACCAGGCACAATACCAGTCCAACTTCATGCTGGTAGCCAGCATGAACCCCTGTCCCTGCGGGTATTTCGGCAGCAAACAGCGGGCCTGCCGCTGTTCCCAGCACGAGATCCGCCGCTATCTGGATCGGGTGTCCGGCCCACTATTGGATCGCATTGATATTCAGATTGAGGTGGACGCTGTTCCCGTAAAGGAAATCAACCAGTCCCGCCCGGCGGAGTCCTCCGCCCAGGTGGGCCAGCGGGTGCGAAAGGCAAGGGAGCTGCAGCAGCAGCGCTACCGGCAGGAAGGCATCCACTGCAATGCCCAGCTTGATGCCCGGCTCAGCAAGCGCTACTGCCAGCTGACCCAGGAGGCCACCCAGGTGTTGCACATGGCGGTTGACCGCATGGGCATGAGCATGCGAGCCTATGGCCGCGTGCTGAAGGTGGCCCGAACCATTGCCGACCTGGCCGGTGAAGAGCACATCGCCACCAGCCATGTGGCAGAGGCCATCCAGTACCGGGAACTGGACGGAAAGTACTGGAAATGAATGGCGCCGCTCCGGTTTGCACTGGGGCGGTTTTTCGCTGAAAAGAATAAAGTTGATTTTTTCCTTCAGATATGTTAGCATAATGCGCGACCTGTGTTTTTCTTAAGAAAGTTTGCAAAAGGCACGGGAATGGAAAATAATGTATTGGAGGTGAGCCATGCGCTATACTCGTGAAGACGGATGCCGCGCCTGGCTGACCTATGCCCAGGTGCCATCCGAAACGCTGCATGAAATTCTGCAGGCGTTCGGCTGTGCCGAGGCGGCTTATGACCAGTTCCTGCGGGACAAAGGCCGCTGCATGAAGCCTTACTTGCCCCAGGCCCAGGTGGATTTCCTCCGCCAGCAGGCCCAGCCAGAGGCCATGCACCAGATGATGCTGGTGATGCAGCGGGAGAACATGGGCATCATCGGCATGGAGGACAGCCGCTATCCGGAAGCGCTGCGAAACCTGAGCGACCCGCCGGCGCTGCTGTTCTATCAAGGTGATCTGGACTGCCTGATGGGGAAGTGCATTGGCATCATCGGCACCAGAAAGGCGGCTCCCAACACCCTGGAGGCCACAAGGAAAATTGCTGCGGAGCTGAGCGCCGCCGGGGTGACCATTGTCAGCGGCCTGGCGGCAGGCATTGACACGGCGGCCCACCTGGGCTGCCTGGATGGCGGCTCGCCCACGGTGGCCCTGCAGGCCTCCGGGCTGGATGTGGACTACCCCGTCAGCAATGGCGAACTGAAAAAGCGCATCATCCGCGAAGGCGGGCTGGTGCTGAGCGAGTATTCCCCGGGCACGCCGGCAATCAACTGGCATTTTCCCGTGCGCAACAGGCTGATTGCCGCCCTGAGCAAGGCTCTGGTGATGATGGAGGCGCAGATACGCTCCGGCAGCATGACCACCGTGCACCACGCCCTGGCCCAGGGCAAGGATGTGTATGCCTATCCGGGCAATATTGGCTCGGAATGGGCGGAGGGTGCGCATCAGCTGCTGCGGGAAGGTGCATGCTATTTTACCAGCGCCAGGGATATTCTGGAGGACATGCGCTGGACGGATGCACCTGCTGCACCCACACCCCAGCAGAAGGCCGCGCTCCCGCCCCTGACGGAGGCCCAGCGCAAGCTGTACGCCCTTTTGTGCCAGCGGGACATGTCCTTTGACGAGCTGGCGGAGGCTACCGGCTTTGATGCGCCAACCCTTTCCGGCGAACTGACCATGCTGAGCATTCTGGGGGTTGTTCGGGCGCTGCCCGGCAAAACCTTTGGCAAAGTATAATAAACATCGGAGGCATTGCTTTTATGGCTGCAACCAAACAGAAACTGATTATTGTGGAATCTCCCGCCAAGGCGCGGACCATCAGCAAGTTCCTGGGCAAGGGGTACAAGGTGGAGGCCTCCCAGGGCCATGTGTGCGACCTGCCCAAGTCCCAGATCGGCGTGGATCCGGACAATGATTTCGAGCCGAAATACATCACCATCCGCGGCCGGGGTGATATTTTGACCCGTATCCGCAAGGAGGCCAAAACCGCCTCCCAGATCTACCTGGCAACTGACCCGGACCGGGAAGGTGAAGCCATCTCCTGGCACCTGTCCAAGGTGCTGAACATGGACATGTCCAAACCCTGCCGCATTGAGTTTCACGAGGTGACCAAGAAGGCTATCCAGCAGGCGCTGAAATCACCCCGCATGCTGGACATGGACAGGGTGGACGCCCAGCAGGCCCGCCGGGTGCTGGACAGGCTGGTGGGCTACAAGATCAGCCCGCTTCTGTGGGCCAAGGTGAAGAAAGGCCTTTCCGCAGGCCGTGTGCAGTCCGTAGCTACGCGGATGGTGGTCATGCGGGAGCAGGACATTGAAGCCTTTATCCCCGAGGAATACTGGGATGTGATCGCCAAGGCCCAGCTGCCCCAGGCCCGCGGACGCAAGACCTGCTTCAGTGCCCGGCTGAACACCCTGGACGGGCAGAAGGCTGCGGTTGCCAATGGAGAGGACGCCGCCCGGGCGGTGGAGCGGATCAAAGCGGCTCGCTTTGCCGTTACCAGCGTGAAGCTGGGCGAAAAGCGCAAGGTGGCTGCGGCGCCCTTCACCACATCCAGCCTGCAGCAGGAGGCCAGCCGCAAGCTGGGCTTCACCACCGCCAAAACCATGCAGGTGGTGCAGCAGCTTTACGAAGGCGTTGACCTGGAGGGCGAGGGCACCCAGGGTATCGTCAGCTATATCCGTACGGACTCTGTGCGCATCAGCGAGGAGGCCATGACCGCCCTGCGGGAATACATTCCCCAGCGCTTTGGCCCGGAATACCTGCCGGAAAAGCCCATTGAATACAAGGGCAAAAAGAATGCCCAGGATGCCCACGAGGCCATCCGCCCCACGGATGTGCATCGCACGCCGGAATCCATCAAGGCTTCCCTGACCAAGGAGCAGTTCAACCTGTACCGGCTGATCTACAACCGCTTCCTGGCCAGCCAGATGATGCCCGCCCTGTACCAGACCATGACCGCCGAGCTGGAAGGCGATGGCGTGGGCCTGCGCTTTTACGGCGAGCACAAGAAATTTGCCGGGTTCACCTCCGTGTATGAGGAAGGCGTGGACGATGCCGAGGACTCCAGCGAGGTAACCCTGCCCAACCTGAAGGAAGGCGATGCGGTTTCCGTTGGCGAGGTGGAAAGCGAGCAGCATTTCACCCAGCCACCAAGCCGGTACACCGAGGCCTCCCTGGTGCGGGCCCTGGACGAAAAGGGCATTGGCAGGCCCTCCACCTATGCGCCCACCATTACCACCATTATTTCCCGCGGCTATGTGAGCCGGGAGAAGAAGCGCCTTTACCCCACCGAGCTGGGACGGATGATCACCAGCATGATGGAGGAGTACTTCGCCAACATTGTGGATACGGAGTTTACCGCTGAACTGGAGGAGCGCCTGGACGAGGTAGAGGAAGGCAAGGTCAACTGGAAGCAGATTCTGCGGGATTTCTATCCCGGCTTTGCCGAAACCCTCAAGGTGGCGGAGCAGCAGATTGAAAAGGTGGAGGTCAAGGACGAGCCCAGCGATGTGCCCTGCGACAAGTGCGGCGCCATGATGGTCTACAAGATGGGGCGCTTCGGCAGGTTCCTGGCCTGCCCCAATTTCCCCGACTGCCGCAACACCAAGCCCATTGTCCACTACATTGCTGCACCCTGCCCGGTGTGCGGCGGACGGCTGATGGAAAAGACCAGCCGGAAAAACCGCAAATTCTACGGCTGCGAAAACTACCCGGAATGCGATTTTGTCAGCTGGGAAATGCCCGTGACGGACAAGTGCCCCCAGTGCGGCGGCTACATGGTGGAAAAGCGCGGGCGCAAGGGTGAGGTGTGGCACCTGTGCGCCAACGAAACCTGCCGCTGCCGGGTGGAAGTGAAGCAGGAAGAGGAGACGGAGGAAGAATAATGGCGGAACTTCACGCGAAGGTGATCGGCGCTGGCCTGGCCGGCACGGAAGCCGCCTGGCAGCTGGCCCGCCAGGGCATTCATGTGACGCTGGTGGATATGAAGCCGGAAAAAATGTCGCCTGCCCATCATTCGCCCCTGATGGCGGAGCTGGTGTGTTCCAACAGCCTGCGCTCCGACAGGCTCTCCAATGCCGTAGGCCTGCTGAAGGAGGAAATGCGGCTGCTGGATTCCCTGGTGATGAAGGCGGCGGATGCCTCCCGGGTGCCGGCAGGCGGCGCATTGGCGGTTGACCGTGACACCTTCTCCGGCTATATCACCAGGGCGCTGGAGGAGCACCCCCTGGTGACCGTGGAGCACCGGGAGGTGACGGAGATCCCCGATGGGCCGGTGATTATTGCCACCGGGCCCCTGACCTCCGATGCCATGAGCGATGCCATTGCGGCACTGCCGGGCCTGGGCACGCTGAACTTCTATGATGCAGCTGCGCCCATTGTGACTGCGGAATCCCTGAATATGGAGAAAATCTTCCGCCAGTCCCGCTACGGCAGGGGAGACGACTACCTGAACTGCCCCATGACCGAGGATGAATACAACGCCTTTGTGGATGCGCTGCTGGCAGCGGAAACGGCGGAGATTCACGGCTTTGAGGAAAAGATGGTATTCGAAGGCTGCATGCCTGTGGAATCCATGGCCCGCCGGGGGCGGATGGTGCTGGCCTTCGGCCCCATGAAGCCTGTGGGCCTCACCGATCCCCGCACGGGCAGGGAGGCCTTTGCCGTGGTGCAGCTGCGCCAGGACAACGAGGCCGGTACCCTGTACAATCTGGTGGGCTTCCAGACCCGGCTGAAATTCCCCGAGCAGCGCCGGGTGTTTGGTATGATTCCCGGCCTGGAAAACGCGGCCTTCGCCCGTTATGGGGTGATGCACCGGAACACCTTCCTGCAATCGCCCGGCTTCCTGAATGCCCATTTTGAAATGATTGCCCGGCCCCAGTGCTATTTCGCCGGGCAGATGACCGGTGTGGAAGGCTATGTGGAAAGCGCCGCCAGCGGCCTGCTTTGCGGCCTGTCCCTGGGACATGACCTGCGGGGCCTGGGAACGGTGGAGCTGCCGGGCATCACCGCCATGGGCGCCATGGGCCGGTATGTTTCCACACCCAACAAGAACTTCCAGCCCATGAACTGCTCCTTTGGCCTGATTGACGGCCTGGTGGTGGACAGGGAGCACAAGAAGATCCGCAGCAAGCAGCAGCGGTATGAAACCATTTCTGCCCGGGCGCTGGACTATCTGAAAACCTGGGCGGCGGAAAATGGTGTGAACGAACACGGAGGAAACGAATGATGAGCAGCTTATTTCACGGCACCACCATCTGCGGCGTGAAGCGGGATGGACATATTGCCATCGCCGGCGATGGTCAGGTGACCATGGGCGAAAAGACCATTTTCAAGGGTCACGCCCATAAGGTGCGCCGCATTTTCAACGGCGAGGTGCTGGTGGGCTTTGCCGGCGGCACGGCGGATGCCTTCACCCTGTGCGAAATGTTTGA
>CAYMOM010000058.1:0-11992 GCA_964391995.1 uncultured Faecalibacterium sp.
GTGATGCTCTCGGGCCGCTTGCCGTCCTGGTTGTTGCTGTCGTTCCAGGTCTTGGTGCCGGAAACATTCACCGTTTCCGTGGTGTAGGTGTTGGTGACATTGTAGCCATTCACGGCGGCGGCGTAGTTCAGCACCGCGTCTTCCGTGATGGTGTACGCAATCTCCTTGCCATTGCTGAACTTGGGCAGGCTGTCAAAACTCCATGCCCAGTTATCGGCGGCGGTGACGGTCTTGCTGGCAACCTCGATGCCATCAGCCTTCAGGCGGATGGTGATGCTCTCGGGCCGTTTGCCGTCCTGGTTGTCGCTGTCGTTCCAGGTCTTGGCGCCTGCAACATTCACCGTTTCCGTGGTGTAGGTGTTGGTGACATTGTAGCCATTCACGGCGGCGGCGTAGTTCAGCACCGCGTCTTCCGTGATGGTGTACGCAATCTCCTTGCCATTGCTGAACTTGGGCAGGCTGTCAAAACTCCATGCCCAGTTATCGGCGGCGGTGACGGTCTTGCTGGTAACCTCGATGCCATCAGCCCTCAGGCGGATGGTGATGCTCTCGGGCCGTTTGCCGTCCTGGTTGTCGCTGTCGTTCCAGGTCTTGGCGCCTGCAACATTCACCGTTTCCGTGGTGTAGGTGTTGGTGACATTGTAGCCATTCACGGCGGCGGCGTAGTTCAGCACCGCGTCTTCCGTGATGGTGTACGCAATCTCCTTGCCATTGCTGAACTTGGGCAGGCTGTCAAAACTCCATGCCCAGTTATCGGCGGCGGTGACGGTCTTGCTGGTAACCTCGATGCCATCAGCCCTCAGGCGGATGGTGATGCTCTCGGGCCGTTTGCCGTCCTGGTTGTCGCTGTCGTTCCAGGTCTTGGCGCCTGCAACATTCACCGTTTCCGTGGTGTAGGTGTTGGTGACATTGTAGCCATTCACGGCGGCGGCGTAGTTCAGCACCGCGTCTTCCGTGATGGTGTACGCAATCTCCTTGCCATTGCTGAACTTGGGCAGGCTGTCAAAACTCCATGCCCAGTTATCGGCGGCGGTGACGGTCTTGCTGGTAACCTCGATGCCATCAGCCCTCAGGCGGATGGTGATGCTCTCGGGCCGTTTGCCGTCCTGGTTGTTGCTGTCGTTCCAGGTCTTGGCGCCTGCAACATTCACCGTTTCCGTGGTGTAGGTGTTGGTGACATTGTAGCCATTCACGGCGGCGGCGTAGTTCAGCACCGCGTCTTCCGTGATGGTGTACGCAATCTCCTTGCCATTGCTGAACTTGGGCAGGCTGTCAAAACTCCATGCCCAGTTATCGGCGGCGGTGACGGTCTTGCTGGCAACCTCGATGCCATCAGCCTTCAGGCGGATGGTGATGCTCTCGGGCCGCTTGCCGTCCTGGTTGTTGCTGTCGTTCCAGGTCTTGGTGCCCGCAACATTCACCGTTTCCGTGGTGTAGGTGTTGGTGACATTGTAGCCATTCACGGCGGCGGCGTAGTTCAGCACCGCGTCTTCCGTGATGGTGTACGCAATCTCCTTGCCATTGCTGAACTTGGGCAGGCTGTCAAAACTCCATGCCCAGTTATCGGCGGCGGTGACGGTCTTGCTGGCAACCTCGATGCCATCAGCCTTCAGGCGGATGGTGATGCTCTCGGGCCGTTTGCCGTCCTGGTTGTCGCTGTCGTTCCAGGTCTTGGCGCCTGCAACATTCACCGTTTCCGTGGTGTAGGTGTTGGTGACATTGTAGCCATTCACGGCGGCGGCGTAGTTCAGCACCGCGTCTTCCGTGATGGTGTACGCAATCTCCTTGCCATTGCTGAACTTGGGCAGGCTGTCAAAACTCCATGCCCAGTTATCGGCGGCGGTGACGGTCTTGCTGGTAACCTCGATGCCATCAGCCCTCAGGCGGATGGTGATGCTCTCGGGCCGTTTGCCGTCCTGGTTGTTGCTGTCGTTCCAGGTCTTGGTGCCGGAAACGCTGGTTGTTTCCGGCGTGTGGCTGTTGGTGATGGTGAAGCCCTTGGCGGCATCGCCGGAAGTGCTGGGTCTGTAACCGCCAACGGAGACTTCCGCCAGGGTGTACTCGATTTCCTTGCGGTTGCCGTACTTGTTCAGTTTTTCAAATTTTCCCGTCCAGTTGTTGCCTTCGTTCAGCTCGATGCTCTTGCCGGTGTCAACTTCGTCAGCCAGCAGCTTTACGGTCACGCTCTCCGGGCGCACGCCGTCCTGGTTGTCAGCATCGTTCCACTTCTTGGTAACATTGATGTCCACGGTTTCCAGGGTATATGTTGCCGTAACCCGGACAATGGATGCGGAATTGTGGTGGATTTCGCCCCCGGAGGTTACCTTCCGGGCTGCCAGCACCACGGCATCACCGGTGCTGTTTTCGATGGTTGCGTTGGGCGCAAGCACCAGGCCGCCGTGGCCCTGGCCGGTTCGCACCTTGCCGGTAAAGGGGGTATAGGTACCATCGCCTTCATCGGTGACGATGTTCCATATCACACGGTTGTAGTTCTGATTTCTTCCCGCACGCCATTCAGTCTCATTTGCCCGTTCCCGCTCGGTCTCGCTGATGCGCAGGGACAGGTTAATGCAGTTGTCCAGGTTAACCGTCTGTGCATCCTTCGGCACAACCACATTGAACACCGCATACTCATTGGCGGCCAGGGGCAGACCATCGGATGCAAGCTTGTCTGCATCCCCTGGTTTTGAGACAAAAGAGGATTTTTCTACATAATAGTACCCATCGGTGCCTTTGCTCGTTGCTGCATGATACAGCGAAACAATGCGGCCTTCGGCGTCCTTATTCCCCTTTATGGTGGAATTGCCCTTGCCGTCCGGCGCAACGCCAATCTTCTGGGCCACGCCACCCAGCCCCAGGCCGGAATTAGCCAGCTTTTCAGAAAGCTTTGCCAGCTCATCCAGGCGCTTTTTGGCCAGGTCGGTATCACTGTTGTTGGTTACGGTGAAATTGATTGGAGTCAGACCTTGGCTGAAATCCCCGCCGTAAGCATACGTGGGGCCGGAACCTGGGAATGGGAACCAGGGAACGGTATACCACAGGCCCTCTACTTTTTTCGGACCGCCAGTCCATGATGTTGAACCTTTGTATTCCAGATACACATTGGCATATCTGTTGAGGTAAGATTCTTTTCCCTCATAGTTCCCCAATTCGGTCGCAGTCGTTACTTGATCAGTCGGTACGAAAGAACCATCACTCGTTTTCTTCAAGTACAGCTTAAAGTCCTTGCCCAGCTTCAGGGAGCTATAGGCACAGCCCTTATACTGTGGATCATTCTGAAAGAGCTTCAGCAATGACCCCCAGGAATCGTGCTCACTTATACCGCCGATATAGTTTTTAGAATCAGTATTTGCTTTTGTGATTGTAACGGGGTCAAATTGAGCCTTCAGGCCCTGACTATTTATTCCCCCATTTTTCACAGTTCTTAATCCTTCAACTTGCCGGATTTCAATTTCTTGGATTATGCTGCTCTTCGTTTGGGAAAAGGTAAGCTGCCACGGCGGCTCCGCGGCGGTAACAGTTTGGGCGACGAAAACAGGATCAATACTGCCGCCCCCTCGGTCTGTGAATCCATTAAATATCATGCCTGTGGCCTTGCAGCCCTCTGGCATATTGATGGTGAGGAGAATCGGCCCTGCGCTGTTGGAGGCCAAAATAGGGTCAGCCGACGTTTTGTTCAGCCAGTCCACATAGATATTCGCCTCGGAATGTCCCCCCTGGGTATACTCCTCAGCCACCACGCCGTAGCTCATGGTATCATCCAGGTAGGTTAAGATGTTCTTCCAGGTAAAGTCGTCCGCTGTCCATTTTGCAGCTGCCGCATCCGCAGGCATGGCAAAGCCAATGGCCATAACAGCCGCCAGTACCAGTAAAAACAGCTTCCGTTTCATAAGCAAAACACCATCCAAAAAGTAATACATAGTCCTCCCTTGTTTGTACCATTATTTTGCTGTCTTGTCAATGGGTTTCCCACTGAAAACGCAAAAAATCGACCAAATTACGCAAAAATTCTCCCCTTTTCGGAGAGAATTGTGAAATCGTTACGTCATGGTTTTGTTATGTTTTCAGTGGTGTGTTTGCCGGGTGTTACCAGGCCTGTCAAATATCCTCCGCAATGTCGATGTTCACGCCCGTCAGGCCCACCACGGCGCCCTGGGCGGCCTCGGCAGAATCGGCATGGGCCAGAAGCCACTTGTTCCGGGCCCAGATGGTTTTGTCCATCACGTTGGCGGTGTTCACCGGGCGATAGTCGGTATTGGTGCCGGCAGGCAGCGCCACCATCACCCGGAATCCCTGGCCCTTGGCGGCGGAGCAGGGCGCGTAGTGCAGGGTGGTGGCGTAGCACTCCACCATCACGCCGGCAGGCACACGGAAGGCCTTCACCTTGGCAGTGTCCAGCACGCCGTTTACAATCTCGCCCTGCTTGGCAATCAGCAGGATGAAATCCTCCGTGCCCAGGTTGAATTCGCTATCCCGGTGATATTCCAGGCAGTTCAGCTTAGTGTTGTGACCATTGCACCAGCCCAGCTGGAAAGGCATGCCGCCGTACAGCTGCTCGCCAATGGCTTCGGCACCGGGTGCCTGGTGCAGCGTATCGTCCTTGGGAACATAGACCACCGCATCGGTGCAGGGGGTCTTGCGGAGGGCATCCAGCAGAGCGGCGGTGTCATAGCCTTCCACCACACGGCCATAATCAGCAAAGGAAGCATCGGAAACAGGCAGAATCTTCATACTGTATATCGTCCTTTCATGTGCCGCACAGGCGGCTGTTTGTCATCAGTTTACGCCCATTAGGCGCATTCGTCAAGGGTTCATCACCAATTCCACCGGGCAGTGGTCTGAGCCGAAAATTTCCGGGTGTATGCAGGCGCTTTCCAGCCTGTCCTTCAGGCAGTCGGACACGATGAAGTAATCAATGCGCCAGCCCGTGTTCCGCTCCCTGGCGTGGAACATGTAGCTCCACCAGGTATAGGCGCCGGTTTCCTCTGGGTGAAAGTGGCGGAAGGTATCCACATACCCATGGGACAGCAGCACATCCATCTTTCCCCGCTCCTGGGGGGTAAAGCCGGCATTGCCCTCGTTGGTCTTTGGATTCTTCAGGTCAATGGGCCTGTGGGCCACATTCAGGTCGCCGCAGAACACCACGGGCTTGTCCAGGCTTTGCAGATAGGCCAGGAAGGCATCCTCCCACCGCATGCGGTAGTCCAGGCGGGTCAATTCCCGCTGGGCGTTGGGGGTATACACCGTGATCAGGTAAAAATCTCCCATGTCCAGGGTGATGACCCGCCCCTCGTGGTCGTGCTCCTCCACCCCAATGCCATAACGGACGCTTTTCGGCTCCTGCCGGGTGAAAACAGCCGTGCCGGAGTATCCCTTTTTCTCCGCATAGTTCCAGTATTGGTGATAGCCGGGCAGCTGCAGATCGATCTGCCCCTGCTGCAGTTTGGTTTCCTGCAGGCAGAACACATCGGCATCCAGGGCAGCGAAGGCATCCACAAAGCCTTTGCCCATTACCGCCCGCAGGCCATTTACATTCCATGAGATGAATTTCATTCCCGCACCTCCTGTTTGAAAAACAGTATACCACAAATGCAGCTTTTCGCCCATCCCCTTCTTGCAACTTGCGGGCAAAGATGGTAAAATAGGCGCAAACATTGCCAAAAATGGAGGATTAGGCTATGAAACGAGAAAGTTTTGGCTCCCGGCTGGGGTTCATCCTGGTCAGTGCGGGCTGCGCCATTGGCATCGGCAACGTGTGGCGCTTCCCCTATATTGCCGGTGCCAACGGCGGCGGCGTGTTTGTGCTGTTCTACCTGCTTTTCCTGCTGATCATGGGCGTGCCCGTCCTCACCATGGAGCTGGCTGTGGGCCGGGCCGGGCGTTCCACCTCTGTCCAGGCTTTCAAAAGCCTGAAGCCGGGCAGCAAGTGGTATCTCCACGGCTGGGCCAGCGCCATTGGCTGCCTGCTTTTGATGATGTACTACACCACCGTTTCCGGCTGGATGCTGGGCTACTTTGTCAAGTTTGTGGGCGGCACCTTTGAGGGATTGCAGAGCACCGAGGCCATCAACGGCGTTTTCGACACCATGAAAGCCAACCCCGGCGAAATGCTTTTGTGGATGGGAATCATTGTGGTGCTGGGCTTCCTGGTGTGCAGCTTCGGCCTGCAAAAGGGCCTGGAGCGCATTTCCAAATGGATGATGAGCGCCCTGCTGGTGCTGATCGTTGTGCTGGCGGTAAACAGCATCCTGCTGCCCGGCGGCGGCGAAGGCATCCGCTTCTACCTCCTGCCGGACTTTGCCCGGGCCAGTGAGGCTGGCCTCGGCAACGTGATCACAGCTGCCATGAACCAGTCCTTCTTCACCCTGAGCATCGGCATTGGCTCCATGGAGATCTTCGGCAGCTACATGGGCCGGAAACAGACCCTGGCCGGGGAAAGCGTGCGCATCTGCGCCCTGGACACCTTTGTGGCGCTGATGGCAGGCATGATCATCTTCCCCGCCTGCTTCGCCTATGATGTGCCCACCACCGCCGGCCCGCCCCTGATTTTCCAAACGCTGCCCAACGTGTTTGCCCACATGCCCGGCGGGCGCATCTGGGGTGCGCTGTTCTTCCTGTTCATGACCTTTGCCAGCTTCACCACGGTGATTGCCGTGTTTGAAAACCTGATGGCCAACTGCATGGACAATTTCGGCTGGAGCCGGAAAAAGGCTACCATCATCAACCTGATGGTGGTGCTGGTGACCAGCGTTCCCTGCGTGCTGGGCTACAACCTGTGGAGCGGCGTAAGCGTGAACGGCATGAACATCCTGGACATGGAGGACTTTGCCGTCAGCAATGTTTTGCTGCCCTGCGGCGCGCTGGTGTACCTGCTGTTCTGCGTAAGCAAATGGGGCTGGGGCTATGACAAGTATATGGACGAGGCCAACACCGGCAGCGGCCTGCGCCTGCCCCGGGGCAAGTGGATGAAAATCTACCTGCGCTTCATCATGCCGGTGCTGATCCTCATCATTCTCCTTCAGGGCTTGCTGTAAAACTTTCAGGGCGGAGGCACTGCTTCCGCCTTTTTGCTTGCCTTTCCGTCCATCCTGTCGTATACTGGTAGCGATATCAACACGAGGTTTTATGGACGTATGAAGAATGATGCAAAGCGTGTTTTCGGGCTTGTCTTCCTGGCGGCAATCCTTATCTGTGCCGTTGTTCTGGGTGTTCGGGTAGCAAACCTGGTCACCCTGACCCGGGAGGAAGCCGGCTCCACCCCCACACCAACGCCTCCGGCAAGGAACATCATGCAGGTGACCCTTGACCCGGATGCCGCCACCGCGCCGCCGGTTTTGCGCAGCGGCTCCCAGGGTGAGGAGGTCTGGAAGCTGCAGGAGCGCCTGCAGGAGCTGGGCTACTACACCACCGCAGTGGACGGGCAGTTCGGCCAGGGAACCAAAACCGCCGTCATGGCCTTCCAGCGGGTAAACGGCCTGGAGGTGGACGGCATTGTGGGCGAGGGCACCAAGGCCGCCCTGTATGCCGGCAGCGCCATCCCCAAGCCCACGGATGCACCCACCCCTGAACCTACCGCTGTGCCGGATGTGATACCCGCCTGGGTCCGCAGCGACGGCATGCCCATGCTGGTGAACCGGGATATTCCCATGCCGGACGGCTATCAGCCCCAGGAGCTGGTGGACATGTCCGCCTACTGCGATGCCGGCCTGGTGAAAATCAAGTACGAGGGCACCCAGGCCGAGCGTGTGGCTGTGGACGCCCTGATGACCATGCTGCAGGCCGCCCACAGCCAGGGGATTACCGTGTGGCAGGTCAGCGCCGCCTACCGGAGCGAAAGCTATCAGCAGCAGCTGTTTGACGAGCAGGTGGACAGCTACATCAGCCAGAACGGCCTGAGCCGGCAGGACGCCATCAGCGCCACCAGGCTCACCGTGATGGAGCCGGGCTACAGCGAGCATCACACCGGCCTGGCCTTCGACATCACCGTCCCCGGCGTGGCCTTCAAGGGCACCGAGCAGGCCGCCTGGCTGGCGGAAAACTGCTGGCAGTACGGTTTCATCCTCCGCTATGCCGCCGACAAGGAGGACATTACCGGCATCCTGGCCGAGCCGTGGCACATCCGCTATGTGGGCACGGAGCACTCCCTCCCCATGCGGCAGCAGAACCTGTGCCTGGAAGAATACATTGCCAAGTATGGCAGCCATTAAGGAGACGCCCATGATTCATTACGCCATTGCCTGGCAGCCCCATTCCACCAACCTGGGGGACGACCTGCGCACCTATGCCGCCATGCAGCTTCTGCCCCGGGTGGACCGGGTGCTGGACGCGGATTGCCTGGACGCACCCTTGACAGACCTGCCCCAGGGCGACAGGGTGGTGGCGCTGCTTTCCGGCGCCATCCTGCGGGAAACCTCCCACTGGCTGCCGGATGGCCGCATTGCCCCGATGTATGTGGGGGTGCACCTTTCCAAGGAGGATGTGTGGGGGGTGCCCTTCACACAGCTGGATGGCGCAGGCAGGCGCTACCTGGACGGATGCGCCCCCATTGCCTGCCGGGATGCCCGCACCGCCCGGCTGCTGGAGCAAATGGGCATTCCCCACCGGCTCACCGGCTGCCTGACCCTGACCCTTCAGCGGCCCAATGTGCGCACCCAGGCCTACATTTGCTGTGTGGATGTGCCCCGGGAGGCCGTTGACACCCTGCGCACCTATGCCGCCGGCACACAGGTGCAGGAACTAACCCACCAGCTGGACAGCCCTTCAGCCGATTTTGACACCCGCATGAACAACGTGCGTCAAATGCTGCGGCTGTACGCCGGCGCCCGGTTTGTCATCACCCGGCGGCTGCACTGCGCCATGGCCTGCCTGTCCGTGGGCACCCCGGTGCTCTTGCTCTACAACAGCGATTATGAGGACATCACCCGCTTTGCCCCCATGAGTGAAATGGTACACACCCAGCCGGTGGATGCCTTCATCCGCCAGCTGAAGCAAAGCGGCCTGCCCCAGCCCTGGAGCAACCCCATGGGCCTGGAAGCCTGGCAGGACAAGCTGCGCCAGGCCGTGGCAGAAGGCATTGCCCGGGCAGAGAGCATGGCGCTACCCATCATCCCGGAGGAAACCGCCCAGGCCTGGCGCATGCAGCGCCTGCGTCAACTGGCCATGAGCAGCGCCGGGAAGATCCGCACCCTGGAGCAGGAGCAGCTATCCGCCCTGCACGAGAAGTTTACCTTCATCCTCCGGGAGGACAGCGCCAAGAGCGTCCTGACCGCCATGCTGAACGAGCCGGAGGTTCGCCTGGCCCTGGAAAAAGCCGCCCGGCGGAAGCTGATGCACAGCTATCCCCTCTGCCGGCGCCCGGGCGTGTGGCTGAAAATGAAGCGCGGCCTGCTGACCCCCGAGAACTGGCACGCCCAGGCCATGGAGCAGCTGCGCCTGCTGGGCTGGCCGGAGAGCGAAATGAAATGAGCACACGGAGGTGCATCCCATGAAGCACTACGCCCTGGTGGGTGAAAAGCTGGGCCACAGCCTGTCCGTGCCCATTCACCAGGCCATCTTCCGGCACCTGGGGCTGGAGGCGGACTATCGGCTGATCGAGATTCCCCGGGGGGAGTTTGCGCCCGCCATCCGCCGGCTGATCATGGAGCTGGACGGCTTTAACGTGACCATTCCCTACAAGCAGGAAATCATGCCGCTGCTGGAGGCCATCGACCCGGGCGCCCGGGCCATTGGCGCGGTGAACACCGTGGTGAAGTCCGGCGGCAGCTGCGGGCACAACACGGACGTCATCGGCTTTACCGCCATGCTGCGGCACTGGGGCATTGACCCAAGGGGCAAGCCCTGCTATGTTCTGGGCAGCGGCGGCACCAGCCACACCGCCTGCGCAGCGCTGGAGCGCATGGGCGCGAAAAGCGTTACGGTGGTTTCGCGCCACCCGGGACAGGGGCAGATTGACTATGCGCGGTTTGCCCGGGAGTTCTCCGGCGTGCTGGTGAACACCACCCCGGCCGGCATGCTCCACCAGCCCGACACATGCCCCATTGACCCGGCTCTTTTGCCCCAGGTGCTATCCCGTGCCACCGGCGTGGCGGATGTGATCTACAACCCGCCGGAAACCATGCTGACCGCCGCCGCCAGGGCAGCAGGCGTGCCTGCCTGCACCGGGCTGTATATGCTGATCGCCCAGGCTGTGGCGGCGGAAGCCCTGTGGCAAAACCGCCCCATGCCCGAAAACCTGACCCAAACCCTGATGGAGGAGCTGAAGCTGCCATGAAGCAATATCTCATTCTCAACGGGCCTAATATCAACCTGACCGGCCTGCGGGAAAAGACCGTCTACGGCACAAAAACCTTCGATGACCTGACCGCCATGATTCAGCAGGAAGCCGACCGGCTGGGGGTGCAGGTGCGGTTTGTCCAGTCCAACCACGAGGGTGCGCTGATTGACGCCCTGCAGCAGGCGTACTTCGATGGCCTGGACGGCGCCGTGTTCAACCCCGGGGGATACACCCACACCTCCGTGGCCCTGCACGATGCCATTGCCTCCGTGCCCCTGCCGGTCATTGAGGTGCACATGAGCAACATCCACGCCCGGGAGGAATTCCGGCACAAGTCCGTTACCGCCTCCGCCTGCCGCGGGCAGATTGTAGGCTTCGGCTTTGACGGCTACCTGATGGCCCTGCGGGCACTGGCAAGGGAAGCGGAATAAAGCAGCGGAAGTGTGTACATGCATTCTCCCTCCCGGAGGGAGGTTAACGCTACTCCCCCGCGTCGCGGCGCGCCCTCCGCGCGGCGTGACCCCCGCAAGAACATTACCCAGAAACGCTGTCCCGCCCGGGATTCTTAAGGGCCTTTCGGCCCTTAAGCGGGGTCCAGGGGCAGCGCCCCTCGCACACGAAAGGAAGTATGAACGATGATTATGCTGTTCCCCAACGGGCTGCGCAAGGCCCTGACCCTGAGCTATGACGATGGTGTGGAGCAGGACGCGGAGCTGATTTCCATCCTGAATCTTCACGGGCTGAAGGCCACCTTCAACCTGAACTCCGGCTGCTGGGCAGCGGAAGGCACCGTGTACCCCGAGGGTACCATCCACCGGCGGATGCCCCTGTCCCAGGCGAAAATGCTCTACGGTGATTCCGAGCACGAGGTGGCTGTCCACTGCCTGACCCACGCCTCCCTGACCGAGTGCTCCACCGATCAGATCATCCGCGAGGTGATGAAGGACCGCGAAAACCTGGAAAGGGAGTTTGGCGGCATCATCCGCGGCATGGCCTACCCCTTCGGCACCTATAACGACCAGGTGGTGAACACCCTGCGGGCCTGCGGCATCCTGTACAGCCGCACCGTCCATTCCACCCACGATTTCTCCATGCCCCAGGACTGGCTCCGCCTGCCTGCTACCTGCCATCACGATGACCCTCAGCTTATGTCCCTGGCTGACCGCTTCCTGGAGGACAAGGCAACCTTCTGCACCAAGATGTTCTACCTGTGGGGTCACGCCTACGAGTTTGAGGCCAACAACAACTGGCATGTGATTGAACAGTTTGCCGAGAAGATGGGCGGCCACGAAGACATCTGGTACGCCACCAACATGGAAATCTGCAAGTACCACCTGGCCTATCAGCGGCTGGAGTGCTCCGCCGATGGCAGCACCGTCCACAACCCCACGGACATTGAAATTTGGATTGGTCACAATGGACAGTCCATTGCCATCAAGCCCGGGGAAACCATCACCCTGTAAAACTTTTTGTGACAAAACCTCCTTTTGCGCCGTCTAATGGACATCAGCGCAAAAGGAGGTTTTTTTGTCTGCGCAAACATGGCTTTACCCTGATTCTTCTGTTTTTCCTTCTGCTTGGTATGCCAGCTGCCCAGGCAACCACCCTGCGGCTGAACGGCATCCTGCCGGAAAACGCCACCAGCTTTGTCCAGCAGCACCCGGGGGGACTTCGTCCCTTTTTTCCGCCGCAGTTGACCCTCAGCAATGTCCGTCCCCG
>CAYMOM010000059.1:0-11911 GCA_964391995.1 uncultured Faecalibacterium sp.
GCGCACCCACTGGTTGGCCCGGGTTACGCCGGGCCTGTCGCCGGTTTTGGCAATGCTGCCCCCGTGGAGCTTGTTGGTCAGGGTGCTTTTGCCCACATTGGGCACACCCACCACCATGGCCTTCACGGTTTTTTTGATGCCCCTTTGGGCGGCCCGCTCCACCGCTTCCCGGGCGGCACGGTCAATCACCGCCATGGCGTCCTTGGCCTTGCCGCCGCTGGCGTTAAAGCTGGCAGCGTCCAGGCCCTGGCGGCGAAATTCGTTCAGCCACTGGCTGGTGGCCTGGGGATCAGCCAGGTCGGCCTTGTTCAGCAGCAGCACGCGCTTTTTGCCGCTGATCAGCCTGTCCAGGTCAGGGTTGCGGCTGGCATGGGGCAGGCGCGCATCGCACAGCTCAATCACCACATCCACACGGCCCAGCTGCTGGGCCAGCAGCCGCTTGGCCTTAGCCATGTGTCCCGGGTACCAGTTAATATCCATACTGCACCTCTGAAAATGCATAATCGTACAATGCTATCATACAATTGATTCCGCCAAATTACAAGTGATTTTTTTCTACAATAAATGGTGACAGACCTGTGACAAGTGTAAAACCGAAAAATAGACAGTAGCCAACGGACGTTTTTTGTCGTATAATGAAGGCGTGTGTGAAAGGAGGCTTTTTTCTGTGACGAACACCCCTTATCAGCGCAGATATCGTTCCCGCCCGCCTGTGCAGCAGCCGGAAAAGCGCCCGGAAAAGCGGCAGCGCAGGCGGTTTTCCCTGGTGAAAGCATTGCTGATGCTGGTGGGTGCCGCTACCCTGCTGGTGCTGCTGATGCGCTACGCCATTGTGCCGCTGCTGGTGGCGCTGCCCTCCTGGCTGGGAGGTAACCCATGAAAAAGTTGTTTCGCTGGCTGGGGCGGGTGCTGGCAGGCGCCCTGACCCTGGTGCTTGTGATTGTTCTCCTGCCCTATGGCGCCCGCCTGGCTTCCGCCTTCCTACCCGACCTGAGCGGCGCCGCCATGAATGCCACGGTGCTGCTCTCCCACAAAATGGACGCCAGTGCCCGGCTGGAAACCTCCGCCGTGGAGGATGAAGGCCTGCTGAATTCCACCACCAGCGCCATGTTCCTGGGCCAGGTGCAAAGCGTGAGCATCCAGTATGTTTACAGGGCCAGCCTGGGCATTAACCTGCAGGATGCGGAAATCACCCTGCGGGGCAACACCATCACCCTTCACCTGCCCCCTCTGGAAATCCTTTCAGACAGCATCACCCCCATTCAGGTGGAAAAGAACGATTTCTGGTATCCCCTGACGGAGGAACGCCGCCAAAGGCTGCTGGAGGATGAGCTGCTCCAGTGCCGCCAGCGCTGCCTGGAGGAATACGCTACCTCCGCCGAGGCCCAGGCCAACGCCGTTGCCGCCGTGGAGGGCACCGTGGCTGCCTGGCTGGAAAGCGCCGCCCCCAGCGTAACGGTGCAGGTGGTTTATGGGAGATGACCGCATGAAAACCTTGTACGACTGGCACCGCCGGCATTATCCCCTGATGGAGCCGCAGGATGCGGTGAAGCTGGCCTTTCAGTCCCTGCTTGGCTGCGGCCACCTGCTGGCGGAAGAAAGCACCGTGGCAGCCCGCATTGCCCGGGAGGAGGCATGCCTTTCCCCGGATGCTTCCCAGCCGCTGACGGAGCCGCTGGGCCGGGACTATGTGCGGCTCAACCTGCGCCGCGCCATGGCAGAGGATATTCCCCCACTGTGGATTGCCCGGCTGATGGCCTGTTCCGCCGGGCCTGCCCGCACCCGGGAGGATGTGGTGCAGGCCGTTGCCGCCCTGGGCGACCCCCGGGCAGAAAAAATCGCCCACCGGCTGGTGGACGAGCCTGGCTGGATTCCCAGCCACTCGGATGCCTACCGCCAGGCCTACGGGCCGGCGTACCGGGTGATCAGCCGCAGCTGCGCCGCAGCGCTGCCGGTGCTGTCCGGCATTGCCGCCAGGCCGGAGGATCAGCGCCTGCTGGTGTGCATCGACGGTCCCTGTGCCAGCGGCAAAACCACCCTGGCCCGGCTGCTGCAGCAGGTGCTGGACGCCGCGGTGATCCCCATGGACGATTTCTTTCTTCCCCACGCCCGGAAAACCGCCCAGCGCCTTTCCCAGCCCGGCGGCAATGCCGACCACGAGCGGCTGGTTGCCCAGTGCCTGGTGCCCTGGACGGCCCGCCAGCCCATTGTGTACCGGCCCTATGACTGCCACCGGGACGCCCTGGGGGATGAGATTGCCGTGCCGGACAGGCACATCACCCTGGTGGAGGGCAGCTACTCCCTGCTGCCGGACATTGCCTGCCATGCGGATCTGCGGGTTTTCCTGCAAATTTTGCCCGGAGAGCAGCTGCAGCGCATCCGCCTGCGCAATGGCGAGGACGGCATTGCGGCCTTTGTGCAGCGGTGGATTCCCCTGGAGCAGGCCTATTTCGCCGCCCTTCAGCTGCCGGATGAGGGCTGCACCGTGGTTTCCACCGGCTGGCAGGAGGTGTAGGCCTGCGCCCTGCCGGCTGCCCTGCGCATGCGCTGCACCACGGCGGTATACTGGCTTTTCCCCGGCCCGCCAGCAAACCGACTTATAGTCGGTTTTCGTGCCTGTAAAACCGACTCCGGTCGGTTTCCCTTGTCAGTCGGTTCTGCCAGCTGTTGGGCCATCCGCTGGGTTTGCCAGCATAGCCATTGTTCCTGCTGCTCCTGGCTGCTCATTGCCGCAAAGGGTGAACAGGTGGATGGTTCATTCATTCCCAAATCCCCTTTTCTTTTAGGATGATTCATCATATGCGCCGGTTTTCCGCCGGTGCGCAAAGGAGGAAGCCACCATGGAAATCACCGGCGTCAGCAAGGACATCCTGGTTCAGGGCCGCAAGCTGACCTTTTTCAACCAGCGCTGCAAAGGCTGGACGCATCCCTACCCCTATCAGAACGATGCCACCCTGTCCTCCGCCGGTTGCGGCATTTTCTCCCTGTGTCACTGCGCCCAATGGCTGACAGGCCAGG
This sequence comes from uncultured Faecalibacterium sp., assembly GCA_964391995.1. Classification (GTDB taxonomy): domain Bacteria; phylum Bacillota; class Clostridia; order Christensenellales; family Aristaeellaceae; genus UBA11524. The sequence continues at coordinate 3,019 of CAYMOM010000059.1, forward strand.
TGCAGATGCCGGAAAAATGGGCTGATTTTTCCTGCGCCAACGGCGGCCGGGGGGATGACGGCACCGACAGACCTGCCCTGCTCCACGCCCTGATGGTCACCGGCACCAACACCCTGCTGGGCCTGCGCTATGAAGAGGACGGCCTGCGCAACGATACGGACACCCTGTACGCCTTCCTGCATCGGGGCGATGGGGTTGCCATGTGCAACCTGCGGGTGGGGCACATCGTTGCCCTGGTGGCAGCAAGGGAGGAAAACGGCCTGCGCCAGGTGCTGGCCATCGACAGCTACAGCGAAAGCGCCGATGCCCGCCTGTGCGACTATGTGGCGGAGGTGCTTCCCGGAAGCGAAATCATCCACACCATCAGCAACAAGGGCGGTACCCCCGTGGGCCTGGGCGTGTCCTACGCCGCCTATTGGGTGGACGCCAGTCTGCCGAAGGATTTCAATCTGCTTTATCATCTATAACGAAAGGACGGATTCATTATGGAAAACATCAAGCTCACCTGCGGCGCTGCCACGGCGGAGATTCAGCTCCGCGGCGGACAGATTGCCTCCTTCAAACCCGCCAGCGGCCGCGAGGTCATCTGGCAGGCTGATCCTGCCGTCTGGGCCCAGCACGCGCCGGTGCTGTTCCCCATCTGCGGCTCGGTGAAGGATAACCAGATCAGCATCGGCGGTCAGGTGTACCCCATGACCAAGCACGGTTTCACACGGGAGCCGGTGTTCCAGGTAGCCAAGCAGGGTGATGACTTTGTGGAGCTGGTGCTGACCCCCACCGAGGAAAGCAAGCCCATGTACCCCTTTGATTTCGTGTTCCACGTTACCTACACCCTGCAGGAAAACGGCTTCACCACCACCTTCCTGGTGGAAAACCGCTCCGACCGGGTGATGCCCTTCTGCGTGGGCGGGCACCCGGGCTTCGTCTGCCCGATGGAAGAAGGTGCTTCCTTTGAGGATTACCAGCTGGTATTCCCCCAGGTGGAGGACGGCCTGAACGCCCTGGCCCCCGGCGGCTACCTGATTGACGGTGCGGAATACCTGCCCCAGTTCCACAACAGCGACACCCTGCCCCTGTCCTACCAGCTGTTTGATGAACGGGACGCGCTGATCTTCACCCAGCTGAAGAGCCGCAGCGTTGACCTGGTGCACCGCACCAGCGGCAAGGGTATCCGCTTTGCCTTCCCCAAGATGGAGGTTCTGGCGGTGTGGACAAAGCCTGGCGCCCATGCACCCTACCTGTGCCTGGAACCTTGGCACGGCATGCCCGGTCAGGTGACGGAATCCGGCTGCTTTGAGGATAAGCCCTTCGCCACCCTGCTCCAGCCCGGCCGGTGCTACAAAACCTGGTTCACCGCCACGGTGATGGAATAAACACTGCATAAGCATGCATAAAAACCTCCTTGCTCAGCCAGAATACTGGCAGCAAGGAGGTTTCTTTATGTGGAAGTTGATTTGCCGCTACTGGCACGCCCGCTGGGCGCTGCATGCCCGCATGCGGGATTTTGAGCGCAGCGGCATGCGCTGCACCCTGGGCTGGCGCAGGTAATTACTCCTGCTCCTCCACGGTGATTTCCGGCGCCTTGGGTTCCTCCGGCAGGTCATCCTGGATGGTTTCCGTCTCCTGGGCAGGCGCTTCTTCCTCTTCCACCTGGATGGTGGGAACATCCTCTTCCCGGGCTTCTTCTTCGGCCTGCTCCTGGGCTTCCTGCTGGTCGGCAGGCTCCATCTTGGGCTTCATGGCACGGGTCAGGGCCTCAATGCCGTCCTCCAGCTTATTGCCCAGCTTTTTGAAGGTAGCGCCCATGGCGTCCACCGCGCTGTCGATCTTCTCGCCAATGGGCTTGCCGGCGTCCTGGGGTTCATCCTCGGCGGGCTGCACCTGGTCGGCAGGCTCCTCGCTCTTCACGCCAGCCACCTTTTCCACGCGGATGGCGTTCAGGGCCTCGTCCAGCTGGCTCAGCTCCTTCAGCTGGGCTTCCAGAGGCTCGGGGAAGGACTGGCCCTTCTGCCACATTTCATAGCACTGGGCGCTGAAATTGGACAGAATCTCCCGGCGGCGGTTCACCAGGTTCATCTCATCCACCTTATATTTGGTGTTGCTGGCAATGTTGGAAGCCGTGTTGCTGATGGCCTCCATGCTCTTCAGCCAAATGCCCTTCAGGCTCTTTCCGATCTCTGCCATGAAAAAGTCACTCCTTTTCATTCCATGTTCATTCATATAGTTCGTTTCTTCAAGGGAAATATCCTGCCTTCTCATCAAAAATTAACGAAACAGCAGCAGCTTTCCCTGCAAAACCTCGAAATTTGCTTCATCCATGGTAAGGATCTCCCCGTCTACGTTCAGCCGCATGCCCTTTGAAAGGATGCTCATGGTGCTGCAGCGCTGGTGGGTGGTGACCCGGAAGCTGTCGATGCGCCCCAGCATCAGCCCGGGCAGGTAGAAGGGAATCTTCCACCGGGGTCTTGTTTCCACAATCACCATGTCCAGCAGGCCGTCATCCGGCTGGGCGCCGGGACAGACAGGAATGCCGCCGCCGATGTACCGCCCATTGGCAATGGAGCACAGCAGCACATCCCGCTCCTGGGTCACCCCGTCCGCCGTAAAGCTGACATGCACCGGCCTGAAGGAGAAGATGGCGCGTATCAGCCCGATCATGTACGGCAGAATACCCCGTGCATATTTTTTCGCCGCCTGGGTGAATTCCAGGGTCTGCACATCAAAACCGGTGCCGCACACATTCAGGAACATGCGGTCATTCAGCCGGCCTGCATCCACAGGCTGGGGGTTTCCCTTCAATATAATGTCCAGCGCCGCCAACGGCTCCTTGGGCAGGCCTACGGACTTGATGAAGTCGTTCCCCGTGCCGGAGGGGATGATCCCCATGGGCACGCCGGTGCCCACCAGCCCGCAGGCCACCTCGCAGCAGGTGCCGTCCCCGCCCACAGCCACAACGCCTGTGCAGCCGGCCTTCGCGGCGGCCTCACGGGCCAGGCGGGTGGCGTCCCCCGGGCCGGCGGTGTGGAGGATCTCGTATGCAGCGCGGCCCTCCAGGGCAGATTTCAGCTTCTGTTCCGTTTTCAGGGCATAGCCGCTTCCGGCTGTTGGATTTACAATCAGGGTCAGCATAACATGCGCCTTCTTTCGTTCATACACACTCTATGCTATCCTATCATGCGGAATTTGTCAAAGGCTTTCGCATGAAAAGCTCGAAAATTCACGCTTTGGTCATATTTCCGCCCAAATGGGTCAAATCGCGCTCTTGTGAATTTTTATGCAGATATATTGCAAAAACCCCTTGACATTCTGCATAAAGGGGTATATAATCCAATCATTCCAAAAAAACAAGGAGGCTAACCCACATGAAGAAGTTTGTTGCACTGATCGCCGCTCTGATGATGGTACTCTCCTGCACCGCCGCCCTGGCCGATGACACCATCATCGTTGCCCTGAACCCCCAGTATCCTCCCTTTGAGTTTGTGGAGGGTGATGAAATTTGCGGTTATGACCCCGACCTGATCAAGGCCATTGCCGAAAAGGCTGGCTTCGAAATCGAGTTTGAGGCTATGGAGTATGCTTCCGTTATCAGCTCCGTTGCCGCCAACCCCAACTGCATCGGTGTTTCCGGCATCTCCATCACCGACGAGCGCAAGCTGACCGTCAACTTCTCCGATCCCTACATCAACGCTGGCCTGGTGGTCATCGTGAAGGCTGACAGCGACTTTGCCAAGGCTGAGGCCCCCAAGGCTGCTGACCTGGCTGGCAAGACCATCGGCGTGCAGCTGGGCACCACCAGTGACACCGCTGCCGAGGCTATCACAGGCCTGGAGAATGTGAGCCAATACTCCACCTTCCTGGATGCTCTGATGGATCTCCAGGGCAACAAGCTGGATGCCGTTATCGTTGACAAGCCCGTTGGTCAGGCCCTGATGGCTTCCCTGAATGATGACACCCTGGTCATGGTTGATGTGGAAGACCTGGCTGCCGACTGGTACGGCATCGAGGTGAACAAGAACAACACCGAGCTGCTGGAGAAGATTAACGCCGCTATGGCTGAGCTGACGAACGAAGGCTTCTTTGAGGAGCTGAACAACAAGTACTTTGGTGCCGAAGAGGCTGCTGAGTAAGGCTTGCCTGGATCACCTGAGCCGTAGAGAGTCCCCCTCTCTACGGCCTTTGCCCTGTTCTGCCAAAGACAACAAACTTTAGTGTGGAGGAAAAACGTGGAAAGCATTTCTATCTTTGAGCAATGGTGGCAAGCCATCTACCCTGCGGTAGAGGCCAACACGCTCAACTTCTGGCAGTATCTCTACAAGGAGATTTACCTGAACGTCATCAAGGATGACCGCTGGCTGCAGTACCTGAAGGGCCTGGGCGTCACCCTGGAGGTATCCTTCTTCTCCATTCTGGTGGGCCTGGTGCTGGGCACCCTGCTGGCCATTCTCCGCCTGCCCATGGTGACGGAGTACAGCGCCAAGGGCAAAGGCTTCTGGGCCAACCTGGGCGCAGGCATCCTGAAATGCCTGTCCAAGCTGGCATCCGGCTATGTCCACCTGATCCGCGGCACGCCTCTTCTGTTGCAGGTGCTGATCATCAACTTCGGCATCTTCGGCACCATCCGCATTGAAAAGGTCATCATCGGCGTCATCGCCTGCGGCCTGAACAGCGCAGCCTATGTGGCGGAGATCGTCCGCGGCGGCATCATGTCCGTGGAAAAGGGGCAGATGGAGGCCGGGCGCTCCCTGGGCTTTGGCAGCATCCGCACGATGCTTTACATCATCCTGCCCCAGGCAGCCAAGTCCGCCTTGCCCTCCATGTGCAACGAGTTCATCTCCCTGATCAAGGAAACCTCCATCCTGTCTTACATCGCCCTGACCGAGCTGACCAAGGCCGGCGACTATATCCGCTCCCGTACCTATTCCGCCTTTACGCCCTATATTGTGTCCGGTTTGCTATACCTGATTGTTGTCCTGGCGCTGACCTGGCTCATCGGTAAACTGGAAAGGAGGCTGCGCAACAGTGACCACTGATACCATGATTTCCGTCCGCGGACTGGAAAAACACTTTGACGATGGCAAGCTCAAGGCCCTGCGCGGCGTGGATGCCGATATTGCCAAGGGCGAGGTGGTGGTGGTCATCGGGCCTTCCGGCTCGGGCAAGTCCACCTTCCTGCGCTGCCTGAACCTGCTGGAAACCCCAACCCACGGCACCGTGACGGTGGAGGGTGTGGACATCACCAACCCCAAGGTGAACATCAACCTTCACCGGCAGAAAATGGGCATGGTGTTCCAACACTTCAACCTGTTTCCCCACATGACCATCCTGAAAAACATGACCCTGGCACCCATGAAGCTGCTGAAAAAGAGCAAGCAGGAGGCCGAGGAAAAGGCCATGTCCCTGCTGAAGCGCGTGGGCCTGGCAGACCGGGCCAATGCCTACCCCAGCCAGCTTTCCGGCGGGCAGAAGCAGCGCATTGCCATCGTCCGCGCCCTGTGCATGGAGCCTGAGGTCATGCTCTTTGACGAGCCTACCTCCGCCCTGGATCCGGAAATGGTGGGCGAGGTGCTGGACGTGATGAAGCAGCTGGCCCAGGAAGGCATGACGATGGTGGTTGTCACCCACGAAATGGGATTCGCCCGGGAGGTGGCCCACCGGGTCATCTTCATGGATGAGGGTCACATTATCGAGGAAGGCACGCCGGAGGAGATTTTCGAGCATCCCCAGCAGCAGCGCACCCAGGATTTCCTGCGCAAGGTTCTCTAAAAAATGTATTTTACCCCGGTGGATGGTCTTGCCAACCGCCGGGTTTTTGTGTTATGATGGTTACACAAACTTTTTTCGACATTTTACTGCTTTGTGTGAACAAAAAGGGCTTCTGATTCGTCTAATTGATGAAACCCTTAAGGAATGCGGAGGTGTGACAATGCAGAACAATCCTACAACCGTCCGTGGCTATTCCCCGGAGCAGAACACCGGGCGCATGAACACCCTGCCCTATCAGCCCCAGGAAGCATCCCGCTGGAAGTCCCTGTGGCAGCAGCTGGATCCCGCCGCCGTGGCGCTGCTGGCTGCCTGCGTGCTGGGCCTGGTCTATGCCCTGTATGCCACCATTTCCTTCTGGTGGCTGAAGGCCGTGCTCCCCCACCTGATTGTCGCCTGGATTGCCCTGCTGCTCAATGGCGCCGCCCTGTTCACCAGCCAGCGGCGGATGATGCTGCTGGCTGGCATTGGGTACATTGTGGCTATGCTGCTGTTTATCAATTATATGTACCTGCTCATCCCTCAGGCGGTTTTGTGCCTTTACGCCTGGTGGAAGGCCGGCAGCTGACCCATCCGCTCCCATGTCGGCGCGTGCACGGTGCATGCGCCGCTTTTTTGTGCCATATGCTCCACCATGGAGGTGATACCCATGACGGACTTGGAGCTGTTCGCCCGGCTGATCCAATGCGAGGCCGGCGGCGAGGGTGACAGCGGCATGCGGGCCGTTGCCAGCGTGGTGATGAACCGTGTCCGCACCCGCAGGGGTGAATATGGGCGCTACAACACCATAAGGGATGTAATCTACCAGGCAGGCCAGTTCAACTGTGCCCGAACCGAGCTGGGCGGTGAACCCAACCAGCAGAACATTTACAACATGAACCCGTCCCAGGTGCATTACGACATTGCCCAGTGGGCCATTGACGGCGGCAGGCTTGCCAACCTGTGGCAGGCCCTGTGGTTCTATAACCCCTATTCGCCCACCTGCCGCAGCAATTTTCCCTCCGCTGTGGGGTATTTCGTGCTGCGCATTGGCAACCACTGCTTTTACAATCCGGCGGATTCCTACGCCCAGACCTGAAAACCAGCACTGGTGCACCGGGCCATTCTGTGATACAATAGCAGCTGAATAAAGGAGGATGACCCATGGCCTGTGCCTTTCAACTGATGGATGTTTCCCTGCACTACAGCGAAAAAATGCTGCTGGATCATGTGAACCTGACCATTTCCGATGGGGATCGCATTGGCATTGTGGGCCGCAACGGTGCGGGAAAGTCCACCCTGCTGCGGCTGCTGGCAGGCCGGGAAGAGCCGGACAAGGGGCAAGTGTCCGCCCGGCGCGGGCTTTCCGTGGCCTATCTGCCCCAAACCCCCGTGCTGCGGGAGGAAGACACCATCACCCAGGCGGCCCTGGACTACCTGCCTGCACGCCCCGGGGAAGTGCCGGAATCCGCCGCCTTCGAGGCCCAGACCATCCTGACCCAGCTGGGCTTTGCCGACCTGAACGCCAGGGTTTCTACCCTTTCCGGCGGGCAGCGGATGCGTGTGGCGCTGGCAGGCGTCCTGTGCCGTGAAAGCGATGTGCTGCTCCTGGACGAGCCTACCAACCACATCGACCTGGACATGGCCCAGTGGCTGGAGGATCGCCTTTCCGCCAGAAAAGGCACCCTGCTGGTGGTGACCCACGACCGATACCTGCTGGAGCGCACCTTCAACCGCATCCTGAACGTGGGCGGCGGACGGGTGGACAGCTATCAGACCGGGTATAGCGGCTATCTGGAGGAACGTGCCCAGCGTGAGGAAATGGAGGCCGCCACCCTGCGCAAAAACAAGAGCCTGTACCGCAAGGAGCTGGCGTGGATCCGCCGCGGCGCCCAGGCCCGTTCCACCAAGGCAAAGGGCCGCATCGACCGCTTTGACGCGCTGACCGAGGCCATCCAGGAGGCGCCGCCGGAGGAAACGCTGGCCATGAAAAGCGTAGCCAGCCGCCTGGGCAAGAAGATCATCGCCTGGGAAGGCCTGAACGTTGCCATCGGCGGCAACACCCTTATCCGCGATTTCTCCTACACCCTTCTGCGGGATGACCGACTGGGGATCATCGGTGGCAATGGTGCCGGGAAAACCACCCTGCTGCGCACCCTGTGCGGGGAACTGCCGCCGGAGAGCGGTGTGATCGACATGGGCGACACGGTGAAGCTGGGTTACTTTGCCCAGCACTGCCCGCCCCTGAACCCGGAGACCCGCATCATCGATGCCGTGCGGGATGTGGCAGTCCATGTCTACACCCCGGATGGCGACCTGTCCGCCTCCCAGATGGCGGAAACCTTTTTGTTCCCCTCCGGCATGCAGTACCAGAAGGTGTCCAGCCTGTCCGGCGGCGAAATGCGCCGGCTGTACCTGCTGCGCATCCTGATGGCTGCTCCCAATGTGCTCATCCTGGACGAGCCCACCAACGACCTGGACATTGAAACCCTCAATGTGCTGGAGGACTATCTGGACAGCTTCCAGGGTGCAGTGATCACCGTCAGCCACGACAGGTATTTCCTGGACAGGGTGACAAGCCACCTGTTCGCCATCCAGGAAGGCCGCATGGTGCCTTACATTGGCGGGTATCAGAGCTACCTGGACGCCCACCGGGATGCCCCGGAAAACCGACCGCCAGTCGGCAAGCCTGCCGAAAAACCGACCGCCAGTCGGAAACAGCACAGCAGCGTGAAGTTCACCTTCCGGGAGCAGCGGGACTTTGACACCATCGAAGAAACCATCGCCGGTTTGGAGGATAAGCTAGAAAGCCTGGCAAAGGAACTGGAGCAGAACGCCAGCGATTACACCAGGGCCGGCGAGATCATGCAGGCCCAGGAGCAGACCCAACTGCAGCTGGACGAGGCCATGGAACGCTGGATGTTCCTGCAGGAGAAGTTCGAGCAGATTCAGGCCGCCAAAGAAAAATAAGCATGCAAAAAAGGAGCCGCGCTGTGCCGGCTCCCCTTTTGTTATGCGGTCACAATGGCGTTGGCTTCCTGCAGTTTCAGCAGTTCCACGGCCTGCTCGCGCATTTTGTATTTGAGGATCTTCCCTGCCGCGTTCATGGGGAAGCCATCCACAAAGGTCACATACCGGGGTGTTTTGTGCTTCG
>CAYMOM010000060.1:0-11689 GCA_964391995.1 uncultured Faecalibacterium sp.
GCTGCAGCTTGCCAATGATGGAAGCCTTGATGGATTCTTTATCGAAGGAAGTGGTTGGCATGTTGTTCCTCCTTGTTGGTTGGTTGCATGGTAAAGGCGGGCGGACTGCCCGACAATCAAACAGTATACAACTTTTTTCATGAATTGACAAGCCTTTCACCATACTGAATGGAAAAGAAAACGCATGTTCGCACCGTTCGGGGTTTTCTTTTGGCGGCAGGTGTGCTATAATGGAAGAAATTTTGATAAGGAGGGAGCGCATGGACATACAGAAGGTTCTGGCGGAGGCGGCTGCGCTGCTGGGCCCCAGCGGGCAGGAAATGCAGGTTGCGGACTATTTTGCCCGGCAGTTCCGCCCCTTTGTGGACGAGGTGACGGTGGACAGCATGTTCAACGTGATTGCCCACAAAAAGGGCACCGGCCCCAGGGTGATGCTCTGTGCCCATATGGATGAAATTGGTATGATGGTAACCCAAATCGAGGAGGACGGCGCCATTCGCCTGGGGAATGTGGGCGGCGTTGACCCCCGCATTCTGCCGGCCAGCCGGGTGTGGGTGCACGGAAAGGAAAAGCTGTTTGGCACCATTGGCGCGCTGCCGCCCCATTTGCTGACGGCGGCGGACCGGCAGAAGAACTACACGGCGGATAGCCTTTATGTGGATGTGGGCCTGCCCGGTGACAGGGTGAAGGAACTGGTGCGCATTGGCGACCTGGTAACCTTCAACGTGCCCTTTACCCAGCTGCTGAACGGGCAGGTGGCCTCCAAAACCATGGACGACCGGGCCTGCGTGGCTATGCTGCTGCTGGCGGCGGAACGCCTGACCAAGCTCCACTGCGATGCGGATGTGTACTTTGTCGGCTCCACCCAGGAGGAGGTTGGCTCCCGGGGCGCCATGACGGCGGCCTTCGCCATCGCCCCCGACCTGGCTGTGGCCCTGGATGTGGATCACGCCACCATCCCCGGCAGCAGGCCCGATACCACCGTGGACGGGGACTGCCTGTGCGTGTCTGTGGGCCCGTACCTCCAGCCCAAGCTGGTGGACAGGCTGTTGGCATGCGCCAAGGATCACCATGTGAAGCTGCAAACGGCTGTATCCGCCCGGTATACCTCCACCGATGCGGACGATGTGAGCATTGCCCGTGACGGTATTCCCACGGTACTGCTTTCCCTGCCGCTGAAGTATATGCACACCAGCGTGGAAACCATTGACCTGCAGGCCCTGCAGGAAGGCGGGCGGCTGCTTGCCCACTTCCTTGGCGAGCTGGACGGGGGATGGGAGGAAGACCTATGGATTTGAAATGGCTGACGGAATTCAATGCACCCTCCGGCCACGAGCAGGCGCTGCGCCGTGCCCTGCTGGAGGAGCTGAAGAACTACAAAGGTGTTACCACCTCCATCGATCGCATGGGCAATGTGGTGGCAGTGAAAACAGGCCACGGCCCGGAACCCCGCAAGCGGGTCATGCTCTCTGCCCACATGGACGAGGTGGGCTTCATCGTCACCTCCTGCACGGAGGACGGCTTCCTGCGGGTTGCGCCCGTGGGCGGTATTGATCCCCGGGTGGTGGTTTCCAAACGGGTCACCGTGAGTGATGAAAAGCTGCCGGGCATCATCGGCGCCATGGCGATTCACCTGCAGTCCGCTGCGGACCGCCAGCGGGTGCTGGGCTATGGCGACCTGTATGTGGACATTGGCGCAAAGAAGAAGGACGAGGCGGAAGCAAAGGCCCCCAAGGGCACTTACATCTGCTTCGACACCGATTATGTAGAGTTTGGCGATGGGTATGTTTCTGCCAAGGCCCTGGACGACCGGGTGGGTATCTTCAACCTGCTGCGGGTGCTGGAGGACGACTATGCCTGCGATGTGATCTGCGTGTTTGCCTCCCAGGAGGAAACCGGCTGCCGCGGTTCCAAGGGTGCCGCCTTTGGCCTTGACCCGGATGCGGGCATTGTGCTGGAAGGCACCACCTGCAACGACCTGGGCGATGTGCCCGAAACCCTGCAGGTGTGCAACACCGGCAGCGGCGTTTGCGTTTCCTTTATGGATGGCTCCTCCATTGCCAACAGGCAGCTGTTCCGCCACACCGTTGACGTGGCGGAGAAAAACGGCCTGAGCTACCATGTGAAGCGCTCTGTTTCCGGCGGCAATGATGGGGGCAGCATGCAGCGCGCCCGGGGCGGCATGCCCGTGGTGGTGCTCAGCGTGCCTTGCCGCTACATCCACAGCCCGTCCTCCGTGGTGAAGTACAGCGATGTGGAAAGCCAGCTGGCCTTGACCAAGGCCCTGCTGAAGACCTTTTGATAGGAGTGAATACCATGTTTGATATGCTGAAAACGCTGCTGGCCCCCATTGCTCCCTCCGGCCTGGAGGAGCCTGTAGCCGCCGCCATCCGCCAGGCCCTGGAGGGCTATGTGGATACCATGGAAACCGATGCCATGGGCAACCTGATCTGCACCAAGAAGGGCAGCGACCCTAATGGCAGAAAGATCATGCTCAGTGCCCATATGGATCATATCGGCTATATTGTGACAGGCTATGAAAAGGAAGGCTTCCTGCGGGTGACCAATGTGGGCGGTGTGAGCATGAATGCCTCCCTGACTCGACATGTGGCCTTTCCCAACGGGGTTCAGGGCGTGCTGGTGTGCGAGCCGGTGTCCGGCGACAAGGCCATGAAGAACCTGTTCATCGACATTGGCGTCGAAAGCAAGGAAGAAGCCGAAAAGCTGGTGCAGCTGGGCGATGTGGCCGTGTATGCCCCGGACTGCTTCCGCCTGGGTGAAAACAGGGTGGCCAGTCCCGCCATGGACGACCGCTGCGCCTGCGCCCTGCTGGTGAAGCTGATGCAGACCATTGGCGAAACCAGGGACACGGTGATTGCCCTGTTCTCCGTGCAGGAGGAAGTGGGCTGCCGCGGCGCCAAAACGGCTTCCTTCGCCAAGGAACCGGATGTGGGCATTGCCCTGGATGTGACCCTGTGGGGCGACACACCGGAAACCAAAATGCCTGCCATCAGACTGGGCGAAGGCTGCTGCGTGAAGATCATGGATCGCGCCAGTATTTCCAACCCTGCCCTGCGGGACGAGCTGCTGGCCTGCGGCGAAAAGGCCGGCGTGAAGACCCAGCGCGAGGTGCTCCCCTTTGGCGGCACGGATGCCGGCGCCATGCAGACTTCCCGGGGCGGCATTCCGGTGTGCACCATTTCCATTCCCTGCCGGTATGTGCATTCCGCCTGCGAGGTGATTGACATGCGGGACATGGATGCGGCCTTGGCGCTGCTGCAAACGTATCTGAAAAAGTAAGGCCAAGGTGCGCGGGGAAGAGAGCGATTTCTTCTCCGCGCACGTTTGCGCAAGGAGGAATGAACATTGCTGGCAGGACTGTACCTGGCGGCCTACCTGGCCTGCGGTGTGCTGATCATCCGCTGGCTTCTGCCGCGGCATACCCCCATGGCCCGGGCCTGGCTGGGCATGAGCCTGGGCCTTTTGCTGATGATGTGGCTGCCGGCCCTGTGCGCATTTGTGATGGATTTCACCATCGCTGCCCACCTGGCGGCGCTTCTGCCGCTGGCAGGCATCACGGCAGGGTGCTTCTTCCTGCGGGACAGGCGCACCACGGCACCCTGGGACGAAAAGGAGCAGCATCTCCTCCGGCAATGCCTGCTGGTGGCCCTGCCGCTGACGGTGCTGTCTGCTTACCTGCAATATACCCACTCCATGCGCATTGATGAATGGGGCAACTGGAACGTGGGCCAGAGCACCTACGGGGATCTGCCCATGCACATGAGCTTCATCACCGGCATCAAAAATGCCTCCTTCCCACCGGATTACCCCTTCTACCCGGGCCAGCAGCTGTCCTATCCCTTCCTGGTGGACAGCCTTTCCACCAGCTTCTACATGCTGGGCTGCAGCCTGCAGGCGGCGCTGATCATCCCCGGCACGCTGATGATGGCCCTGTGCTTTGCGGGCGTTTTGGTTCTTGCCCGGGAAATGACATTGGGCAAAAAGACGGTGGTGCTGGCTGCGCTGCTGTTTTTCCTGAACGGCGGCCTGGGTTTCCTGTACGATTTCGACCAGGCGGCAGGCATTGAAAGCGATGGCAGCCTGACCCTGGTGAAGCGCATCCGCTTCATTCTGGAAGGGTACTACAAAACGCCTACCAACCAGCCCGACCCCAACAACCTGCGCTGGAGCAATGTCATTGCCGACCTGATGATTCCCCAGCGCACACTGCTGGGCGGCTGGTGCATGGTGATACCCTGCTTCTATCTGCTGTACACCTGCTTTGATCCATCCAGGCGGGAGCAGCTGTGCTCCACCCGGGCCTTGGCGCTGCTGGGCGTTTGGGGCGGTGCGCTGCCGCTGATTCACACCCACTCCTTCCTGGCGCTGGCCCTGTGCTCCCTGGGCATGCTGGTGTACGACATGGTGCACGAAAAGCAGCGCTGGCATCAGTTCAGGCGCTACCTGCTCTATGGCGGCGTGGCGGCGGTGCTGTCCCTGCCTCAGCTGCTGAAGTTCACCTTCGGCCAGGTGTTTCAGGGCGGGGAAGCCAACAGCTTCATCCGCCCCTGGTTCAACTGGGTGAACAATCCCTCCGGCAATGGCGAGCTGCGGGACTTCTACCTGTGGTTCTATGTGAAGAACATCGGCCTGCCGGTGATTGCGCTGATCCTGGCGCTCTTTGAGCGGGACAGGCACACAAGGCGCATCTTCTCCGGCGCGGGGGTGATTATCCTGGCGGCGGAGCTGGTGCGCTTTCAGCCCAATGTGTATGACAACAACAAGCTGCTGTACCTGGCGTGGCTGCTTTGCTGCATGATTGTGGCGGACTGGTGCGCCAAAATGTGGCGCCGGCTGAAAGGCCTGCGTGCCCGCCCGGTGATGGCGGCGGTGGCGGCGGTGGCGGTGTTCCTTTCTGCCGGGCTGACCCTGTGGCGGGAGTGCGTCAGCGACTATCAGGCCTTCAGCCATCAGGCGGTGGAGGCTGGCGAGTTCGCCCGGGACAACACGGAGGAGCACAGCGTGTTCCTTTCCGGCACCCAGCACCTGAACCCGGTCAGCAGCATTGCAGGCCGCAGCACTGTTTGCGGCACGGACAGCTGGCTGTATTACCACGGCTTTAACACCACCCAGCGCAAGGCGGACATTGCGGCCTTCTTCACATCGCCCAGGGACAACCTGGACGTGCTGACCAAGTATGGCGTGGACTACATCTACATCAGCAGCTACGAGCGCAGCAGCTATGACGTGGACGAGGCCGCACTGGCGGATATGTTCGCTGTGGTGTTCGAGAATGACGAAGCTACCATATACAAGATAGCGGAGGGTTGAGCATGGAGCGGTTTCTGCGCTATTCCCTGGAAAAACAGCGGCCCATCCGCCTGATGTTCTATGATGACAGCGGCACCTTGCGCCAGCTTAACGTCCAGGTGCAGGCCATTGCCCCGGAGGCAGTAACCTTCACCACCCTCCGCCCCAAGGCCCAGTGGCTGCTCCCCCCGGAGCGCATCCTCTCCGCCGACTACAAAAAAGGCGATGAGGGACAGTGACCAGGGGCGCTGCCCCTGGACCCCGCTTAAGGGCCGAAAGGCCCTTAAGAATCCCGGGCGGGGGTGAAGGGGGGTACGCCATAAAAGCTGGGGTCACGGTGCGCGGAGGGCGCACCGCGACACGGGGGAGGAACGCTGCACAGCTGCGTCGCGGGGCATCCGTTATGCGCCGTGACCCCATCTTGGCTGGCGAACGCAGCATAGTCCAGCTTGGGATTCTTAAGGGTCGAAGACCCTTAAGCGGGATTGTCAAGGGCAGCGCCGTTGACCGTGACCCATGTGCTTCGTATGCCATGCTGCACAGCTGCGTCGCGGGGCATCCGTTATGCGCCGTGACCCCATCTTGGCTGGCGAACGCAGCACAGTCCAGCCCGGGATTCTTAAGGGTCGAAGACCCTTAAGCGGGATTGTCAAGGGCAGCGCCCTTGACCGTGCTCCAAAGGAGAAAGAGTATGGTTGATTTAGGTAATGTGTCGCCGCTGATGGCGGCGTGGGTCAGCGATCCGTGGGGGAAGCTGCGTCCGCCTCTTTCGGTGGAGGCGGCGGAGATGTCCGCCATGCTGGCCCAGTGCACCTATCACATGGATGTGAACATGTGGCTGCAGGCCGGCTGGCGGGATGTGACCATCCAGGTGGATGGCGACCTGACCGATGGCATCGAGCCGACGGATGGTTCTGCCCGGCAGCGGCTGGCCAGTGCGTGGAAGCTGTTCCGTGTGCGCCAGCGCATGCGCGGCGGAAACCCCCTGGGCGAGGTGGTGGGCGCCTGGCGCCAGCGCCAGAAGAGCGACACCGGCAAGGCGGTGGTGATGATCCACCCGGCTGACCTGGGCCGGTATGTGGTGGCCATCAGCTTCATGGGCACTGGCGAAAGAATGTACGACTGGGTGTCCAACTTCCGCCTGACGGAGGAAAACGGCACCCACAAGGGCTTTTTGCAGCTGACCCGCCAGTTTGAAGACAACGAGGAGGACATTGACTTCCCCGACACCGCCCGCGAACTGGGCCTGGAAAGGCTGACCCTGCGCCATGTGCTGCAGGAGGCCCGCAACCCCAACAGCCGCTTTACCATCTGGCTGTGCGGTCACAGCCAGGGTGCGGCGGTGATGCAGGTGTATGCCCACCACAAGATAACCGAGGATGGCGTGCTGCCCCGGAACCTGGTGGGCTATGGCTTTGCTGCGCCCTCCGCCATGAGCGGCCTGGCCGTCAGCGACCCTGCCGCCTATCCCCTGTACCTGATTCAGAACAGCGAGGATGTGGTTTCCCGCATGGGTGCCCAGGTGCATTTGGGCGTGCAGCTGATCTACCCCGCCGGGGAGGAGCTGCGCAGCCGCTGCTATACCTGGAGCACCACCCCTAAGGCAAAGGAGAACCGGCAGCTGGTGGGCGGCATTCTCCGCCGCATGACCGACACGCCTGCCTGCCTGGAGGTGACCATGGCCTACCTGAATGCGCTGGGCAGCTATACCCCCGAGGATATGGCGGAGGCCCTGGGGCGCATTGCCCAGCGGCTGCCTGTGAAGCGCATGCTGAATGCAGCCGACCAGCGGGCGGACAAGCTGCTGCGCTCCATCAACCGGCACCTGGCTGCGGCCTATGCGGACATAACCGGTTACCCTGTGCCCATGGAGCATGTGGCGGCCCTGCAGGAGGAAATCAGCCGGGTGATGGAACAGATTGGCCTGAAGGCCTTCACCAACGCCCAAATGGAATGGATGGTGCAGTGCCACCGCATTGGCATGGACGAGGGCGGCACCATCAGCCCGTACCTGTACATTGTGCAGGAGGGTCTGGCGGAGCTGATGCCGGCCATCTGGGTCAGCGGCAGGCCGCCGCGAATGGTGTGGGCGGCCCGCGCGGTGGGCAGCAGCGGACAGACCGGGCAGCCCCAATTGCTCAACCGCCGCATGCTGACCCCGCCGCGCCGCAGCCACAGGCATCCCCGCTATGCCGATCCCCGCGCCCGCCGGGACACAAGGCACATCGCGCCCACATTGGAAGCCGACACCCTGCGCCCCGGCGACAGAATTGTGCATGTGAAATAGGTGCAACAATTACGCTCACCTGCGGCAATGCGTATTGCATGCCGCACCTGCCGACTGATACAGGAGGTACCCATGGATTTGTTTACACAGGACGAAGCGCCCCTGGCGGACCGGATGCGTCCCAGAAACCTGGAGGAATTCATTGGCCAGGGTCACCTGGTGGGCCGGGGGCGCTTGCTGCGCCGGGCCATTGAGGCGGACAGGCTGACCTCCTCCATCTTCTTTGGCCCGCCCGGCTGCGGCAAAACCACGCTGGCCTCCATCATCGCCGGCGCCACCAAGGCCAGCTTTGTGCAGCTGAACGCCGTGACCAGCGGCGTGGCGGATGTGCGCGAGGTGCTGAAAAAGGCTCAGGAGCGCCGCAGCATGTACGGTCAGGCCACCTATCTGCTGCTGGACGAGTGCCACCGCTGGAGCAAGGCCCAAAGCGACAGCATCCTTCCTGCCATCGAGCGGGGAACCATCCGCTTCATCGGCTCCACCACGGAAAACCCCATGGTGGCCATGACCCCGGCCATTGTCAGCCGGTGCAGGGTGTTTCAGTTCTACCCGCTGACGGAGGCGGATGTCATTACCGCCATGCGCCGGGCGCTGGCAGACAGGGAAAGGGGCTACGGCAGCCTGAACGTGCAGGCGGATGAGGACGCCCTGCGCCACATTGCCCGCATTGCCAATGGCGATACCCGGGCTGCCCTGGGCGCCATTGAGCTGGCGGTGCTGACCACCGGGGCGGATGAGAACGGGGTTATCCACATCAACTTGGCGGTGGCGGAGGAAAGCATTCAGAAGCCCATGCTCCGCTGCGACGAAAGTTTGTATTATGATATGCTCAGCGCCTTCTGCAAGTCCCTTCGAGGGTCGGACAGCGATGCGGCACTGGCCTGGTTTGCCCGGCTGATCTATGCGGGGGTTGACCCGCGGATGATTGTGCGGCGCATCCTGGCCCACGCCAGCGAGGATGTGGGCGTGGCGAATCCCATTGCCATGCTCCAGGCCGCAGCCGCCGCCACCGCCCTGGAAACCATGGGCATGCCGGAGGCCCGCCTGCCCATTGCCCAGGCCATTATTGCCGTGTGCGAAAGCCCCAAGTCCAACAGCGTCAGCCAGGCGGTGGATGCCGCCATGGCCGATGCGGAGAAGGGCGGCTTCGGCCCGGTGCCTGTACACCTGCGGGACACCCACTACGCCGGGCACAACCGCATTGCCAGCGGGGACGGATACCTCTATCCCCACAACTTCCCCGGGCACTGGGTGCAGCAGGAGTACATGCCCCCGGAGGTGAAGGGGAAGACCTACTATCACCCCAGCGACATGGGGCATGAGGCTACCATCCTCAAAAACCACCAGGTTCGGAAGGGGGGATGAAAAAGTGAAGCGCCTGAAAAGGGATGTGAATGCCAACAAGGCCTTTTGGATGGCGGTGGTGACCAACGCCATTCAAGCTGCCCTGATGGTAATCGTGGTGGTGTATGCTATGCTCCAGCCAGGCGCTACGGCGGACATGCCCATGGCCCGGTATCTGCTGGTGCTGGCAGCGGCGGTGGTCATCTGGGGTGGCGCCATGGACATACGGGAGGCGGCATCATCCCGGCGGCTTTTGCAGCAGCTGGACGATATGGATGAAACCATCAGCGCCATGGAAACACTGAACAACACCCTGCGCGCCCAAAGGCACGACTTTCTCAACCATCTGCAGGTGGTGTACAGCCTGACGGAAATGGAGGAGTACGCCGAAGCCAACGCCTACATTGAGCGGGTGTATGGGGCTATCACCGCCGTAAGCCGTGTGCTGAAAACCGCCAACCCGGCTATCAACGCGCTGCTTCAGGTGAAGCTGGCCGCCTGCGAAAAGGCAGGCATCCGCGTGACGGTGAACATCCAGTCCCCCTGGAAGGATCTGCCCATCCCCGGCTGGGAAATGTGCAAGGTGCTTTCCAACCTGACCGACAACGCCATCGATGCACTGGAAGAGGTGGAGGACAGGCAGCTGACCATCACCCTGACGGAGGACTTGAAGGCCTTCCGCTTTGCTGTTGCCAACAACGGGCCTATGATTCCCGTCAAGAGCCAGCAGGCGATTTTCAACCCCGGTGTGACCACTAAGGCCACCGGCCATGGCATGGGGCTGTACATTGTGAAAAAGGTGCTGTGCGACAGGGGCGGGGATGTAAGCCTGGTCAGCAACGGTGAAAAAACCGAATTCAGCGGCTTCCTGCCCAAGGAAATTGCAGCCAATCCCCACCAGTAAACGCGATTTTGCCGCAGAAATGCGGCATTTTTTGTTGCCATGCGCTTGGGTTTGTAACAAATTATCCACACTGTGGATAACATCACCGACTGAAGCCTGTGGATTGTTCTGGGGAATGTGGAAAAAACGAAAACCGACCGTGAGTCGGTATTGTGAAACTGTTGACATTGCAGGCGTTCCGGCGAAATAGCAAGGAAAGGAAAGTCGGTTTTCAGCAAGTTATCCACAGGGGAAGCTGATGTTTCCAACACGAGTTTTCCACATTATCCACAGAATTGTCCACAGGCTTGGGGAAAACCATGGGTGAAAACCGACCGCAAGTCGGTTTATGAATGCACACAAAAGCGAAACAAATTCACAGCTTGTTCACCGGGAGGCTGCAAATGCAGGTGGAAGTTTCCCTTTCGATATGATAGAATGAAGGCACTGATGAAAGGAGTGCTGTTTGATGAAACGTTTATTTGCCTTGATGGCAGCTTTCCTGCTCGTATGCGGTGCGGCCCTGGCACAGGAGGCGGACATGCTGGTTTTCCGTCCGGCGGACTGCGGCATACAGGCGCTGGAGGTGTATGACTATCCCTTCATGGGCATGCGCTTCACCCTGCCCCAATCCCTGCTGGATAGGCTGGACAGCCGGGAGGTTTTCGCCATGCCCCTGGAGGACTACGCGGACGAAAACACCATCCGCTATGCCGGGCTGCGCTTTTCCACCACCAGCCAGGAGCAGCGGGCCCAGGAGGGCCTGTCGGTGGATTTCTTCACCTGGGAGGAGAGCCTGGGGCGCCTGGGCGCCTTGGGCGTGTATCACAAGGATGTGGTGGCGGAGCTTGACGCCATCACCGGCTGCGATGTTCACACCAGGCTGGGGGAAAGCCGGGACGGCACTTTCCAGTATTACCTGAGCATCAGCTCCAGTGCGGATCTGGGCCTGGCGGACGAATTGCAGCAGGCGGCAGTGGCCATCACCCCCATGGAACCGCTGAACCTGAATGACGGCCACTCGGCCTTTTCCAAGGCAAGGGTGGCGAATGTGCAGAACGTGGGCCAGTTTGCCACGGAGGATGTCTTCGGCAAGGCTGTTACCCAGGAGATTTTCCAGCAGAATGACCTGACGCTGGTGAATGCCTTCACCACCTGGTGTTCCCCCTGCGTGCAGGAAATGCCCGAGCTGGAAAAGCTGCGCCAGGCCTATGCGGACAAGGGCGTGAAGGTGGGCGTTGTGGCCATGGTGCTGGACGTGAAAACGGCCTATGGCATCGATGAGGGCGCCCTGGAGCGGGCACAGATGCTTTCCAAGGCCAGCGGAGCGCAGTTTCCCTTTGTCATTCCGGATGACGGGAATCTGAATGACCGCCTGACAGGCATTGAAGCGGTGCCGGAAAGCTTCTTTGTGGATGGCAGCGGCAACATTGTAGGCCAGACCTATGTGGGCGCCCGGAACCTGGCAGCCTGGACGGAAATTGTGGAGGTGGAGCTTGCCGCCCTGGGGGCTGCTCAATGATGGGCAGGCATGCGCCCCGGTGGCTGGGAATCACCTTGGCAGTCTGCGGCCTGGGCATGATGGCCTATGGCATTCTCCGGGGGGAAATGGCTGTGGTGCTCAGCAAGGCCATCAAAATATGTTTGGAGTGCATCGGGATTGGCTGAAAAGAAACACGGACAGGGTTTCCGCCACGGTATTCAGACCCTGTGGGCGCTGGCGAGCAACAGCTACCTGTGGGGGTTTGCCCAGGGGAAAATCTACAAGGGCAAGCTGAAAAACCTGTGTCTGCCGGGCATGAACTGCTATTCCTGCCCGGGGGCCTTGGGCTCCTGCCCCATTGGGGCTTTGCAGGCGGTCATCG
>CAYMOM010000061.1:0-11534 GCA_964391995.1 uncultured Faecalibacterium sp.
TCCTTCGAAATCCGTATCATTTGCCTTCCCTCCTGTTTTTTCACCTGCTTTCGCGGCCTGCAGCATGTTTTCCTGCCGGCAGCTCGCCGGGGAAATCAGCACCGGAACCATCAAAACAAGGGGCGCTGCACATCGCAGCGTCCCTCTGTCAAGGCATTTCTATTCTCTTTTTTCTGCTTTCCTCTATGTGCACCCCCCCTGATTCCGAAAGGAATCAGGGGGGCAGCTCATGGCTGGTTTGGGGCAGTGGATTACTTGACGAACTTCTGCATCAGCTTGATGGTGAAGTAGAAGAGAATCAGCACCAGGAACACGCCGCACAGGCCGCCGGCGGTGACCAGCAGGCCTTTGCCCAGCAGGGAGGGTTCGGCGGCAACAAAGACCTTTGTGGGGCCGTCGGCGCCGCCAATGATGCCAATGGAGTCCTCCGCCAGGGCAGTGGCGGCGGTGAACAGGGGCAGGATGAAAGCGATCAGCTTCTTCATGTCAGTCACTCCTTTCATCAGCCGCCCAGCAGCATGGACACCAGGGTGATGACCATGCCGCCGGCTACGATGGAACCCAGCTGACCGGACACGTTGGCAGAGGTGGCCTGCATGAGGATGAAGTTGCTGGGGTCTTCCTTCAGGGCCATTTTGGCAATCACGCGGGAGGACATGGGGAAGGCGGAAATGCCCGCAGCGCCGATCATGGGGTTGATCTTCTTCTTGCGGAACAGGTTCAGGAACTTGGCAAACAGCACACCGCCGGCGGTGTCGAACACGAAGGCAAACAGGCCCAGCACCAGAATCAGCGCGGTGGTGGGGTGCAGGAACTTATCCGCCACCATGGTGCCGCCCACGGTGATGCCCAGCACGATGGTCACCAGGTTTGCCAGTTCGTTCTGGGCGGTCTTGGACAGGCGCTCCAGCACGCCGCACTCGCGGATCAGGTTGCCGAACATCAGGGAGCCAACCAGGGGCGCGGACATGGGCACGATGATGCCTGCCACCACCGTAACAATGATGGGGAACAGGATCAGCGTGGTCTTGGAGCAGCGCTCCTCGTTGTAGTCCATGCGGATCATACGCTCCTTCTTGGTGGTCAGCGCCTTGATCACCGGCGGCTGAATGACGGGCACCAGCGCCATGTAGCTGTAGGCAGCCACGGAAATGGGGCCCATGTAGTCCTTCAGCTGGAAGTGGTTTGCCACATACAGGGTGGTGGGGCCGTCCGCCGCACCGATAATGCCAATGGCGGAGGCCAGCTTCATCACCATGTCGGAATCGCCCTCCGCCACCAGGCCGGGAATGGCGGGAATGAGCACCAGGCTCAGCAGGAAGGTGGCGAAAATGCCAAACTGGGCCGCCGCGCCGAAGAAGATCATGGAGGGATCTTTCAGCAGCGGAGAGAAGTCGATCATGGCACCCACGGCGATGAAGATCAGCACCGGGAACAGCTCGTTGGCGATGCCGGCATTGAACAGCACGCTCAGGAAGCCGCTCTCCCCCAGCACAGCGGGCACCTTGGCGCCGGTCACCGCATCAATGGCGCCGGGCAGGTTTGCCAGGATGCAGCCAAAGCCGATGGGCAGCAGCAGGGTAGGCTCGTAGTCCTTTTTGATGGCCAGGTAAATCAGTACGCCTGCAATGGCGAACATGATTAGCGATTTTACGCCGGCAACGGAAAACATGTCCACCACGCCGGAGAAAAGCTCAAGAATGATGTCTTGCATGGCTATATCCTCTCAATTGTCAGTGCTGGTTGATATCGTTAACCAGTTCATACAGGTCGGTGCGGAAATCCCGCTTGGCCCGCAGGGCATCCTCGATGGGCATGTAGAACACGCGGCCCTGGCGCATGCCGATGACCTGGTTGCTGATGCCCTGGTGCAGTAGCTTCACAGCCACGTTGCCGGCCTCGAAGGCGAAGGCGCTGTCCTTTGCCACGGGGTTTTCGCCGCGCTGGGTGTAGCCCACCACGGTGGAACGGATCTCGATGTTGCACATGCGCTGCAGCACGCTGGCCAGGCGATTGGCGCTCCAGGGCTCACCCTTGAAGCACTCCTTGCCGTGGCTGGTCAGGAACTCGTACATGTCGAAAGGCTCGGCCAGGGAATCCCAGCAGCCCTCGGCAATCACCACGGTGGTGCGGGTGTTGCCCTTGGCAATCTGCTTGTTCAGCCGGTTGGCAACCTCCTGGATGGTCCAGGGCACCTCGGGCACGATGACGATCTCGCTGCCGGTGGCACAGGCGGCCTTCAGGGCAATATCGCCGCAGTGGCGGCCCATGCACTCCACCACATGGGGCCTGTCGTGGGAGCGGCTGGTGGCGCGGATGGAGCGAATGGCATCCGTGCACACCTGCACGGCGGTTTCGTAGCCCAGGGTCATTTCGGTATAGGCCAGGTCGTTATCGATGGTGCCGGGAATGCCAATGCAGGGAATGCCCAGCTCGCACAGGCGCATAGCGCCCTGGAAGGAGCCATCGCCGCCGATGATCACCAGGCCGTCGATCTCCATGTCCCGCAGGGTTTTCACGGCTACCTCCCGCCAGGCGGCTTCGCGGAACTCGTTGCAGCGGGCGGTGCGCAGGTAGGTGCCGGGCTGGTCGGCAATGTCCAGCACGGTGTCCAGGTGCAGCTCCTGCAGGTCGTCCTTGATGCTGGTGGACTTGCGCAGCAGGCCGTTGTAGCCACGCTTCACGCCCACCAGGGGCATGCCATAGCGGGCCGCGGTTTTGGCGATGGACATGATCGCCGCGTTCATGCCAGGGGCGTCGCCGCCGGAGGTCAATACGCCGATCTTTCTCATAGATGATTGCTCCTTTTTTTCTCTCACTTGCTTCAATCCGGCGCGGCGGAAAAGCCATCCCCCGCGCCCTGGAACAGTATACCACAGCTTTGCCCCCGTGAAAAGGGGCAAAAAGCCGGGCACGCCTGCAAAAAACACCTGCGCGATGACGCACAGGTGCAATGGGCGGGCTCTTACGCCTTGGCAATCTCCACCAGCTTGGCGAAGGCAGCGGCGTCGTTGACAGCCAGGTCGGCCAGCATCTTGCGGTTGACCTCAATGTTCTGCTTCTTCAGGCCATTGATAAAGGTGGAATAGCTCATGCCGTTCAGGCGAGCGGCGGCGTTGATACGGGTGATCCACAGGCGGCGGAAATCGCGCTTGCGCAGCTTACGCCCGGTGTAGGCGTAGCGCAGGGAGCGAGCAACCTGTTCGGTAGCGGCGCGGTACTGCTTGGACTTAGCGCCCCAGTAGCCCTTCGCCAGCTTCATAACCTTGCGGCGTTTCTTATGAGCGTTCACAGCTCTCTTAATGCGTGCCATGTAATGAAACCTCCTTGCCAGCTAATGGCTTATTTGTAGGGCAGCAGCTTGTGGATGGTGCGCGCCTCGGCGGCGTTGTCCACAATGCCGTCAGCCCGCAGGTGACGGGTGCGCTTGGTGGTCTTCAGACGAACCTGGTGGTTGGCGTTCATCTGCTTATGCTTCACGATACCGCTCTTGGTAAAGGAGAAGCGCTTGGCAGCGCCGCGGTGGCTCTTTTGCTTAGGCATGGAATGGTCCTCCTTTGCTGATTACTGGGGTTATTCCTGCGCCGTTTCCTGAGAAGCGGCCTTTTCCCGGGCGGCCTTTTTCTCCGCGAAGGAGGCCTTGGCTGCCTTGGGGGCCAGGATCATGATCATGTGACGGCCGTCGATCAGCGGGCGGCGCTCCACCGTGCTGACCTCTTCGCACCGCTTGGCGAAATCCTGCATGATTTTCAGGCCGATTTCGCTGTGGGTGATCTGGCGGCCGCGGAAGCGGATGGAAACCTTAACCTTGTCGCCATCCTGCAGGAACTTCAGGGCATTTTTCGCCTTGGTGAGGATGTCGTTCTCCTCGATGGTGGCGGAAAGCTGAACCTCCTTGATGGACACGACCCGCTGATTCTTCCGGTTTTCGCGCTCCCGCTTGGACTGCTCGTAGCGGTACTTGTCGTAGTCCAGCAGCTTGCACACGGGCGGCTTGGCCGTGGG
Organism: uncultured Faecalibacterium sp.; assembly: GCA_964391995.1. GTDB lineage: Bacteria > Bacillota > Clostridia > Christensenellales > Aristaeellaceae > UBA11524. The sequence goes on from CAYMOM010000061.1 coordinate 4,006, forward strand.
CTGGATCTTCGCCAAATCAAGGCCGCGCTCCTCCGCCAGCTCAATGGCCTTCTGCGTAAGCATCACGCCGAGCTGTTCACCGTTCTCGTCGATCACGCGAACCTCCCGGTCGCGAATCTCCTCGTTGATCATCAGATCGATTGCGATAACCATACACCTCCAAATCTCTCCGTTTGACCTTCCGCCGCAGAAAAAAAGCGGCGGATCTGCCGACCCGTCGCTGCATGAACACATTCCGATTGCGGAAAAGATGCCATGGAACCCGGCAGCGCGAGCCGCGCAAGGTGAGAAACGGGCAAGCTTCTACTTCAAACACAGGTATCATACCACACCCGGCGCGCCTTGTCAACGCCCCGTGGCAACATTTTTTCTTCTCCGGGAAAAAACTTTGCGCATTGCCCTTGACGGCAGCGGCCAGCCGTGCTATAATGGCAAAGCTGGTTCCTGGTGGAGAGATGGCCGAGCGGTTGATGGCGCTGGTCTTGAAAACCAGTGATGTCGCAAGACACCGGGGGTTCGAATCCCTCTCTCTCCGCAGTTCCTTCAAACAGCGGCGGCGCTCATATCACTTGACATGGAGAAGTACCCAAGAGGCCGAAGGGGCTCCCCTGCTAAGGGAGTAGTGTGGGTAACCGCAGCGCGAGTTCAAATCTCGCCTTCTCCGCCACAAAGCCCGGAAAACGTTGATAGACAACGTTTTCCGGGCTTTTTGCTGTGCAAAAAAGCAACCCTGTCCGCCGGCGAAACGGCCGGGCAGGGCTGCTGATGCTGTTTGGTGTCAGGCTTCGCACAGGGTGCAGAACTCGTCAATCTCGCCCTTGATGATCTCCAGGCTGGCGCGCCAGAAGTCCGCACTGCGCAGATCAATGCCCACGCTGGCAGCCACATCCGCCACGGGCGCGGAGCCGCAGGAGCGCAGCAGCTGGTTGTACGCCGGCACAAAGGCGGCGCCCTTCTGCAGGTATTGGGCAAACACACCCTTGCCAAACAATTCGCCAAAGGCGTAGGGGAAGTTGTAGAAGTTCAGGCCGGAGGAGTAATAGTGGCTCTTGCAGGCCCACATGTAGGGGTGGCGCACCTGGGAATCCAGGCCATCGCCATAGGTGGCATCCTGGGCGCGGAGCATGGCGTCCTTCAGTTCCTCCACGGTCATGGCATGGTCGGCCCGGGTGTCAATGACCTCGGTTTCAAACAGGTACCGGCTGAGGATGTCCACAATGGTCTGGGTGGATTCAGTCAGGGTGGCGTCCAGCAGGGTCAGTTTTTCCTCGGGGGCAGCGGCTTTCAGCACCTGATGGGCCAGGATGGTTTCGTTGAAGATGGAGGCTGTTTCCGCCAGGGGCATGGGGGTGTCGATCATTGCATAGGGCAGGCCTGCCAGGCAGCGGTTGTGCCAGGCGTGGCCCAGCTCGTGGGCAACGGTGCTCACATCGGAAAAGCTGCCCTGGAAGTTGGTCATCACCAGGCTCCTGTCCGCAAAGTGCACCGAGGAGCAGAAGGCGCCGCCGCTCTTGCCTTCACGGGGATACACGTCAATCCACCGCTGGGCAAAGGCATTGTCCACAAAAGAGGCCATTTCCGGGTTGAACTTGCCCAGCTCCGCCATCAGCTTTTCCCGGCACTCCTCAATGGTGTAGGTACGGCTGGCATGGCCCACGGGAGCGAACAGATCGTAGAACGGCAAGCCGTTCTTGTGTCCCAGCAGCTTGGCCTTGGCCTTCAGGTAGCGGCGGAAGTGGGGCAGATACTCCTTCATGGCGGTAAGCATAGCATCCAGGGTTGCCCTGTCCATGCGGCTGTAATCCAGCGTCATGTCCAGCACGGAGTCATAATGCCTGGCCTTGGCCAGGGTGCGGGCCTCCTGCTTGATGCTGTTCAGGCAGAAGGACATGGGCAGCTCCATCCTGGCATAGGCGGCAATCTCCGCCTCGTAGGCATCCTTGCGGACGGAAGCATCCGCATCATAGGCCAGGCCGCGAACGGCGGACAGGGGCATGGACTGGCCCCGGTATTCCACCGTATGGTTGGAATCCAGCTTGTCCCGCAGCTGGCTGAAAGCGTTGCCGCCGGACAGCTGCATCTCCAGCATCCACGGCTCCAGCTCCGGGGCCATGGTGTGCTTGCAGCTCTCCACCTTTTCCCGCAGGGCGAAGGCAATCTTCTGCAGCTTGGGGGAGGCGGCAATGCACCCCTCCAGGTTTTCCACGCTGCCCACATACCGGGTGATGGCGGAATCCACCAGGGAGGCTTCGTTCATGATCATGTCCAGCTTGTCCATGTACATGTTGGCGGCAGTGTTGCCTGCATCCACCGCCAGGGTCAGGTAAACAAAGCTGCCCACCTTGTCGCTGAGGGCGGAAAGCGCCTCATCGCTGTCCGCCAGCTTTTCCAGCCGGGCCACATCCGTCAGTGTTGCGTCCTCCAGAATGGCCCGCCGGGCGCGGATCATCTCCGGCAGCCGGGCCAGATCGGCCAAAAATTCCTCGTCCTCAAAGCTCTTGTACAGGTAGGAAAGATCCCATTGGCTGTTCATGTTCATTCCTCCATATTCAGGTCATCCGTTTTCATTCAGGCCTGGTTCTGCCGCTGGGCCGCCAGGGCAGCCAGGCAGTTTTCCTTGCTGCGCTCAATGTGCTTGCCCATCAGCTCGGTAAAGCTGGTCAGGTCGCGCTTTTCCACATAGTCCACCAGCTGATAGTGCTCCTGGTGGGCGGCGGAGCGGCGGTTTTCCTGCTGGATGGACATGGCGGAGAACCGGGTGATAAACTCGTCCTGGCCCTCGATGACGCGGAGAATGCGGTTTTGCCGGCACAGGCTGGTCAGGTGGGCATGGAAGGCCCGGGCCATGGGGGAAAGGGTTTCGATGTCCCCCCGCTCCTGCACGGCATCCATTTCATGCAGGCGGCTGCGCAGCTGGGCAATATCCTCCGCTGTGGCGTTTTTGACAATGGCAGGCAGCGTCAGCATTTCCAGGGAGTTGCGGATGGTGTAAATCTCCTCCACATCCGCAATGGTAAAGGCCCGCACCACCACGCCGCGGCGCAGCACATACTCCACCAGGCCGTCCCGCTCCAGCTTGCGCAGCGCCTCCCGCAGGGGGGTGCGGCTGATGTGCAGGCGATCGGCATAATCGGTTTCCACAATGCGCTCGCCAGCAGGAATTTCCCCGGTGATAATGGCGTGCTTCAGCACCTCGTAGGCTATTTCCCGGATGGGTCGGCTTTCCATCATGGGCTGGAAAAGGGAGTTGTTCATGGGCGGGCAGCTCCTTTGCAATGAAGCAAAAAATCAAAGTGCATGTACTTTGTTTGCACTTTGTATACAATAATAATACAATGTTCACCGCCTGTCAAGGTCTGACGGGAAAAAGAGCGAATATTTCCCCGCTTTTTGCAGGAAAAGGACGGCGTTTGGTCGAATGTGGAGGTAACCTGTATATCTGAAGCAAAGGAGAGAGACTGATGTATCATTCCCTGCCCCTGAAGGATATTCGCATTACCGATCCCTTTTTCACTGCCCGCATCGAAACCGCCCGGAAGACTGCCATCCCCTACATGTGGGAAACCCTGAACGACCGGGTGCCCGGCGTGGCCCCCAGCCACTGCATGGAGAATTTCCGCATTGCCGCCGGGCTGAAGGAAGGCAAGTTTGAGGGCTGGTGGTTCCAGGACAGCGACCTGTGGAAGTGGATTGAAGGCGCTGCCTATTCCCTGGCCACCCACCCGGATGCCGCCCTGGAAAACACCGTGGATGAGGCCATCGCCCTGGCCGGCCAGGCCCAGCAGCCGGACGGCTACCTGGACACCTATTACATCATCGGCGGGCTGGACAAGCGCTTTACCAACCTGCGAGATCACCATGAAATGTATGTGGCGGGCCACATGTTCGAGGCCGCCGTTGCCTACTTTGAGGCCACGGGCAAGCGCAGTTTGCTGGACATGGCCTGCCGCGTGGCGGACTGCTTCGATGCCCATTTCGGCCCGGAGGAAGGCAAGCTCCACGGCTATCCCGGGCATGAGGAGATCGAGCTGGGTCTGGCGAAAATGTACCGGGTCACCGGCGAGGAACGGTACATCCGCCTTGCCAAGTACTTCCTGGATGTCCGCGGGCAGCAGCCCCATTACTACGATGCCGAGCGGGACGCCCGGGGCGAAAAGCCCGGCTGGAGCGGCCTGCGCCATCCGCAAATGCCCTACACCTACAACCAGGCTCACAAGCCTGTGCGGGAGCAAACCGAGGGCGCAGGCCATGCCGTGCGCCAGCTGTACCTGCTTTCCGGCATGGCGGATGTGGGCGAAATGGCGGGTGATCCCACCCTGGTGGCGGCGGCGGACACGGTGTTCCAGAACATCATCCACAGGCAGATGTACATCACCGGCGGCGTTGGCTCCACCCACGAGGGCGAGGCCTTCTCCTTCGACTACGACCTGCCGCCGGAGCGCTGCTATACCGAAACCTGCGCCTCCATCGCCCTGGCCATGACTGCCAGCCGCCTGAACCGCATCCAGCCCAACGCCTGCTATGGCGACACGGTGGAGCGCGCCCTGTACAACGGCATTCTTTCCGGCGTAAGCCTGGACGGCACCAAGTATTTCTACATCAACCCCCTGGAGGTATGGCCCGAGCGCTGCATGCGCCGCCAGGACATGCATGTTGACCCGGAGCGCCTGGGCTGGTTTGGCTGTGCCTGCTGCCCGCCCAATGTGCTGCGCACCCTGACAGGCCTGGGCAGCTACATCTTTGCCGCCGATGAGGACAGCCTGCTGGTGGATCAGTACATTGCCAGCCAGGTGGATACGGACGTGGCCGGTCAGCATGTGGCCTTTGACCTGGAGGCCAACTATCCCTGGAGCGGCGCCGTGAAGCTGACCTTCCGCTCCCCTGCCGCCCTGAAGCTGAAGCTGCGCAAGCCCGGCTGGGCCAGGGAATACCGCCTGACCCTGAACGGCGAAACCATGGACGCGCCGGTGGAAAACGGCTGCATCACCCTGGATCGCGCCTTTGCCGCCGGTGATGTGATTGCCCTGGACATGCCCATGGAGGTGCGCTTCATGTCCGCCAGCGTGCGCACACCCAACTATGTGGGCAAAACCGCCCTCATGCGCGGCCCCGTGGTGTACTGCCTGGAGGAAAAGGACAATGGCCCCATGCTGTGGAACCTGTCCGTTGTGCCCGGCACCGCCGCCGCCCAGCACCGGGATGACCTGCTGTGCGGGGTGACCGTCATCACCTGCCAGGGCCTGCGCCAGTCCGGCGAAACCGACCTCTACGCCGAAACCCTGCCGGACACCTCCGCCCAGACCCTGACCTTTGTGCCCTACTACGCCTGGGGCAACCGGGGCGGCGGCGAGATGTCCGTGTGGGTTCACTGGGCCTGAATACACAAAAATGGCGCCCCGCAGCGTTTCTGCTGCGGGGCGTTTGTTTGCGTCAGGCGCTCCGGCGGCGCATGATGGCTACGCCGGCGGCGCTGACCATCAGCAGCGCGCACCAAATGGCCAGGGGCGTGCCATCGCCGGTCTTGGGCAGAACAGGCTTGACCTTCAGGGTAAACACTGCACTCTGGGCCGTGCCGTATTCATTGCTGGCAATGCAGTAATAGGTATAGCCATCGTTCTCCAGCTGAGCTTCGCTGGTGATGTACTGGGTGCCGGTGGCACCGTTCACCTTCACATAGCCGTGACCGTCATTGCGGTTGATGTACCACTGGTACCCGGTGGCATGGGTGGCAGAAACCATCCAGCTGCCCTTTTCCTTCTCGAAGATTTCCACCGTCTGGGGTTCCACAGGCGCGGTGAACTTGGGCAGGGGCGCATCCTTCCAGATGGCGTACAGGGTTACATCGGCGGCAATCTGATAGGGTGTAGCCAGCACTTCACCCTTCTCCTCCAGTGCCCAGCCCTTGAACAGCTTCTCCTTCGGCGCAGCAAAGCCGCACTCCGGCAGGGCATAGGGGCTGGTCACACCGGTGGCAGGCTTCATCTCGCCGGTGCCGCCATTGGGCATGAAGGTCACGGTAAAGGTGGTGGGCTTCACCTGGGTGTATTCGGCGGCAATCTGCACATCCTTGTCCGGCATCACAAAGGCGATGCTGGCACTGTCGGCAGCGCCCAGGGTCATGGTCAGTCCGTCCAGGCCGGTCCAGCGGGTGAAGGCAGCGCCTTCCACTTCATTGGCCTTCACGGAAACCGTGGCACCCACAGCATATTCGCCGCTGCCGGTGCCGCCGTTCACCGTCACCTTGCGGGTGGGCTGCGCCATGGATGCACCGCACACATCGCACAGGAAATCGCCATTGGCATCGGTGTGGGCGGTCAGCTTTTCCAGCGTCTTGGGCGTGCGGCTGATCTCCGCCTTGCACGCAGAGCAGTACACCACTTCATCACAGCTGCCGGCGGCCTGGCAGGTGGCAGGCACCAGGTTCTCCTGCACGGGGGCGGCAGGGGTGTGACCAGTCATGGGAATATCCAGCTTGGTGCGGCTGATCTCCGCCTTGCACACGGAGCAGTACACCACTTCATCACAGCTGCCGGCAGCCAGGCAGGTGGCAGGCACCAGGTTCTCCTGCACGGGGGCGGCAGGGGTGTGGCTGGTCAGCATGGGCACAGGCTCGGTCTTGGTGGCGGTGCAGCCATGGTTGGTGCAGGTGAAGGTCTTCACGCCTTCCGCCTGGCAGGTGGCAGGGGTGGTGATTTCGCCATCGTCCCAGATGTGGAAAACGTTGATGGCTGTTTTGTCGGCCAGAAGCAAACCAGTGGTTTCCTCTTCATCGATGGTTCCTTCAAAAACCACCTTTCCGCCAACATAATAGGTTCCTTCCGGAGCATCCGGCTTGATCTTCAATGTAACGGAAGCAAACTCACCCAGGGAAAGAGCACCGCTGGCATCGAACAGAGAGAAGACCTGACCGGAAGTTTCAGGAATCGTCAGGCACGACATCGACAGCTGCTCAGCCTTGACAAACTCGAATACCTTCCAGTCGATATCAAAGGCAATGTTAGCAATCGCAGCCTTGTTGGGATTGCCGGCGATCGCGAGCTTGACCTTCACTTCGCTGCCGGCATGGTAGTCAGCTGCGAAAGCCGTGGCTGCAATGGCCAGGCAGAGAATCAGCAGCAGGATGCCTGAAAACCGTTTCATTTTGATTTACCCCTTTCAATTCGATCATTTGATTTATCCTCAGGACTGTTCTTACTTCAGAACCACATCCCAGCCCGCAAGGTACTTCAGCAGCCGCAGCGCATCGAACATGTTGATGACGCCATCGCCGTTGACATTGGCGTTGTCACCGTTGATTTTCACGTTCCAGCCTGTCAGGTACTTCAGCAGCCGCAGCGCATCGAACATATTGACATGCCCATCGCCAGTCACATCACCGGGCAAACGTTTGCCGGAACCGGCAGGTGTTGCCGTAGGTGCCTGGGTGGGTGTTGCCGTGGGCGCCTGGGTAGGCGTTGCCGTGGGTGCCTGGGTAGGTGTTGCCGTGGGCGCCTGGGTGGGTGTCGCCGTGGGCGCCTGGGTGGGTGTCG
>CAYMOM010000062.1:0-11409 GCA_964391995.1 uncultured Faecalibacterium sp.
GAGAAAACCTGGATGAACTCGGCGCCGATAATCTTGCGCTTCTGCTCGGGGGCGGAAACGCCGGCCAGCTTGTCCAGGAAGCGGTCGGTGGCATCGATGTAGATGAGGTTGGCGTCCATCTGCTTGCCGAAAACCTCAATCACCTGCTCGCTTTCACCCTTGCGCATCAGGCCGTGGTTCACATGGACGCACACCAGCTGCTTGCCAATGGCCTTAATTAGCAGGGCTGCAACCACGGAAGAATCCACACCGCCGGACAGGGCCAGCAGCACTTTCTTGTCGCCCACCTGGGCGCGGATGGCGGCCACCTGCTCCTCGATAAAGGCATGGGCCAGCTCGGGGGTGGTGATGCGCACCATGGATTCAGGACGCACATTGCTTTGCATGGGATGTTCCTCCTTTGTCGTTTTAGGCTCCAACTTCCGCCGGGAAAATCTTTGGACAGCCTATTATAACGCTTGATTTGACAGGTGTAAAGCGGAAAATATGGTGGAAAATCCATCATCTCAGGCCAAAATGCCGGGCAATCCGGTCGCAGACGGCCTGGCGGGTGTCCTGCCCGTTATCCTCCCGGACGATGGTGAAGAAGCCGCTGTTGACAAAGGAAGCGTAGTTTTCCGGGCTGTTGATCAGCGCCAGGCCGCGCCTGTAGTTTTCCATCACGGCCTCCGGGTTGTCGCAGCTGTTGATGGTCTGCAGCAGGAACTGCTTTTCCGGGTCGTCCCGGTCGAAGAAACGCTCCACGCTCATGGCAGTGGGGGATACCATGACAGCCACATGGTCGGGCTGGGCGATCCGGTGCAGCAGCTCCAGGGGGATGTTGGTGTCTGCAATCTTCATAACACTCTCCCTTCCCGCCATTCGTCTTCCCCCGCGCCGCTCTCCCGCGTCGCGGTGCGCCCTCCGCGCACCGTGACCCCCGCTTTGCCGGCGAACGTTCCACCTGCCCAGCCCGGGATTCTTAAGGGTCGAAGACCCTTAAGCGGGTTTCCAAAGGGCAGCGCCCTTTGGCCCGTTCCTTCCCCGCACGCACGGCGGTGGGGATGGCCAGGGTGTCCAGGTCGGCCAGGGGGATGAAGCGCCAGCCGGGCGGGGCAGGGCAGGTGGTGTGCATGGTGTACAGCTTCATTTGCCAGATCTGGTGGGTGAACACATGCCGGGCTTCACCGGCAGGCTGGATGTCCTCCACCGGCAGCAAGCGGCGGCTGATGAGGGCTGGCAGCTGCTTTGCCGTGTGGTGCTCCTCCAGCATGGGGAAGACCCACAGGCCCTGGAGCATGCTTTCCGTGCGCTGGCGCATCAGCACGCCTTCGGGGCTGAAAATCAGGCACAGGTCGTAGTCCATCACCCGGGGCGGATTTTTTCGCGGCAGGTCGGGAATATCCTCCGGGTCGCCCGCGCGGCAGGCATCGCACAGGGCGGATACGGGGCACTTTTCGCAGGCAGGCGTGCCGGGCACGCATAGGGTGGCGCCTAAATCCATCATGGCCTGGTTGAAATCCCCCGGGCGGCTGGCGGGCACCAGGGCGGCGGCCTCCCGGGCAATGCGGCGCTTCACGGAAGGCGCGCCCACGTTTTCCCGAATGCCACGCACCCGGCTGACCACGCGAATCACATTCCCGTCCACCGCAGGCACCGGCTGGTTATACGCAATGCTGGCAATGGCGCCGGCGGTGTAATCCCCAATGCCGCTGATTTTCTTCAGCTCCGCAACAGTTTGCGGCAGCGCGCCGCCCATGGCTGCCAGCTGCTGGGCGCCCTTGTGCAGGTTCCGCGCCCGGCGGTAGTAGCCCAGGCCTTCCCACAGCTTCAGCACCTCATCAATGGGGGCAGCAGCCAGGGCCTGCACCGTGGGGAACCGGCTGATGAACCGCCCGTAGTACGCCAGCACCGTGTCCACCCGGGTCTGCTGGAGCATGGTTTCGGAAACCCAGGTGCAATAGGCATCGTGAATCCCCCGCCAGGGCAGCTCCCGGGCGTGAGTATCGTACCACTCCAGCAGAAGGGCGGAAAAATCCATGGCAGTACCTCCTTTTTGCATGCTATTGTACCACGAAATGAAGAAAAATCAAAATATCAAGATTGAGTGAGCTATTTGCATATAGTCCCTGTTTTTTCGATGATTATTCGCATTTTTGCCATCCTGGAAGCTTGCTAAACCTTCTTAAATAGCGTATATTAACAGCGTACCGGTTAGCACTCAATGCAATTGAGTGCTAACAAACCCCGAAACATAAGTCAGGAGGAAATGAAAGCATGACCGTGAAGCCTTTGGGTGACCGGGTTGTCATCAAGAATGTTGAAGCAGAAGAAACCACCAAGTCCGGGCTGATCCTCACCAGCGCCGCCAAGGAGAAGCCGCAGATGGCCCAGGTGCTGGCCGTTGGCCCCGGCGGCAATGTGGACGGCAAGGAAATCACCATGCAGGTGCAGGTGGGCCAGAAGGTTATCTATTCCAAGTATGCCGGCACCGAGGTGAAGGTGGACGGCGAGGAGATTATCATCGTCCGTCAGAGCGATATTCTCGCAATCGTTGAGTAAGAGCAAAGGAGATCATGCATTATGGCAAAGCAGATTCAGTATGGCGAGCAGGCTCGCCGCAGCCTGGAAAAGGGCGTAAACGCCCTGGCTGACACCGTGAAAATCACCCTTGGCCCCAAGGGCCGCAACGTGGTGCTGGACAAGAAGTACGGCGCTCCCCTGATCACCAACGACGGTGTGACCATCGCCAAGGAGATCGAGCTGGAAGACCCCTTTGAGAACATGGGCGCCCAGCTGGTGAAGGAAGTTTCCACCAAGACCAACGATGTGGCTGGCGATGGCACCACCACCGCCACCCTGCTGGCCCAGGCCATCATCCGTGAGGGCCTGCGCAACCTGGCTGCCGGCGCAAACCCCATGGTGCTGAAGAAGGGCATCGAGGCCGCCACCGAGGCTGCTGTGAAGGGCCTGCGCGAGCTGTCCCAGCCCATCAACGGCAAGCAGGCCATTGCCCAGGTTGCCGCCAACTCCGCCGCTGATGAGACCATCGGCAAGCTGATTTCCGATGCCATGGAAACCGTGGGCGCCGATGGCGTGATCACCGTGGAAGAGTCCAAGACCATGACCACCGGCATGACCACCGTGGAAGGCATGCAGTTCGACCGCGGCTATGCTTCCGCCTACATGGTTACCGATACCGAGAAGATGGAAGCCGTGCTGGATGATCCGCTGATCCTGATTACCGACAAGAAGATCAGCAACATTCAGGAGATTCTCCCCCTGCTGGAGCAGGTGGTGCAGACCGGCAAGAAGCTGCTGATCATCGCCGAGGATGTTGAGGGCGAGGCCCTGAGCACCCTGGTGGTGAACAAGCTGCGCGGCACCTTCACCTGCGTGGCTGTCAAGGCACCCGGCTTTGGCGACCGCCGCAAGGAAATGCTGCAGGATATCGCCATTCTGACCGGCGGCACCGTCATTTCCTCCGAAACCGGCATGGAGCTGAAGGATGCCGATATGTCCCTGCTGGGCCATGCCCGCCAGGTGAAGGTGAACAAGGAGAACACCACCATCGTGGGCGGCGCCGGCGACAAGGCCGACATCGAATCCCGCGTGGCGGTGATCAAGGCCCAGATTGCCGAAACCACCTCCGATTACGACCGGGAGAAGCTCCAGGAGCGCCTGGCCAAGCTGGCCGGCGGCGTGGCGGTGATTCAGGTTGGCGCTGCCACCGAAATCGAAATGAAGGAGCGCAAGCTGCGCATTGAGGACGCTCTGGCTGCCACCCGCGCTGCTACGGAAGAGGGCATCGTTCCCGGCGGCGGCATTGCCCTGCTGAGCGTGCTGCCCCAGGTGCAGGCCGAACTGGCCAACTATGCCGGCGATGCCAAGACCGGTGTGCAGATTGTGCTGCGCGCCCTGGAGGAGCCCATCCGCCAGATTGCCATGAACGCCGGCATTGACGGTAGCGTGATTGTGGAGAACATCAAGAACGCCAAGAAGCCCGGCTATGGCTACGATGCCCTGAAGGGTGAGTATGTGGACATGATCGAGCGCGGCATTATCGACCCCACCAAGGTGACCCGTTCCGCCCTGCAGAACGCCGCCTCCGTGGCTGCCATGGTGCTGACCACCGAGTCCCTGGTGGCGGACATCCCCGCTCCCGAACCCGCTGCTCCCGCTGGCGCTGCCGGCGGCATGGGCGGCATGTACTAAGCCGAAAAATTTCGCACCCCGCTTGCCCGGCGCAGGCGGGGTTTTTGCTATGATAGGCATCATGCATCATGGAGGCGACAGCCATGCTGCTTCACCAGTTCGATTCCAGCCAGGAGGCCATGTTCAACCCGCCCATGGCGCAGCCACCCATGCCCGGCTTTCCCAGGGTGGCGGTCAGCTGCTTTTCCTTTGTCACCTTTCAGCGGCTGCTGGATGGCCTGGACGCACAGCCTATTGCCCTGCTGAAAACCGCCAGCCAGCATTACCCGGTGTACAAGGCCCGCTACAGGGGTGTGGATGTGGCGCGGGACCTTTCCTGCTGGCACCTGCGGCGTGCTGGATAAGAGCATCAAGGACTGCGCCATCATCCTGCCCACCAGCGCCATGCTGGAGGAAAAGGACAGGGTGGCGCTTCTGGCCCTGGAGGCCGCTGTGCGCATCAGCCAGGAACTTTGATGCAAGCCAAAAGTGCCCCGTCTGTCATGTGCAGACGGGGCACTTTTGGGCCGTTTTGGGTACAGCAAACAAGCATACCGGGGCAGGCAAGCCTGCATCAGCCCTGCAGGCCCTGCTCCTGGCGTTCCATATTCTCGATCACCACATCGTAGATTTCCCCCAGGGAGGCGCAGTATTCCAGCACCTTCCAGGGCTCGTTGGTGTGGTAGTGAATCTTGATCAGCTCGTCATCGCCCACAGCCAGCAGGCAATCACCCTTGAAATTCTGGATGAAGTAATCGTTGATGGCATCCTCGTCCAGGTCATGGCCCTCGATGAGGAGCTGGGTATCAAACTTGAATTCCAGCATTTCCTTCACTCCTTTTGCGGAAGAGCACCGCTTTGCCGGCACACCGCAACCCTATGTTAACACATCAGGTGCAGGCCGTCAACTTCTTTTGCGCAGCCATCAGGGCCACAGCAGCATCAGCCCCAGGGCCAGCACAAACGAAACCAGGCCGTGAACCGTCTGATAAAGGAGCTGCCGGGGAAGGCTGAAAAGCCCCGGGGGATAGCAGGCGCGGTTTTGCAGCAGCACTGCCAGCCCGCCAAAGCCCGCAGCACCGGCTGCCAGCCCTGTGCGCAGGGACAGTGGCAGGGGCAGCGCGGAAAGCAGGCGGGTTGCGGTGGTGGATTCCAGCACCAGGGCCAGGGGCAGCAGCAAATGGGGGAAAAGCTCCGCCAGCAGGGCCAGCACCGTCCGCAGCACAGCCATGGTGGCGCAAACCATCAGCAGGGTCTGGGCCGCTGCCATAGCAGCCTGACCGAAGGACATGGGCTGCGCCGCTGCGGGCTGGCCCTGGGGGGCGGCCTTCACCGCCAGCCCGGTGAGCCATCCGCCTGCCAGCACCCCGGTCAGCACGCACACGCCGGCGGCTGGGCTGTTCAGCCAGGTGCCCAGGGTGCCCAGTAGAAACATGGGGCTCATGGTGGCGCAGCGCACCGCCAGGCGCCTGTCCCGCCGCTGCTGCTGGCCCAGCAGCCTGGCCCCCGTGGGCGAGCCGCCGCACCAGCCCAGCAGCATCAGCAGCCAGCCGGGCATGGGGCCGGAAAGCCGGCTGACCAGCAAAAGCGCCAGCACCATATAGGGAAGCAGGCCCGGCAGCACGCTTTGCACAAAAAGGCTGCAGGCTGCGCCGGCGGCCTCCATGGCGGTGGCGGAGCGCAGCAGCAGCCAGGCCATCAGCACCGCAAGCAGCACGGTCATCCCATCACCTCTCGGCAGGTTATGCCTTGCCTGGCCTGGGTATTCCTGCTATAATACTTTCATCGACCAACCCACATGGAGGAATGTCCCTTGCGTCATTTTGCCCGTATGCTGGCGTGCCTGCTGGCATTTGCGCCATGCGCCGCCCTGGCGGAGCTTTCCCTGGTGCCCAGTGCAGCCTGCGTTGCCGCCGGGAATGCGGTGGATTTCACCCTTTCCGGCCAGGCCGGCGAAAGCTATGCCTATACCCTGTACAGGGAAGGGGAGGCCCTTTTCACCCGGGAAACAGGGGAAACAGCGGTTTCCTATCTGCCCAGGGAAACCGGTGCCTACACCCTGATGGTGACCGCCCGGGAGGAAACCGCCCAGGCGGATTTCACCGTGACAGACCCGCTTTCCTGCACCCTGCCGCAGCTGCCCCAAACCATTGCCGCCGGTGAGCCGCTGCTGCCTGCGCCCTGCGCCGCCGGCGGGCTGGCGCCATACACCTATGTATACGCCCTCTCCGGCCCCGATGGGGAAAAGGCCTGGGCAGCGGATGCCGCCTGGCACTGGGTGCCTGCCCGGGCGGGAGCCTATCACCTGACCGTCATCGCCACCGATGCCCTGGGCAACCAGGCCCGGGCCGAAGCCGACCTGACCGTCACCGACGGGACGGGGATTTCCGTGCTGCCCGGCGGCGGCGCACTGCTGGCCCATGGGGGCCAAAAAAGCTGGATGGTGTACGCCCCCGGGGCATGGACAGCCACCACCGGGGATGACTTCCTGCAGCTGGATACCGGGGAGGGACTTTCCGGCGAAAGCCTGTGCATCACCGTAACCCAGGCCACGGACACACCCCGCCAGGGCAGCGTGACCCTGCGCAGCGGCGATGCCGCCATGGTGCTGCAGGTGAGGCAATCCGCCGCCCAGGGCGTGGATGAGGAGCTTTCCCTTCTCCCCCCGGCAGAGCCTGTGCTGGTGGAGGGCGCCGAGCACACGGCCTGGCTGAATGCGGATGGGGCAAAAACCTTTGCCGTTGCCTGCGCCGGCAGCTGGACAGCCACCGCCCGGGAGGATTTCATCCACATCGATGCCGCTGAGGGCAGCCTGACCCTTTCCGTGGACGAGCCCCAGCCCGGCACGGCCCGGGCCGGCCTGGTGACCATCGCCACCGGCGACAGCGCGGCTTATGTGCATGTGTATCAGCCGGCAGGCAAGGTGCAGGCCGGCACAGCAGAGGAAGTTCCGCTGCCGGAAACCCAGGCGGAAGGCTTCACCCTGCACAGCCAGTCCTGCGGATACTGGCAGGACAAGCCCTATGGGCGCACCAACCTGCAGCAGTCCGGCTGCGCCATTTTTGCCCTGAGCCACGCCCTGCAGTGCCTGGGATTCCAGGGGGAGGAAACCACCCCGGAGTACCTGGCGGCCCACTACGCAGCTTCCCTGCGGGAAGGCGGTACGGTGAACAGCTACCTGGTGGGCCACGCGGCGGATGACCTGGGCTTCAAAACCCGGTATGACCTGTACGACAGCCTGCCTGCCATCAGGGAAAAGCTGCAGGAGGGTGCAGTGTTCTCCTTTGCGGTGGTCAGCGGGCACATCGCCATGGTGGCAGGCCAGAGCCAGGACGGCACCATGTTCCGCATTATCGATTCCGCACCCTCTGCCACCTGGGAGCGCATTCAGAACGCCCGGCTGTACATGCAGACGGCGGATGGCGGCTTTGCCCCCATGGAGAGCCTGCGGGATGTGCCCGGCCTGCGCTATTACATCGAAACGGGCTGCTTCGGCGGCGCGGAATACTGGCTGGAGGCGGACTATGTGGCCCGCCGCGGCGTCCGGCTGATTCAGCTGCGGGAGGAATAGCCCCGGGGTTCTTGCGGCATTTGCCAGCGCATAGGCTTTGGCAAACGCCACAAGGAGGCATCCCCCCATGGACGAAAGCATCCGCCTGCGCTGCCTGAGCATTGCCGCCTATATGATCGACCGCCACGCCACCGTGCGCCAGGCTGCCCGGGCCTTTGGCATATCCAAGTCCTCTGTCCACAAGGACATGGGCCAGCGCCTGCCGGGCATTGACAGGCAGCTGGGCAGGCAGGTGGCTGCCCTGATGCAATACAACAAGGCTGTGCGCCACCTGCGGGGCGGCGCAGCCACCAAAGCAAAGTACCGGAAAAGCTGATGCATAGGAGGCACGCTATGTTCACCACCATCACCCCCGGCGCCATGCAGGCGCTGGAACAGCAATACATGCAGGCGCACGGCGTTCCCGGCGCGCTCCTGATGGAGCATGCTGCCCAGGCCGTCTGCACTGCCCTGCAGCGGCATATCCCCGGCGGACGCGCCCTTTTCCTGTGCGGGCCGGGCAACAATGGGGGCGATGGCTATGCCGCGGCCCGGCTGTGGCAGGTCATGGGCGGCACCGCTGCGGTGATGGAGCTTTCCGCCGCAGCTCATGGCGATGCAGGCATGAACCGCCGCCTGGCCCTGGAGGCCGGGGTGAGCATTCGGCCTGCTGCGCTGCCGCTGCCGCCCTGCGATATGCTGGTGGATGCTCTGTTTGGCACAGGGCTGTCCCGGCCGGCGGAAGGCCTGGCGGCGGAGCTGATCCGGGCCATGAACCAAGGCGACACCCCTGTGCTGGCGGTGGACATACCCTCCGGCCTTGATGGGGAAACGGGCCGGGCGCTGGGGGAGACGGTTTCTGCGGTGGAAACTGTTACCTTTCACCGGGTGAAGCAAGGCCTGCTGCTGCGCCAGGGACCGGCCTGCGCGGGGAAAATTACCCTTGCGCCCATTCTGATTCCCCAAAACTACGGCGATGCGCCGGGCCTGCACTGGATGGACAGGCAGGATGTGTCCCGGCTGATTCCCCCGCGCCCGGCGGACTGCCACAAGGGCAGCTTTGGCCGGGTGGTGATTTTCGCCGGCAGCGAAGGCATGGCAGGTGCGGCAGCCTTTGCCGCCGGTGCAGCGGTGAAGGCCGGCGCTGGCCTGACCACCGTGCTTTGCCGGCAGGCTGTGCTGCCCATTGTGCAGGCCCTGGCCCCGGGCGCTACCTGCCAGCCGCTTAGCCGGGCGGATGTTCCCCGGCTGCTGGCCCAGGCGGATGCCGCCGTGGCGGGCTGCGGCCTGGGCCTGGAAACTGATGCACTGCCGGTGCTGGCCCATTTCCGCCAGGCTGCCTGTCCGGTGGTGTGGGATGCGGACGCCCTGAACCTGCTGGCCCGGACAGGCGAAACCCTGCCGGCAAACGCTGTCATCACCCCGCACCCGGGAGAAGCTGCCCGGCTGCTGGGCTGGACGGTGCAGCAGGTGGCGGAGGACCCCCTCGGTGCCCTATCCGCCCTGCAACGGCGCTATGGCTGCCATGTGCTGCTGAAGGGCGCCCGCAGCCTGATGACCGATGGCACCTGCACCGCCGTGAATGTCACCGGCTCCCCGGCGCTGGCAAAGGGCGGCAGCGGGGATGTGCTTTCCGGCATGCTGGGGGCACTGCTGGCAAGGCGCCTGCCCTGCACCCAGCTGGAAGCCATGCAGCTGGCAGCGCTGCTCCACGGTGAAGCCGGCATCCGCGCTGCCGGGCAGTGGGGCGAAAACTGCGTAACCCCCATGGAGCTGATCCGGAGCATTCGCCTGGACTGAAAAAAGTGCCGTGCCTCTCAAATGCGAGAAGCACGGCGCTGCTTTTTATCAGGGGTGAACAAAGGTGCCGATGTCGCTGCCCTCCAGCACGCGGATCAGGTTTCTGGGGTCGTCCAGGCCAAATACCCGCACCATGGGCAGGGCGTTTTCAGCACACAGGGCAAAGGCGGCGGCGTCCATCACCTTCAGGTTCTGGGCCAGGGCATCCCGGTAGGTAATGTCCTTGATCAGCCTGGCGCTGGGGTCTTTGTTGGGGTCGGCGGTGTAAACACCGTCAATGTTCTTGGCCATCAGGATGGCGTCCACCTGCATTTCAATGGCCCGCAGTGCCACAGCCGTATCGGTGGAGAAGAAGGGATTGCCGCTGCCGGCGGCAAACAGCACAATCCGTCCTTCCGCCAGGTGCCGGCGGGCCGCCATGGCGTTGAAAGGCTCGCAGAAGCGGTTCATGTCCACGGCGGACTGCACCACCGCATCCAGGCCGGCCTTGCGCAGGGCATCTGCTACGCACAGGCAGTTGATCACCGTGCCCAGCATGCCCATCTGGTCGGCAGTAACGGCATCCATGTTGGCGGCGGGGCCTTGGCGGCCGCGCCAGATGTTCCCGGCGCCAATCACCACGCCGATCTCCGTGCCCAGGTCATGCATGTCACGGATGATTTCCGCAGTTTCCCTCACCTTGTCAAAATCGAACAGATCAGCGCCGGATTTCAGCGCCTCGCCGGAGAGCTTGAGCAGTACCCGCTTGTATACGGCCATGGGAAGAACCTCCTTTGCATTCGCACTGTCTGGCATTATATACCCAAAGGGGCAGTTTGGTCAATCGCGGCCTGGTTTTTATTCCGCTGCGCCCATGGCCCAGGGGATGAACTTCCTGATTTCCTCATCCCAGAAGCCCCATTCGTGCACGGCGCCGGGCTTTTCATAGGCGGTCACGTCCCAGCCGCAGGCCTTCAGTGCAGGGATGAACCTCTGGTGCTGGCCGTACAGGAAATCTGCCGTGCCGCAGGAAACATACAGCCTGGGCGCACGGTCGGGCCTGTTCTTCATCAGGTGGAACAGGTCGTTTTCGCTGCCGGGCAGCTTGTCCAGGTCGCCAAACACCCGGGCCATCTGCGGATTCCGTATGCCGGCAATGTCCACCGCACCGGAAAAACTGCCGGCGGCGCCAAAACGCTCGGGGCAGGCCAGCGCCAGCTTCATGGCGCCGTAGCCGCCCATGGACAGGCCTGCCGCAAAGGTGTCCTCCGCCTTGTCCGAAAGGCGGAAAAAGCTGTGCATGGTCTGGGGCAGCTCCTGGCTGATGTAGTCCCAGTAGCGCTCGCCCCGGGCCTCATTGGCGTAAAAGCTGTGGTTCACCGCCGGCATGATCACCGCCAGGTTGCAGGCAGCGGCATAGCGCTCTACAGCGGTGCGGCGCATCCAGATGGAGTGATCGTCGCTGTAGCCGTGGAGCAGGTAAAGCACCTTGGGCAGCTGCCCGGCCTTGGCGGCCTCCATGCCGATGCCCTGGTTGGGTTCCGGCAGAATCACGTTGACGGTGGAGGCAACCTCCAGCGCCTGGGAAAAGAACTGAACCTGAAGAAATGCCATGGGAACACCTCCTGCACTTACATATCATCCTGGGGCTGCTGGTTCAGCAAAATGCGCAGATAATCCCGCCGGGCATACGGCACCCGGTCGATGAACACATCCATCCCGCTAGCCCGGTAGAAAATCAGATCATTTCCGCTTTTCAGAAACCGAACATCGCTTTCCGCCTGGGCAGCGAGAGAAAGGTGCAGCTTATTCATGGCTGAGCCCCAAACGTTCTTCCACATCCTCCAGGGGCAGCCAGCCTTCTGTTTCGCCAGAGCGGCGCCCCTGGGCCAGCTCGTTCATCAGGC
>CAYMOM010000063.1:0-11292 GCA_964391995.1 uncultured Faecalibacterium sp.
GCGTCCTTGCCGGTCTTCTCGGCGACCATGTCAAAGGCAGTATAGCAGACGTTCTGCGCGACACCGCGCTTGCCGTCCAGCATAATCTGGTTAATCAGCTTGGTGACCACCGTGGTCCCGTGTACGGGATCGGGCAGCACCTCGCGCTTGGGTACAAAACCGCGACGGGGCATATGATTCCCTCCTACAAACTCTTCGTTGAATTCAGCGCTGCACCCATCTCCCTGTGGCTGCGTGTCAGCATCACGCGGCTCCCGCAACGGATATTGCGGGCCCACAGGCCTTCTGTCCCGCGGGGCGGGCGCTCCCTCCCGGTTCCAGGGGAAGGTGCCGCCTGACGGATATGGCCTATGGGTTCAGGCTGCCGTTGGGCGCTGTAGCTTACTTCTTCGGGCGCTTGGCGCCGTACTTGGAGCGGGCCTGCATACGCTTGGCCACACCGGCGGTATCCAGAGCACCGCGGATGATGTGGTAACGAACGCCGGGCAGGTCGCGCACACGGCCGCCGCGGATCAGCACAACGCTATGCTCCTGCAGGTTGTGGCCGATGCCGGGGATATAGCAGGTACCTTCGATGGAGTTCGTCAGACGGATACGGGCAATCTTACGCAGAGCGGAGTTGGGCTTCTTGGGCGTCGTGGTTTTGACGCTCAGGCACACACCGCGCTTCTGCGGGCAGCCCTGCAGAATGGGCGCAGTAGACTTGTTAGCAGCCTTCTCGCGACCCTTACGAACCAGCTGATTGATCGTGGGCATGAGAGCACCTCCAAAATGTATGTCCAAAAATTTCCGCAACCCTCGGAAACTTATTGGCGCAAGTAAGATAGGATTACTTCAGCACAGCCGCAGCGGCAGCGGATACCTCCACCCCGCAGGCCACGCCAAGCTCCTTCATGGACGCCACCCGAACCACCGGCACGCCCGCAGCCTCGCCTGCGGTGACAATGCGCTGGAACAGGAAGGTATCCGCATCGTTGGCCACATAGGCCCGGGCGGCGGTTCCGGCCTTCAGTGCCCGGAGCACCTGCTTGGTGCCAACCACCTTGGCGGCAGCATTCTTCAAGGTTTCCATTGCACTTCGACCTCCCTTTCACCCGGATGAATGCGCACCCCAAAAGGGCACACTTCTCCTGCGTATGCAATCAACCGTTTCATGATACCATTCTTTTCTGTCGTTGTCAACGGATTTTCAGCGAATTTTTGCCGCAAGGCCATGGCAATTTCAGCTTTTTATGATTCTGTCATACTTTTGACTTGTTTTTCATACGCTTCCTTATTATATAGTGGAGGTATTTGCATGAAACTCCTTGCCGCCTGCCTGCTTTGTGCCCTTTTGTCCGCCTGTGCCGCCCCGGAGGAGCCGCCCTCCCCGACCCTGGCGCCTGCGTTGCCCGATGGCATTGCCACCGATGATGCAGGCATCCCCACCCTGGAGGTTTACCTGACTGCCGATGAAACCATTGCCCCCATGGACATTGAAACCTATGTGATGGGGGTTGTGGCCGGCGAAATGAAAAACGACTGGCCCCTGGAAGCCCTGAAGGCTCAGGCCATCCTGGCCCGGACGTTTGTGCTGCGCTTCGTTTCGGAAAAGGAGAGCCGCTATGCCGGCGCGGACATCTCAACCGATATTGCCGAAGCGCAGGCATATAATGAAGAAAACATCAACGATGCCATCCGCCAGGCCGTGGAGGAAACCGCCGGGCAGGTGCTGGTCACCCCTGCCGGCGCCCTGCCCTACACCTGGTTTCACGCCCATTCCGGCGGCAGCACCGCCCTGGCCCGGGAAGGACTGGACTGGCAGAAGGCCGAACCCTCCTACACCCTGGTGACCGACGGCCTGGACAGCCCCCATGCGCCGCCGGAAGCCAAGGCGTGGGAGGCAGACTTTTCCGCCGGCGAGTTTCTTGCCGCCTGCCGGCAGGCGGGCGCCGTGCCGGAGAGCATCGGCACCGTCAGCATTGCCGAAAAGGGCGAAAGCGGCCGCGCCGTAACCCTGCTGGTGGACGGGGTGAAGGTATCCGCTGCCCGGCTGCGCCTGGCCCTGGGCAGCACGGTCATGCGCTCCACCCTGCTGACGGAGCTTTCCACCGATGGGCGCACCGTTCACATGGCCGGGCGCGGCTACGGCCACGGTGTGGGCATGCCCCAGTGGGGCGCCTACGCCCTGGCTCAGGACGGCCTGACCGGCGAGGACATCGCCCTGCACTACTACCAGGGCCTGTCCCTTGTACGCATGTGGTGAACCATGCACACGAATTTATGAATTTTCCTTAAAAAGCATTGACAATCCGCTTGACAAATGATAGAATTTAGAATTGTATCAGTGTCTTTATGTACTGTTGCGTTTTTCCCTGTGTCTGTCATTGTACACGATGGCTGCAAAAGATGCAAGAGGAAATATTCAGCAGCTGACGGAATAAACGATGCTGGTCGGACGATGTAAGGGGTGATGGCTTTTTATGGTACACGAGGTTGAGATGGGCAAGCTCCGCAAGCGCATGAGCTTCTCGCGCATCGAAGAAGTTCTCGACATGCCTGACCTGATTGAGGTGCAGAAGAACTCGTATCAACGCTTTCTGGACACCGACCTTCGTGAAGTTTTGGCCGACGTTTCACCGATTACCGATTACAACGGCAATCTGGTGCTTGAATTTGTTGACTACTCCCTGGACGCGCCGAAAAACACCGTGGAGCGCTGCCGCGAGCGGGACATGACCTATGCTGCCCCGCTGAAGGTGTTTGTCCGCCTGAAGAACCGCGAGACCGGCGAAATTAAAGAATCCGATGTGTTCATGGGCGATTTCCCCCTCATGACCGACCACGGCACCTTCATCATCAATGGCGCTGAGCGCGTGATTGTTTCCCAGCTGGTGCGTTCCCCCGGCGTGTATTTCGACTGCCAGCTGGACAAGGCAGGCAAGCCCCTGTATTCCAGCCAGATCATCCCCAACCGCGGCGCCTGGCTGGAGTATGAAACCGACTCCAACGACGTGCTGTGGGTGCGTATCGACCGTGCCCGCAAGCTGCCCATCACCGTGATTCTCCGCGCCCTGGGCTACGGCACCGATGCGGACATTCTCGACCTGATGGGCGATGACGAGCGTCTGAAGGCCACCATCCAGAAGGGCGACAACGCCAAGAGCCGCGAGGAAGGCCTGATTGAAATCTACAAGCGCCAGAAGCCCGGCGAGCCCGCCAGTGCCGAAAGCGCCACCAACATGTTCAATTCCCTCTTCTTCGACCCCAAGCGTTACGACCTGATGCGCGTGGGCCGCTACAAGTTCAACAAAAAGCTCTCCATTGCCACCCGCATCAACGGCCAGGTGGCTGCGGAGGATGTTGTCAACCCGCAAACCGGCGAAATCATGGCCAAGAAGGGCGATACCTTCGACCTGGAAACCGCCCGCGCCATCCAGAACGCCGGCGTGAATGCCGTGTGGGTGGATGTGGATGGCAACATCCGCAAGGTGATCGGCAACAACTTTGTTGAGGCTGCCGCCTACCTGCCCTTCGACCCCAAGGAGGCAGGCATCCTGGAAATGGTTCACCTGCCCACCCTGAAGACCCTGATGGAATCCGTGGATGCCGACCAGCTGAAGGAGGCCGTGAAGGAAAACGTGGCTTCCCTGGTGCCCAAGCACATTCTGGCGGACGACATTGTGGCCTCCATCAGCTACATGCTGGGCCTGCCCTACGGCCTGGGCTTTACCGATGACATCGACCATCTGGGCAACCGCCGCCTGCGGTCCGTGGGCGAACTGCTGCAGAACCAGATCCGCATCGGCCTGACCCGCCTGGAGCGCGTGGTGCGCGAGCGCATGAGCGTGCAGGATTCCAGCGACGTGAAGCCCGGCGACCTGATCAACATCCGCCCGGTGAGCGCCGCCATCAAGGAGTTCTTCGGTTCCTCCCAGCTGTCCCAGTTCATGGATCAGCCCAACCCCCTGGCCGAGCTGACCCACAAGCGCCGCCTTTCCGCCCTGGGCCCTGGCGGCCTGAACCGCGACCGCGCCTCCTTCGAGGTTCGCGACGTGCACTATTCCCACTATGCCCGCATCTGCCCCATTGAAACCCCTGAAGGCCCCAACATCGGCCTGATCGGCTCCCTGGCCACCTATGCGCGCATCAACGAATACGGCTTTATCGAGGCGCCTTATCGCCGGGTGGATCGGGCCAATGCCCGGGTGACCGAAGAGATTATCTACATGACCGCCGATGAGGAAGACTTCTATAAGGTTGCTACCGCCAACGAGCCCCTGAACGAGGACGGCACCTTTGTCAAGGATCGGGTCATGGTTCGCGACAAGGCCGAAATTATCGAGGTGCCCGTGGGCAAGGTGGACTTCATTGACGTATCTCCCCGGCAGGTTGTTTCCGTGGCCACCGCCATGATTCCCTTCCTGGAGAACGACGACGCCACCCGCGCCCTGATGGGCTCCAACATGCAGCGCCAGGCTGTGCCGCTGCTGGTGCCGGAAGCGCCCCTGGTGGGCACCGGCATGGAGTTCAAGGCTGCCCACGATTCCGGCGTGGTTATCCTGGCCAAGGAATCCGGCGTGGTGGACAAGGTCAGCGGCAACGAGATCGTCATCAAGGACGAGCATGGCGAGCGCCATGTGTACCACCTGACCAAGTTTGCCCGCTCCAACCAGGGCACCTGCATCAACCAGCGCCCCGTGGTTTCCGCCGGGCAGATCATCGAAAAGGGTGACCTGCTGGCCGATGGCCCGTCCACCGAAAAGGGTGAGATCGGCCTGGGCCGCAACGCGCTGATCGGCTTCATGACCTGGGAAGGCTACAACTACGAGGACGCTGTGCTGCTGTCCGAAAAGCTGGTGAAGGAGGATATCTACACCTCCATCCACATTGAGGAGTTCGAATCCGAAGCCCGTGAAACCAAGCTGGGCCCGGAGGAGATCACCCGTGACATCCCCAACATTTCCGATGATGCCATCAAGGATCTGGACGAGGGCGGCATTATCCGCATCGGCGCCGAGGTTCGTGCAGGCGATATTCTGGTGGGCAAGGTGACCCCCAAGGGTGAAACCGAGCTGACCGCCGAGGAGCGCCTGCTCCGCGCCATCTTTGGCGAAAAGGCCCGCGAGGTGCGCGACACTTCCCTGCGTGTGCCCCACGGCGAGGGCGGCATTGTGGTGGATGTGAAAATCTTCACCCGGGAGAACAAGGACGAGCTGTCCCCCGGCGTGAACGAGATGGTTCGCGTGTATATTGCCCAGAAGCGCAAGATCTCCGTGGGCGACAAGATGGCAGGCCGCCACGGCAACAAGGGCGTTGTGTCCCGCATTCTCCGCGAGGAGGACATGCCTTTCCTGCCCGATGGCACTCCCCTGCAGATCGTGCTGAATCCCTTGGGCGTTCCCTCCCGTATGAACATCGGCCAGGTGCTGGAAGTGCACCTGGGCCTGGCCTGCCGCGCCCTGGGCTGGCACATTGCCACACCCGTTTTCGATGGCGCCACCTATGAGGAGATCCGCGACTGCCTGGGCCTGGCCTCCGACACCATGGCTGCGCCTGTGGATGAGAGCAACCCCCGCATGCAGCAGACCTACTTCCACAACGGCAAGCCGCTGCGCCTGGAGCTGGACGAGGAAGGCAAGCGCCTGTTCAAGGATGGCAAGCTGCGCCTGCGGGACGGCCGCACCGGCGACTATTTCGAAAACCCTGTGACGGTGGGCATCATGTACTTCCTGAAGCTCCACCACCTGGTGGACGACAAGATGCACGCCCGCTCCACCGGCCCCTATTCCCTGGTGACCCAGCAGCCCCTGGGCGGCAAGGCCCAGTTCGGCGGCCAGCGCTTTGGCGAGATGGAAGTCTGGGCCCTGGAGGCCTATGGCGCTGCCAACACCCTGCAGGAGATCCTGACCGTCAAGTCCGATGACACCGTGGGCCGCGTGAAGACCTACGAGGCCATCATCAAGGGTCAGAATATCCCCACCCCCGGCGTGCCCGAGTCCTTTAAGGTGCTGGTGAAGGAGCTGCAGGCCCTGAGCCTGGACATCAAGGTGCTGGATGCCGATAAGAACGAGATCGAGATTCCCGAATTGGATCCCGAGGACATGATGACCCCCGATTCCTCCGCCCGCGAGGAAGAGGAACCCGCTGCGACCCAGCCCGATATGCCCGCCGCCGACCTGGACGAGGAGGAAGCGGACATCGATATGGATGCGGACTTCAGCCAGGATGATTTCTCCCTGGGCAGCGAGGATGACGGCATGGACGACTTCAATGTTGATGAACTGTCCCTGGACTCCTTCGACGATCCGCTGGAATAATTGCACCAGTCAGTTGACTGTTTGGCCGTGTGCGGGTGCGATGGTGCATCCGTGCCGGCAGATAAGGGTGCGGCATTTCGCCGCTGAAGGGAGTGGACCCTTTTGTTTGAACTGAGCAACCTTGACTCCATCCAGATCGGCATGGCATCCCCCGAGCAGATCCTTGCCTGGTCCCATGGTGAAGTTACCAAGCCTGAAACCATCAACTACCGCACGCTCAAGCCCGAGCGGGACGGCCTCTATTGCGAGCGCATCTTTGGCCCCACCAAGGACTGGGAGTGCAACTGCGGCAAGTATAAGCGCATCAAGTTTAAGGACAAGGACAAGGTGTGCGACAAGTGCGGCGTGCAGGTCACCCGGGCCAAGGTGCGCCGCGAGCGCATGGGCCATATTCAGCTGGCCGCGCCTGTCAGCCACATCTGGTATTTCAAGGGCATCCCCAGCCGCATGGGCATGCTGCTGGACATTAGTCCCCGCAGCCTGGAAAAGGTGCTGTACTTTGCCAACTTTATCGTGCTGGATCCCGGCAACAGCGATGAAACCGGCCTGAAGCTCCACGAGCTGATCTCCGATGCCCGCTACCGCGAGGTGGAAGCCAAGTGCGGCAAAGGCTCCTTCCGGGCCATGATGGGCGCCGAGGCCGTGCGGGAAATGCTCCGCAGCCTGGACCTGGACAAGCTCTCCCAGCAGCTGAAGGCCGAGATTGCCGAGCTGGTGGAAAAGGAGCGTGACCGGGATACCGAAGGCCAGAAGCGCGCCCGGGCCGTGAAGCGCCTGGAGGTTGTGGAATCCTTCCGCGCCAGCCACAACAAGCCCGAGTGGATGATCCTGGACGTGGTGCCCGTGCTGCCCCCCGACCTGCGCCCCATGGTGCAGCTGGACGGCGGCCGCTTCGCCACCTCCGACCTGAACGACCTGTACCGCCGGGTCATCAACCGCAACAACCGCCTGAAGCGCCTGCTGGATCTGGGCGCGCCGGACATCATTGTCCGCAACGAAAAGCGCATGCTGCAGGAATCTGTTGACGCGCTGATTGACAACGGTCGCCGCGGCCGCCCTGTCACCGGCCCTGGCAACCGTGCCCTGAAGTCCCTTTCCGACCTGCTGCGGGGCAAGCAGGGCCGCTTCCGCCAGAACCTGCTGGGCAAGCGCGTGGACTATTCCGGCCGCAGCGTTATCGTTGTCGGCCCCGAACTGAAGCTGCACCAGTGCGGCCTGCCCAAAGACATGGCCCTGGAGCTGTTCAAGCCCTTTGTCATGGAGCGGCTGGTGAGCCTGAAGATTGCACACAATGTAAAATCCGCCAAGCGGGCCGTGGAAAAGGTGCGCCCCGAGGTGTGGGACATCCTGGAAGAAGTCATCCGCGAGCATCCCGTGCTGCTGAACCGCGCACCTACTCTGCACCGCCTGGGCATTCAGGCCTTTGAGCCTATCCTGGTGGAGGGCAAGGCCATCAAGCTGCATCCCTTGGCCTGCACTGCCTTCAATGCCGACTTTGACGGCGACCAGATGGCTGTGCACGTCCCCCTGAGCATGGAGGCCCAGGCCGAGGCCCGCTTCCTGATGCTGTGCCACAACAACATCCTGAAGCCCCAGGACGGCAAGCCGGTTATCTCCCCCTCTCAGGACATGGTTATCGGCTGCTATTACCTGACCATTGTGGATGAAAACGACGCCCGTGCGGGCCGCATTTTCCGCGATCCCGATGAGGCCATGATGGCCTATTCCGTGGGGCAGATCGCCCTGCAAACCCCCATCAAGGTGCGCATCACCCGCACATTCCAGGGTGAAACCGGCACCAAGATCATCGATACCACCCTGGGCCGCCTGATCTTCAACGATGCCATTCCCCAGACCCTCGGCTTCAAGAAGCGTGAGTGCCTGGACGATATGTTCGAGCTGGAAGTCAACGAGCTGGTGGGCAAAAAGCAGCTGTCCAACATTGTTGACATGTGCTTCCGCAGCCAGGGCGAGCACCGCACAGCCCTGATGCTGGACGCCGTGAAGGCCCTGGGCTACAAGTATTCCACCCGCGGTGCCGTTACCGTTTCCGTGGCCGACATCAAGGTGCCTCCGTGCAAAAAGGAAATGCTGGCCGATACGGACGAGCAGGTGCGTAAGGTCAACAACCTGTACCGCCGCGGCCTGCTGAGCGAGGACGAGCGCTACAAGCGCGTCATCGACCTGTGGAACGGCTGCACCCATGGCCTGCGGGATCAGATTCTCCCCAACCTGGACAAGTTCAACCCCATCCGCATGATGACCGATTCCGGCGCCCGCGGCTCCTCTGCCCAGGTGTCCCAGCTGGCTGGCATGCGCGGCCTGATGGCCTCTCCCTCGGGCAAGACCATTGAGCTGCCCATCCGCGCCAACTTCCGTGAAGGCCTGACCGTGCTGGAGTTCTTCCTGTCCTCCCACGGCTCCCGTAAGTCCCTGGCCGATACCGCACTGCGTACTGCCGACTCCGGCTACCTGACCCGCCGCCTGGTGGATGTTTCCCAGGAGGTCATTGTCCGCGAGGAAGACTGCTTTGCCTCCCGTGGCGAGAAGGTTCGCGGCATTGTGGTGCAGGAGCTGATGAGCGGCAAGCAGTCCATCGAATCCTTCGAGGATCGTCTGCGCGGACGCACCGCTGCCGAAGATATTCTGGATCCTGCCACCGGCGAAGTGCTGGTCCACCTGAACGAGCCCATCGACCACGCCAAGGCCAAGCTGATCGTCTCCCATGGTGTGACCAAGGCCATGGTGCGCTCCGTGCTGACCTGCCGCACCGAAAACGGCGTCTGCGCCCGGTGCTATGGTCAGAACATGGCCCACGGCGGCAAGGTGGATGTGGGCGAGGCTGTCGGCATCATTGCCGCCCAGGCCATCGGCGAGCCCGGCACCCAGCTGACCATGCGTACCTTCCACACCGGCGGCATTGCTTCCGGCGATGACATCACCCAGGGTCTGCCCCGTGTTGAGGAATTGTTCGAGGCCCGCAAGCCCAAGCGCGAGGCCATCCTCAGCGAGATCAGCGGCCGGGTGAGCATTCAGGAAACCAAGAAGAAGCGCGAAATCGTGGTGACCTCCGATGAGGACAGCCGCGACCAGAAGGCTTACCAGATCACCTACGGCAGCCGCCTGAAGGTGCAGGAGGGCGACCATGTGGAGGCCGGTGATGAGCTGATTGAAGGCTCCATCAACCCCCACGACCTGCTGCGAATCCTGGGTGTGAAGGCCGTGCAGGAATACCTGCTGAAGGAAGTTCTGGCCGTGTACCGCCTGCAAGGCGTGGCTGTGGCTGACAAGCACATTGAAATCATTGTGCGGCAGATGCTGCGCAAGGTGCGCGTGGAAGACAGCGGCGATACCAGCCTGCTGCCCGGCTCCCTGGTGGACATCTTCCACTTTGATGAGGCAAACCAGGAGACCATCATGAATGGCGGCCGTCCTGCCGTTGCCAAGCGCATTCTGCTGGGCATTACGAAGGCCTCTCTGGCAACGGAGAGCTTCCTGTCCGCCGCATCCTTCCAGGAAACCACCCGCGTGCTGACCGAGGCCGCCATCAAGGGCAAGATCGACCCGCTGCTGGGCCTGAAGGAAAACGTGATCATCGGCAAGCTGATCCCCGCCGGCACCGGCATGAAGCGCTACAAGGGCATCGAGATTCACGAAAACTTCAACTTCTAATTCCAAAGGGAGCTTTCATCACGAAGGCTCCCTTTTTGCAACGGGGGTCAAGGGCGCTGCCCTTGACAATCCCGCTTAAGGGACTTCGTCCCTTAAGCAGGGTGCAGGGACAGCGTCCCTGCCGGAGTCCAGAGGCAGAGCCTCTAGCAGGAGGTAAGGATGAATATTGTGTTGATTGGCATGCCGGGGTGCGGGAAGTCCACGGTGGGCGTGGTGCTGGCAAAGGCCCTGGGCATGGATTTTGTGGATTCTGATTTGCTAATCCAACGCAGCCAGGGGATGCGGCTGCACCAGATCATCGAGCAGGTTGGGGATGAGGGCTTCCGGCAGATTGAGAACCAGGTGAACGCCGGCATCCGTGTGGACAATTGCGTCATCGCCACCGGCGGCAGCGTGGTGTATGGTCAGGAGGCCATGGAGCACCTGCGCAGCATCGGCACGGTGGTGTATTTGCAGCTGGAATACGAGCAGGTGCAGGAGCGCCTGGGCGACCTGCACGCCCGGGGTGTCACCATGAAACCCGGCCAAACCCTCCGCGACCTGTATGATGAGCGCACGCCCCTGTACCAGCACTGGGCGCACCAGACCATCATCTGTGACGGCCTACAGCTGCGCCAGGTTGTAGGAAAAATATTGTCCCAGCTGAATTTGGTGTAAGCAGGCTCTCCCACTGTGACGTTTGCCTATGATACCAACTACCGCGTGAAAAAATCCACCCCTTTCCGAAGCGTGGGCTAGAAGCTGTATGCCGCCAACGCCAGAGCATCGGGCGAAAACTGCTGCAAACAGCCATCAACGCCTACCCCCATGTACGGCAACAGCTGCTGCTGACGGACGATACGCCGGAAACCAAGGCATTCTACCGGGCTGCAGGCTTCTCCCCTGCTGAAGAAATGAACTGCATAGCCTTTATCCATCAAGGGTAAAGAAAAAGAGCCATCCGACTGGATGACTCTTTTCTTGGCAATTGCCTTTTTGCTGGAGCGGGTGATGGGAATCGAACCCACGTGACCAGCTTGGAAGGCTGGAGCTCTGCCATTGAGCTACACCCGCAAGTGGAGCGGTAGACGGGATTCGGACCCGCGACATCCACCTTGGCAAGGTGGCACTCTACCACTGAGCTACTACCGCATATCCACGCAAAGGCAACGGGTGAAGTTGGTGCGGGCGAAGAGACTCGAACTCTTACGCCGTTTGGCACCAGATCCTAAGTCTGGCGCGTCTGCCATTCCGCCACGCCCGCAGGTCATTTAGCAGAATGGGATGTGACCCATTGGAGATTCGAACTCCAGACACCTTGATTAAAAGTCAAGTGCTCTGC
>CAYMOM010000064.1:0-11227 GCA_964391995.1 uncultured Faecalibacterium sp.
AGCAACCTTAACAGCCATTGGAAAGTACCTCCTTTAATGTTCGCGGATTACTCCACCTAGTATTCTACCCAATTATCCTGTATTTTGCAATAGGGTAAACGGTTTTTTCCCCCTTCTTTTTGTGAAAAAAATCACGATAGGGGGTCTGTGTGCGCCTTCATCATTGCCAAACCGCCCGAAACGTGCTACCATAGCATTATCAAACGCAAAGGCGGTTACACCATGAAGAAGAACGATGTGCTGCAGCTGACGGCCCAGTCCCTGGGCGCCGACCTGGAGGGCGTGTGCCGGCACGAGGGCATGGCGGTTTTTGTTCCCGGGCTGCTGCCGGGGGAAACGGCCCCTGTGCGCATTGTGAAGGTGCAAAGCCGCTTTGCCTTCGGGCGGATGGAAGGCGCGCCGGCAGTTCCCTCGCCGGACAGGCGCACGCCGGACTGCCCGGCCTATCCCCGCTGCGGCGGCTGCACCGGGCGGCACATGAGCTATCAGGCCACCCTGGAGGCCAAGCGCCGGCAGGTGCAGGACTGCTTTCAGCGCATTGGGCATATCCAGGTGGAGGTTCCCCCGGTGCTGGGCATGGACGACCCTTCCGCCTATCGCAACAAAACCGCGCTTCCCCTGGGCGGCACGGCAGAAAAGCCGCAAATGGGCTTCTTTGCGCCCAGGAGCCACGCGCTGATTCCCATTGAACACTGCCCCAATGCCATGCCAACGGCGGATGCACTGTGCGCCGCCGTACTCCGGTGGATGCAGCTAAACCATGTGCCACCCTATATAGAAGAAACCCACACGGGCCTTCTGCGGCATGTTGTCGTCCGGGTGAACCGGCAGCACCAGGCCATGGTGACCCTGGTGGTCAACGGCAGCAGCCTGCCCCAGGAGCAGCAGCTGGCATCCGCCCTGATGGACAAGGGCGCCATCAGCGTGATGCTCAACGAGAATCGGGACAAAACCAACGTTATCCTTGGGCGCAAGTTTCGCACCATCGCCGGTGCATCCAGCCTGCAGGATACCCTGTGCGGCCTGACCTTCGACCTGTCCCCGGCGGCGTTCTTCCAGGTGAACCCGGCACAAACCGAGGTGCTCTACCGCACCGCCCTGGACTTTGCCGGCCTTTCGCCCACCGACCGCCTGTGCGATGTGTACTGCGGCGCAGGCACCATCACCCTGATGATGGCAAGGCACTGCCGCACCGCCCTGGGCATTGAGATTGTTCCCCAAGCCATCGAGAACGCCAAAGCCAACGCCCGGCGCAACGGCATCACCAATGCAGACTTTCGTGCAGGCGCGGCAGAGGATGTGCTTCCCCGCCTGGTGGACGAGGGCCTGCGCCCGGATGTGATGGTGGTTGACCCGCCCCGCAAGGGCCTGGACGAGAAGGTCATCAGCGCCATGGCAAAGGCCGCACCCCGCCGCATTGTGTACGTCAGCTGCAATGTAGCCACCCAGGCCCGCGATGCCGCCCTGCTCCTCCAGCACGGCTACCAGCTGGACAAGGTGCAGCCGGTGGACATGTTCTGCTGGACCAGCGGTGTGGAGTGTGTGGCATCCTTCTCCAAGGTGGACAGGTGACGGAAGAAAGAAACACCCCCGCACGCCTGGTGTGAACAGGGTGCGGGGGTGTGCATATAAGCCTCAATCGTCCAGCTTGATGGGCAGGTCGGTTTCCATAAAGGGGTCGCCCTGCTCGTAGCCTTGAAGGCTTACATCGGTTTCGCCGGTCTGCTGGGAGCGGCGCTCCAGCATAGCCACGGGCTGAGGTGCCGTGAGAAGGTGGATGGTCAGGTAGCCGTTTTCTTCAAACTGCAGGCGAATCTGCTCGCCGCTGACGGTCATGGCAATGACCTCCGTTTCCCGGCTGCGGGCGCGGCGGGCAAATTCCTTGGCAATCTCCGCCCGGGCCCAGAAGTGCATGGGCACCAGCACCCGGGGTTTTACCGACAGGATGAAAGTGGTGGCGCCGGCATCGAACATGCGGCCTTGCCGGGGATCGACAGGGAAGAAGGCCAGGTCGATTCTCTCGCCCTTGACAGGCGCCAAGGCCTGCTGAAAATCGCTTTCGGCCTCATCGATTTCCTTCAGGGTGGATTCCTCCCGCCAGTGCCAGAAATTCAGGTCGCCGGCATGGAAAATGCGAATACCGCACAGTTCCACCAGGAAGGACACACCCAGGTCTGTGGAATCAAAGGCCTTCACCTTCACGTTTTCGCTCAGGGTCAGGGTATCGCCGGGGGACATGCGCTTGCCCGGTGTGCCAATGGGCATGTCGTAGGAAACCACATAGGTCACATTGGCGGCCTTGCGCCACTCAAACACCTCCGGGTCAAGGTGATCCGGATGCTTGTGGCTGATGAAAACCACCACCTCGCTGAACCCTTGCAGATAGTCTGCCGTAATGCGCTTGCTCTCGGGCAGCTCCTGGTGCTCCCCCAGCCAATAGTCAAACACCAGCAGGGTGCCGTTCAGCGCGGCGGAAAAGCCGCTGTGCAGGTAATACGTTACATCGAGCATTTGCTCCATAGGATGATAACCTCCCTGATTGGGCAGAAAGCTCCGCCCTGCAAAAGGTATCTATCTCAAGAGGCCGCCCCGGTGGCAGGCGGCGCTCGCTCATCCCCTTCATTATGCCACGATGAACCCATATTGTCAAACTTTTTTCACATTTTTAGCGGCTTAATCCCATTATTACGTTAGAATTTCGTCAAATTTCGCAACAAAAACCCACTTTTAACCCAATTTCATCATATTGCTGATGTCTTCACCCACCGCTTGGGACAGGTCAATGCCCATCAGGCCGGCCAGTGTGGGCGCCACATTCCGCATGGGCATGGAGGGCAGCAGCCCAGGCCGGATGCCCAGGCCCCTGACAGCCAGTAGGCAGTTTTCTGCCGGATGCCCAGGCCCGAAGCCATGGGTAGCCTTTTCCCGCTTGGCCTGGGGCAACCCATCGGCAAAAACCACCCCGGGCGCTGCTTCCACCGCCAGATCAACACCGGCAATACACCCAAATTGTTCCAGTTTTTTCTTATTATAAACGGCAGAAACACCCGTCTGTTTCCCGTGGCTCTGCAGCCAATGCAGGGCCTTTTCACTTTCGTTGGTGAAAAGATAGGCGCTCATGCCGTTGGACTGCACCTGCACCTGTATGCCGGCTGCCTGCAGCGCTGGCGCCAGCTCCACCGTGCAGTGAACATCCGCCTGCCCATGGTCGCTGACCAGCACCAGCAGGGCATCCTCCATGCCCGGGGTCTGCTGCATGGTGTTCCAGATGGCCTGCACGCGCTTTTCCATTCTGTCCATGCCGGCTTTGGCTTCGTTGCTGTTCACCCCGTGATGGTGGCGCATTTCGTCCACGTCCACCAGGTGCACAGCAGTCAGGTCTGGCTGATGGGCACTGATCACATCGCAGGCCAGGGTCACGGCATAGTCGCTCAGGTGCGGCTCATGGGTGCTGATGCGCTCCTTGCCGTGCTTCAGCTCCATGTGGAGTATCCACGGCGCGCTGCCATAGGCCAGCATTTTCAACGTCTGATTTTCCCCGGGCAAGGCCAGCACCTCAGGAAAATTCCAGCGGATGGACCGGCTCTTCCCCGTTACCGGCCAGAGCATGGAGGCGCATGTGCCACCCTGGCGCTTCACCGCCTGGAAAAGGGTTTCCCGCTGCACCTGCTTTTCCTCCCAATACCAGGCACGCATGTCCGCCGGCTTGCCAGGCTGAAAAGGCTGATTCTGCCCGATGCCGTGTTCCACCGGATCGCAGCCGGTAATCATGGTGGTGTGAGCAGGGTAGGTCAGGGCGGGGAACACAGTTTTCACCCGGGTACACCTGGCCGACTGGGACAGCCATTCACCCAGCCAGCGGCCATCATAATAAGCCCAATCCTGATCAAACATGGCATCCAGGGAAACCAAAACCATCTTTCGCATACTCAAATCCTGTACAGCGTCCTTTTTCTTTGGTCAAAGCTGGCCTGATATTTTCCGCCCATGGCACGGACGGCCTCCTTGGCCCGCTCCACATGGGCATAGTTTCTGTCCGTCTGGTGGCTGTCGCTGCCGAAGGTAAATTTTTCACCGCCCAAATCGATATAGCGCTTCACAATGCTGGTATGGGGCAGGGTGTCACCAGTGCTTTCATAGCCGGAGGTGTTGATTTCCAGGCACTTATCTTGGCTGATGATGGTTTTCAGCAGCGTGTCAAATGCATCCGGCGCATCATCATACACCAAGGGACGCTCCGGGCCGGTGTATATGCCATACTTGGCTACATAGCCAATGTGGGCCACACTGTCATAATCCGTCCAGTGGGTGATGGACTCCACCTTGGCCTCCGCATAGGCCCGGTAAGCCTGTTGCCGGGTTTTACCTGCAAAATATTCTGCATAATACGGGTCGATGCCATCCACCAGATGCAGGCTAAGCAAGCGAAAGTCCAGGGGCAGGCCATCCACATAGGCCTTGATTCGCTCCCTGCAGGCCGGATTATCCCCTATTTCCACACCCATGCGAATGGTCAGCATAGGATATTTCTCCCTGCACTGGCAAATCTCCTGCTGAAGAACATCCCATATGGGCGGCACATCCGCCTCCGGTAGGGGATGACCGGGCTCAATATGCTCCGTCAGGCATATTTCCTGCACACCTTTTTCCACCATGCTCTGGCACAGCTCGTCTACGCTCTGCCGTCCATCCATGGAGTGAAAGCTGTGCAAATGATAGTCCATCCGCCTTTGTTCCACGTGAAACATCTCCTTTATTGCCGGGCCACCGGAAACGCCTTTCCCAGGCCCAGGGCGTAAAGCCACATCTCCTTTACACCCTTGCCGGTGATGCGCTCCAGGGCCTTGGCATACCATTCCAGCTGCATGGCATATCGCTGAACAAAGGCTTCTTCATCCTGAATGCGGTCGGTTTTGTAGTCCACCAGCACCCAGCTGCCGTTTTCCTGAAATGCGCAGTCGATCACACCCTGCAGCAGGGTGTTTTCCTCCATCCGCAGGTTAAAGCTCCACTCCCGGCGCACCACAGGGCTTTCCAGCATCTTTTGTCCCAAGGCGCTTTGGAAAAACTGCATAAGGCTTTTATGGCTGATCACATCGTTTTCTTCCCGGGTAATGCAGCCGCAGGCCAGCAGCCTGTTCATTTCCTGCCACAGGCCTTCCTGTAGGTTTTCCCGCAAGGGTTCCAGCTGCAACAGGGCAAGCACCCTGTGCACCACTGTTCCGCGCTGGGCGCCGGTCAGCTGTGTTTCCTCCATGAACGCAGGCTTGGAGGGCAGCTCACTGAGCCGCAGGGGAGAGATAATCTCCTCCGGCTGGCGCTTGTCCTCCTCGTGCTCTTCCGCATCGGACAGGGGCAAGGGATCGTGCAGCACATGCTTCTTCGTTAGGCTGCTGACGGAGGTCTTCAGCGGTGCCGCTACTTTCTGTTCTTGAGCATCACTCCACACAATCCCCAAATTCTCCACAGCCTGCGCGGAAACGACCGATTTCAGCCAGTTTCCCAGACTGTGGATGATTTTGTTCTTTTCCACAGCTTCCTGTGCAAAATCGTCCCAAACCCTGATGGCAAAAGGGTTTGCAGCCTGTGGATAACCTGTGGATTGTTCATCTTTTACCGTTTGCATCACCCAGTCCAGCATGCTTGTAGCCGTCCATATGCGATAGGCGCTGGGTGCCATCTTCCAGCATGCTTTGTCCTCTTCACCAGCACACCCAACCAGGATCAGCCGCTCCCTGGCCCGAGTCATAGCCACATAGAGCAGACGTGCTCTTTCTGCCTTCTCATCTAGAAGGCGCTGAATTTCAAAAGCATCACTGCCGCTGGTCTCCCGGCGGATATTCAGCGCCCGGTTCACATAGGGCAGGCAAACCCCCAACCTGCTGTGCATTTTCAGCCCCGCATGGCGGTTCAGGTGCATTTTGCTTTTCATCTGCAGGCAGAACACCACGGGAAACTCCAGGCCTTTGCTTTTGTGGATGGTCATCAGCCGCACCAGGTTTTCACCTTCGCCCAGCAGCTTGGCGCTTCGGCTGTCGCCTGCATGCTGCTGCAGGTCAATCTGCTGCAAAAACCCGCTAAGGGTTACACCGCCATTGTCTTCATATTCTGCCGCCCGCTGGCACAGCAGCCGCAGGTTGGCCTGGCGCACCTGTCCCTCCGGCAGTGCTCCGCAGGCCGCATAGAAGCCGCTTTCCCGCAGAATATACCACACAAAGTCCTTCAGTGCCATGCATTCCGCCTGGAAGCGCCATTCCTTCAGAATTTCTTCAATTTGCCTGCACCTGACCCCAATGTGATTATCCTCCTGGCAGGACTGCTGAAATGCTTGGTGAAAGGGCACATCCCGCCCAGTTTTGCACATGCGAATCTGTGCCAGCTCCTGGTCGGTTAATGAAAAGGGCGTCATTTTAAGGGTAGAAAGCAGGGGAACATCCTGCATGGGATTGTCCAGCACGCTGAGCAGCCCCGTTATGGTTCTGATTTCCGGCAAGCCGAAATAGCTTTCCGCACCGTCAAAATATACAGGAATGCCTTGCTGCTGCAAAAGTTCCGCCAGCGCCGGGCCGGTGTGAGCCACCTTGGGCAGCAGAATCACCATATCCCTGTACTGATAGGGCCGCAAAACGCCCCCATCCTCAAATCGCTGGGTCAGCAAAAAGCGTATCCGCTGCACCACCACTCTGCTTTCAGCAGCCAGGTCGGTCAATTCTTCCTGATCTTTTGTGTTCAGCAGATGAATTTCCACTGGCGGATCGTTTTCCGTTTCCCGGCCGGAAACCAGCTCATCCTCGGGCAGATAGTCAATTTCCGTCACATCAGCGCGCATGGTTTTGCGGAAAACCCTGTTGGTGGCATCCAGCACACAGCTGCGGGAGCGGAAGTTCTTTTGCAGAAAAATGCGCCGTTCGGCAGCATTTTCGTCATCCGAATAGGTTCGCATCCGCTGAAGAAACAATGTCGGATCAGCCAAACGGAAGCGATAGATGGATTGTTTCACATCGCCCACCATGAATAGACAGCTGTTTTCCCCGTGAATGGCCTGCAGAATAGCATCCTGCACGGCAGAAACATCCTGGCATTCGTCCACAAAAATGTGGTCGTAGTCCTGCTGCAATTGTTCACGATAAGCCGGCTGACGCAGAATTTCCAGGGTCATTTGCTCCAGGTCGTTAAAGTCCAGCACGCTTTGCTGCAGCTTATAGGCTGCAAAATGCTGATGAACACACTCCACCAGCACCGCCAGGCCTTGCAAGTGCTGCTGGATAACGGAAAGCTCCAGGGTTACTTTCTGCTGGTCAAATTCCAGCTTCTCCGCGTTTTCCCTGATGATGGCCTTCATTTCATCTCTTAGCTTGCCATAGCGCTTTTTCCACTGCTTCTGTTCTTCCGTCAATCCTTTGCAGGCCACTGCGGTTTTGAAGGAAAAGCTCTTCAGCGCCAGGCCAAATTCTTTTGGATTTCCCGCATCCAGGGCGAGCAAAGCATTGTAGGCATTCATGTCCTGCTCCCAGGTTTCCCGCAGCTTTGGCACGGCATCCGTCTGGTCGAACATGTCATTTTGCATGGACAGCAGCAGGTCAATTCCCTGCAGTTCCAGGCCTGCATGCTCCGCCATTACCTGATACCAGGGATGCTCATCATAGGGCTGCTGATTCACCTGGCTGATTTTTTTCTCCAGCCAGGCAAAGGGTTCCGGCAGGGACATCAAAAAAGTGTACAGCCTTCCTGCCATATCACGGATTTCGCTTTGTTCATACGCCTCTGCAAAGGCATGAAAAGCCTGCTGCTGTTTATCATCCAACAGCTGATTCATAGCATTCCGGAAGGCTTGCTCAAACAGATTCTGCTGCAGCTGTTCATCACAGATGCGGGTCATCGGATCAACGCCCACAGCCTGAAAGTTATTTTTGATCACCTTCTGGCAAAAGGCGTGAATGGTTGAAATTTCCGCAGCCTCCAGCTGGTCCAGGGCCTGGGCCATGTATACAGGGTCGCTGGCGGCTTCCTTCAGCATGCGCTGGTTCAGCCGCTGGCGCATTTCTGCTGCAGCCGCCCGGGTGAAGGTGACGATGAGCATTCTGTCCAGCCGGTACCCTTCCCGCACCAAGCCCACAATGCGCTCCACCAGCACCGCCGTTTTGCCCGAACCAGCCGCCGCACTGACCAGTATGGTATGGTTTCGGGCATCAATGGCAGATTGCTGTTCCTTTGTCCAACGTGGCATAACGTCACCTCCGGCAATATTTTACCATACTGTTTCACGTGAAACAAGTCTTTTGCATATTCATTATATTTTTATATTTGTTTAATTCGTGTACCCATTGATTTTCAATAATTGATTCATGTTTTTGCGTCCATTTTGTCCGAATTTGTCTGTCTTCAGGCAAGGATTCAAATGCAGCATGATTTTTGCTTTTCACAGTCACAAAAAAAGGCTCCTTTTTCATCAAAGAGCCTTTAAGAAAAGTCCGGGTCAGTGACATCATACCGAAATGGAATGCTTACCCCCTGACTAATTTCCCTAATTCTGGCATTTCCATTTTCATCAGCTGAAACCTGATAGCTCCGCCTTTCCCGGCAACCTTCCAGGTCGCTTTCATCGGTGCAGGTGATGAAGGTCTGCACACCGCTTATTTCCTCCAGCAGCCTTGTGCGCCTGGTCATGTCCAGCTCGCTCATCACATCATCCAACAGAAGCACCGGCGCTTCCCCTGTCTGCTGGCGGAAAACCTCCAGCTGGGCCAGCTTCAGGCTCAGCGCTGCTGTGCGGATCTGCCCCTGGGAGGCAAAGAGCTTCATTTCCCTGCCGGAAAGCGTCAGCGCCATGTCCTCCCGGTGAATGCCAAAGGTGGTGGTGGCGCGGAAAACATCCTCCTGGCGGTTTTTCCGCAGGGTGTCCTTCACCTGGGTGATAATATTCTCTGTGCTCTGCAGGCAGCAGGCATACCGCAGGCCAAAAACCTCCTGCTCCCGGCCGCTGATGGCCCTGTACTTTTCCGCAGCACATTCCGCCACCTGGGTCAGCACCCGGCAGCGCAGGGTGATGATGGTTTCGCACGGCCGGGCCATGGCATCCTCAAAGGCATCCAGCATGGCGGCATCGCAGTGGGTGCCCCGCTTGATGTCCTTCAAAATGGCATTGCGCTGCTCCAGTGCCTTGTTATACTGCTGCAGTGCCAGAAAATAGCCGGTGGAAAGCTGGCTGAGCATCATGTCCATAAACCTTCTGCGCAGGGCCGGGCCTTCCTTGATCAGCATCAGATCTTCCGGGGAAAAAATCACGCACTGCAGTCTGCCCATCATGTCGCTCAGGCGCTCGGCGCGCTTTCTTTCCAGAAAAACCTGCTTTTTTCGGTTTTCTCCGGGGGTCAGCTTCACAGCCACATCCATCTTCGCGCCGGCCTTGCGCACCTGCACACCGCAGGCGCCCATGGCTGCACCCTTGCGCACAACCTCCCTGTCCAGGCTTGTGCGGTGGCTACGGCCCAGGGCACAATAATGAACGGCTTCCAGCAGGTTGGTTTTGCCGGAGCCGTTCTGGCCGAAAAGAATATTGATCCCCGGATGGGGAGCTAGCTTCAGCTCCCCATAATTCCGGAAATCATGCAGCATCAGGCTTTCAATAATCATCTTACTGGAATACGCGCACAGGCAGAATCAGGTAAAGGAACTGGTCGCCGTTCTGGGGAACCACCACACAGGGGCTGACATTGCTGTTAAACTTCATGCACAGGTCATCATCGGTGATATTGCGGATCACATCGGTGATGTACTTGGCATTAAAAGCAATCTCAATGGGGTCGCCCTGGAGGGTAGCATCCATTTCCTCCAGCACATCGCCCATTTCGGCATTGGAGGTAATGGTCAGGGCATTCGGGCTGAAAGACATGCGGATCAGGTTATTTTTGCCTTCCCGGGCCATCAGGCTGGCACGGTCAATGGCGTTCTGCACCTGCACCCTGTCGGCCTTGGCCTGGGTTTTGAAGGAAGGCGGCAGAATTTTGCGATAGTCGATGTATTCGCCTGCCAGCAGCACGGTGGAAAGCCGTGTATTGCCAAAGGTGGCCTGCATGCGGGTTTTGTCAATCAGCAGGGTGCAGAAGTCCTCTTCCTCCAGCAGAATTTTGCTCATTTCATTCAGCACCCGGCCGGGGATCACAGCCTTCAGGCACTCCTGCCCTGCAGGCAGCTCAAAGGGCTGAAACACCTTCTGCATAGCCAGGCGGAAGCCGTCCAGAGCCACCAAGCGGGCTTCATCCCCGGTAAC
The DNA here is from genome assembly GCA_964391995.1 of uncultured Faecalibacterium sp. GTDB lineage: Bacteria > Bacillota > Clostridia > Christensenellales > Aristaeellaceae > UBA11524. The sequence goes on from CAYMOM010000064.1 coordinate 10,271, forward strand.
CTCCAGCAGGCAGCCGGTGAGAATCTGCCGGCTTTCGTCCGTGGCGATGGCAAACACCACCCGGCTGATCATATCCCGCAGCTTATTCTGGGGAATTTTCACCGTGGTGCCGGCATTCACCTCCGCCATTTCGGGGTATTCCATGGGGTTCATGCCCGCCAGGTTGCTTTTGGAATTCATGCAGCGGATGGAAGCGGAATGGTTTTCATTCACCTTGATGGTCACATTACCGCCGGGGAGCTTGCGCACCAGCTCGGCAAACAACTTGCCGGGAAGCACCACGCGGCCCGGCTCCTTTACATCGCCGGTAAGCATGCACTCGATGGAAAGGCTGCCGTCGCTGCAGGTGAGGGTGATGCCGTCGCTGCCTGCATCCACCAGAACACCCTCCAATATTTGCTTGGCAGGCCTGGGCGCCAGGGCACGGGTTACGGTATTCAGGCCGTCCAGAAGATCCTGGGCGTTCACGGTCAATAGCATGGAATCATCCTCCCTGTATGGTTCTATATTATATAATAATCAGCAGTAGTAGTAGGGGGTGTGAAAACTGTGGATAACCCGCCTGCGGCCTGCCAGTGCCTGGCTTTGCACCCGTTGACGGATTGTGGAGAAGCCTGCGGTTTTTCCACCCCATATGTGGAGAAGCACATCTTCTTCATGAATATATTCCATGAGGAAGGAAATGATTCCTGCTTTTTGGCGGCATGAAAATGGCAGTTTTTTTGAGTTATCCACTGGTTTGAACAGGTTATCCCTCCACAGGGTGTGGATATTGTGGATAAGGGGTGAGCATGGGGCCGGCAGGCCCATCGTGCACACATTTGGCGCACAGGGCATGTGGCTCGCGCTTGGTGCGCAGGGTTGTGTGCGCAGGGTTGTGGGCTGGTGCATGGCCAGCCACTATGGCTTCCCCTGGAGGGGAAGCTGTCCCGAAGGGACTGATGAGGTGGAAAGCTG
>CAYMOM010000065.1:0-11192 GCA_964391995.1 uncultured Faecalibacterium sp.
CTACGGCCTTGGCATCCGCATAGCAGGCGGAGTGGCACACATAGCACTTGTCCGCATAGCTCGCGCCGCCCTGGGCGTGCTGCTCCATCCTGTCCACAATGGCGGCGATCACCTTGCGCTTGGTGCGAATCTTCTCCCGGGGAATCAGCCGACCATCGTTGCTCATGTTCAGCAGCGGGCAGATGTTCAGCAGCTTGCCCACCAGGCCAGCGGATTTGCTGATGCGCCCGCCCTTGATGTAGAAGGTCAGGTCGGTGGAGAAGAACCAGTGGTGCAGCTCCAGCTTGTGCTGCTCTGCCCAGGCGGCAGCCTCGTCCAGGGACAGGCCTTGATCACGCAGGTCAGCCAGCTTATCCATGATAAGCCCATAGCCGGAGGAGGCGCCCAGGGAATCGATAATGATAATGCGCCGGCCCGGGTACAGCCTTTCCAGGTTTTCCTTGGCGATGCAGGCGGAATTATAGGTGCCGGAAATGCCGGAGGACAGCGTAAGGTGCAGCACGTCCAGGCCCTGCTCCAGGAAGGAGGCGAAGTAGGCCTGATACTCATCGGCATTCACCTGCTGGGTGCGGGTGGTTGCACCATCCACCATGGCCTGGTAAAACTGGTCGAAGGGCACGGACTGGCCCAGGTCGTCCAGGTAATCGGCACCGTTGAGCTGATAATGGAAGCAGATGTAGTGAATATCGCGGCTGGCGAAGTGCTCCGGGGCAAGGTCGGCCGTGGAGCAGCAGCTGAGAACATAGCCTGGCATGGGAATAGCCTCCTTTTGCGAGGGAAATAAACCATGGAATGCTGCTATTATACATCAGCTTTGCGAAAAACGAAAGACCTTTTTCAAAAAACTTGATACAGGTTTTTGAAAAACCGAAAAGGCGACCCTTGCGAGCCGCCTTTCGTGCTATCAGACATGCCAGATTTCCTTGGCGTATTGGGCGATGGTCCGGTCGGAGGAGAACTTCCCGGCGGAGGACACGTTCATCAGGCACTTGCGGGCGAAGGACAAGCTGTCCTTGTAGTCCCTGTTTACCTGTAGCTTGGCCTGCATGTAGGAATCAAAGTCCTTCAGTACAAAGTAGTGATCCGGCGCGTGCCAGGAGGCACCCTCCAGCAGGGCGGTGTACAGCTCGTGGAACATACCATCCTCATCGGGGAAGGTGCCGTCCACCAGGGTGTCCATGCAGCGGGCCAGTAGTTTGTTTTCAGCATAGATGGCTTTGGGGTTGTAGCTGGCCTTGATGGCGTTCAGCTCATCCACCGTGGCGCCGAAAATGTAGTTGTTCTCCCGGCCTGCCTGCTCCACAATTTCCACATTGGCGCCATCGAAAGTGCCCAGGGTAACGGCACCGTTGAGCATGAATTTCATATTGCCTGTGCCGCTGGCCTCGGTGCCGGCAGGGGAAATCTGCTCGGACACATCGGCGGCGGGGATGATCTTCTCTGCCCAGGAGCAGTTGTAATTCTGCACGAACACCACCTTCAATTTGTCGCAGGTATCCGGGTCATCGTTGACCATGCCGGCAATCAGGTTAATCAGGTGAATGACCGCCTTGGCCCGGGCGTAACCGGCGGCTGCCTTGGCGCCGAAGATGAAGGCCGTGGGCGTGAAGTCCGGCAGGAGGCCGTCCTTCAGCTGGAAGTAGATGCCCAGAATGGACAGGGCGTTCATCAGCTGGCGCTTGTACTCGTGCAGGCGCTTGACCTGCACATCGAAAATCATGTCGGGATCCAGCAGCACGCCTTCCATGTGGGCGATCTCCGCCGCCAGCTGGCGCTTCTTTTCACCCTTGACCTGGATGAAATCACGGCACAGGTCATCATTGATGAAAGGCTTCAAGCCTTCCAGCTGGTACAGGTCGGTAAGGAAGCCGGAACCGATCTTGGTTTCAATCAGCCGGGAAAGCTCCGGGTTGCAAAGGCCCAGCCAGCGGCGCTGAGTGATGCCATTGGTCTTGTTCTGGAAGCGCTCCGGGTACAGGGCGTACCAATCGGCAAACACATCGTCCTTCAGGATTTCTGTGTGGATTGCCGCCACGCCGTTGGTGGTGTGGGTGGCGTAGACAGCCAGCTGTGCCATGTGCACCTGCTTCATCCTGGTGTTCCAGGGGTTGGGCCAGATGATGCACCGGGCGGCGGAAGGTGCCAGGCCCTTTTCTGCCAGCTCCGCCTTGAAGCGCAGGTCAATCTTCTTGATAATCTCCACAATCTCCGGGCAAACGGAAGCCAGCAGGGGAAGATCCCACTTTTCCAGGGCCTCCTGCATAACGGTGTGGTTGGTGTAGGCGCAGGTATCCCGGGCGATAAGGAACGCTTCTTCAAAGGCTATGCCTTCCGCCATCAGCAGGCGGATCAGCTCGGGAATGGCCATCACAGGGTGGGTGTCGTTCAGCTGCAGGGCGTGCTCGGCGGCGAAGAAGGAGAAATCGCTGCCGTGGCGCTGCTTGTAGGCCCGGAGCAAATCCTGCACGGAGGCGCTGGTGAGCACATACTGCTGCTTCACCCGCAGCTGCTTGCCGGCCTTCAGGGAATCGTTGGGGTAGAGCAGCTTGGTGATGTCCTCCGCCTTGTTCTTGTCGGCGGCGGCCTGGGCGTATTTCTGCTCGTTAAAGAGCGGGAAGTCGAACTCGTGCAGGCTTTCGCACTGCCACAGGCGCAGGGTGCCGATGTTTTTTGCACCATAGCCAATGATGGGCATATCGTAGGGCACAGCCAGCACATGGCCTGTCTTCATGGGCACCACCACCGCCAGATCCTGCCGGCGGATGCTCCACGGGTCGCCAAAGCGGGCCCAGTCGTCCGGCTCCTCGTGCTGGCAGCCGTCCACAAAGGTCTGCTTGAACAGGCCATAGCGGTACCGCAGGCCATAGCCGGTCAGCGGAATATCGTGGGTAACGGCGCTGTCCAGGAAGCAGGCAGCCAGGCGGCCCAGGCCGCCGTTGCCGAAGGCATCGTCCTCAATGTCCTCCAGCATGGCAATATCCACACCCCGCTGACTGAGCAGCTTGCGGACATCCTCCAGCAGACCCAGGCAGTACAGGTTGTTGAACACCAGCCGGCCCATCAGGTATTCGCAGGAAAGGTAGTAGGCCTGGCGCTTGCCGCTGCGGTTTTCCTCGCAGGCCACCCAGGTGGGCGAAAGCGCCTGCATGGCAGCGGAAGAAATGGCGTTGTGCAGCTGCACGGCGGTGGCGTTTTCAAGGGTGGTGTGCTCGCTGGTCAAAAGCAGGCTTTCCGCCTGGGCCAGCAGTTCCTGTGCGTTCATCATGCTTCATTCCCCCTGTTGTAGGTTTGGTTCATCTTCAGCAGGTGTTGGGCCAGGGTATCGGTGGCGGCGCCGGGCAGCATGCGCCACAGCCAGTTGCCGCCGATGGTGCCGGGGGTGTTCATCCGTGCTGTTCCGGGCAGGTGGAGAACATCCTGCATGGGGAACATGGCGGTTTGGGCCTTGGAGCCCATCACGCCGCGGATAAAGGCCTCCGGCGCATCCTTGATATTGGCAAAGTCCAGCAGCTTTTGCGCCTGGCGGAGGGTGGCTTCCTCCTGGGTGGATGCCCAGCCCAGCACGGTGTCGTTATCGTGGGTGCCGGTGTAGGCCACGCAGTTTTCGGTGTAGTTGGCAGGCAGGTGCGGGTTGTCGCCCTCGCCGCCGAAGGCAAAGGTCAGCACCTTCATGCCGGGGTACTTCACATAGTCCAGCAGCCGGTACACCCGGGGGGACAGGCAGCCCAGGTCTTCGGCGATGATGTTCAGGCCGGGCAGCTTTTTCCTAAAGGTGCGGAACAGGCTTTTACCCGGGCCAATCACCCACTTGCCGCTGCGTGCGTTGGGGGCACCATAGGGCACGGAATAGTAGTTGGCAAAGCCGATGAAGTGGTCGATGCGGATCACATCGTACATCTTCGCCATGTGGCGCATGCGCTCCACCCACCAGCCGTAGCCGTGCAGGCGCAGGTACGTCCAGCGGTACAGGGGATTGCCCCACAGCTGTCCATCGGCGGAGAAATAGTCCGGCGGTACGCCTGCCACCCGCCTGGGCACCAGGTTCTTGTCCAGCTGAAAAACCTCGGGGTGCGTCCAGGTGTCGGCGCTGTCCTCTGCCACATAGATGGGCATGTCGCCCAGCAGCTGAATGCCCAGGCCGTTGCAGTAGGCTTTCAGGGCCTGCCACTGGCGCTGGAACAGGTACTGGCAGAAGATGTGGTAGCGGACTTCCTTGTCCAGCAGCTGCCGGTAGTGGGTCACACGCTCCGGCCTGCGGGTGCGGATGCCCTCATCGGGCCACTGGCTCCACATGATGCCGCCAAAGTGGGCCTTGACGGCGGTGAACAGGGCAAAATCCTCTGCCCAGGGGTTTTCCTGCAGGAAGGCTGCAACCTCCCCGCTCAGCTTGCTCTCGGAGAAAGCAAAGCACCGGCGCAGCAGCATATCCTTGTTTTTGCGAACGGAGGGAAAGTCCACCCGGGACAGATCCAGGGGTGCAAACTCCTCCGGCTCCTGGTAGTCCAGCAGACCTTCCTCCTTCAGGCGGGCGCAGGAGATGAACATGGGGTTGCCTGCAAACACGCAGGAGGACTGGTAGGGGGATTCCCCGTAGCCGGTGGGCCCCATGGGCAGCACCTGCCACAGCTGCATGCCGCTGGCCTTGAGGAAATCGGCAAAGCCGAAGGCCTCCTGGCCCAGGCTGCCAATGCCGCCAGGCCCGGGCAGGGAGGAAATGTGCAGAAGGATACCGCTTTGACGCATGGTAACAACGCCCTTTCCGTTGATATTGGTATCGTTTCCAGAAGACTGGAAAAAGAAAGCGGGAAAGTCCCGCTGCAGGGTATCAAAAAACCTCCAGGAGGTGTCGGAGGGCTCGCAGGCCCTCTGACTTTATTCGTATCGCGGGGCTTTGCCGCGCGGGCGGGGCGTTTCCGGCTCCGCCGGAAACTTTCCTTACGCGGAGGAACGGCCGTCAAAGCTGCTTGCAGCTTTGACAGTGACGGAGCGCAAATCCTCGAAAAAGTGGCTTTGCCACTTTTTCGACACGCAGAAGCGGGATAGTCCCGCCGGGTGACGGTTATTGGACGGATTCCCGCAGCTTCAGGGTGGCTTCCACCACCACATGCCTGGGCGGCGCCTGGTGTTCCAGCATGTCGGTGAGTACCAGCATGGTTTGCTGGGCCAGCTCCTCCACGGGCTGAATCACGGTGGACAGCCGGGGAATGAAGTATTTGCCGGCCTCGGTGCCGTCGAAGCCGATGACGCTTACATCCTGGGGTACACGCCTGCCCATGTCCTGCAAGGCACGGATGATGCCCATGGCCACCATGTCGCTCATGGCGAAAACGGCGGTGGTGTCGGGCTTGCGGGCAAAGAATTCCTTGGCGGAATCGTAGGCACCCTTCAGGGAGAAGCGGGTTTCCATATAGCGGCTTTCATCGAAGGTCAGGCCGGCGGCGGCAAAGGCATCCTTCACACCCTTGTACCGCTGGGAAAGGCTGTCCCCATCGGCCCGGCTGGCGCCGAACACGGCAATCTTCCGGTGTCCGCGGCTGAGCAGCACATCAATGGCTTCACGGGCCATTGCCCGGTCGTCTATGGAAACGGAGGCAGCCCGGGGCAGCCTGGCCTGGGAGGCATTTACGGTGGTGAACACCATGGGCAGCTCCAGGGAGGCAATGGCCTGCATACGCTCGTCCGGGCGGCTGCCGATGAAGATGAAGCCGTTTACCCGCTTTTCCTGCACCAGGCGCAGGGCAGTTTGAAATTCATCTGCCCGCTCGTCAATATACTCGGTGATGAAGGCAGCCTTGCACTCCTTGGCGCCTTGCAGAATGGCCTCGGCCAGTGCGCCCAGAAAGGGGTTTTGGTGGCCGCGGATGATCAGCGCCACCAGGTCGCCATCTACCTGCTTCAGGCCGCGGGCGTTGGCATTGCCCACAAAGTGGCACTCCGCCATCACCTGTTCCACCCTGGCCCTGGTGGCCGGGTTTACATCCGGGCGGTGGTTCAGCACACGGCTCACCGTGGTCACGCTGACACCGGCCTGCTGTGCCACATCCTTAATGGTGTAGATCTTCATGGCTGCCTCCTGCCCGTTTAGTATCGGAAACGTTTTCAGACAATGCCAGCATAGCACAATCGTTATAGGAAGTCAAGCAAAATTCTGTTCAGTTTGCAGAATCCGCAAAGTATGGTATAATGGTGGAAAGCAACGAAAGGAGGCGGCGGCATGAGCGAGGAGAAAACAGTTTCCAAGCCCAGGCAGCTGTGGAGCAGCGCCCTGAAAGCCGTGAAGGGTGACAGCACCCAGCAGCTGGTGGAGGACTTTACCGCCGAAATGACCCTGGTGGCGGAAGGCCTGTGCGAGGATCAGGCCCGGCTGCGCCAGGCGGTGGAGGATGTCCGGCGGGAGCAGGACCGGGCCGCCCAGCATGTGGACAGCGAGCTGCAGGCCATCGAGAGCAGCCTGCAGGAAGCCCAGCGGGACACCGAGCGCCGCCTGAACGAACTTTCCCGCCGTGTATCCGCCCTGGAAAGCAAGACACCCACCAGGCGCGGCAGCCAGGCCGGGCTGATGCGGCAGGTGACGGTGCTGGTGGGCATGGTGTGCATCACCGTGCTGCTGGTGACGGTGCTGAAATTCTTTCAATAAAAATGAGGTACATGCCTATGAAAACCTATGCTGAAATGGTGCAGGAATACAGAAAGCGCCAGCGGGACACCGTGGTAGATACCATTGCTGCCGGGCTGACCTATATGGATGAAATCGCAGTGGACAGCGGCCTGCTGGAGGAAACCGGCCTGATGACGGAGCTGAGCGGCGCCGTGTGCGGCGCGCTGCCCTTTGCCATGATTGCTGCCACCGAGGGAACTAAGGTGCTACTGGGCCGCAAGCCCGGCGCCAACGGCCTGAAGGATGGCGCTTACCGCATGGCGAAAACCGGCGCAGCCATGGGCGTTGGCGGCGCGGTGGCTGCGGCAGCTGGCTTCTGGGCGGCGATTCCCGTCACCATGGGCGTGCGCGCCCTGTTTGACAGGTATCGCTCACGGGCGCTGACGGGCCTGCGGGTGCAGGGGCGCATCAGCCGGCTGAAGGAGCTGAACGCCTTCCTGCGCAAGGAGGAAGCCATGGACACCTCCGTGACAGCCATTGAATGCGATGCAGTTCCGGTAACGGGTGCGGTTGAATGAGAAAAGCCAGGAGGCAACTTGCTTCCTGTCTTTTTGCTTAGGCGTACTGCTCCAGGCAATGCCTGGCGGCAATCGCGTTGTCCGGCACGGTGTTTTCCAGCGTCATGGGGATGCCCGGGCGGGTCTTGGCGAAGGCAATCAGCGGCGCATAGTCCATCAGGCCGGTGCCGCAGGCCACGGATCGCACATCCGCTGCGCCCTCTGCCAGCTGGTAATCCTTCATGTGGAGAATGCGAATCCTGTCCCCAAACAGGGCAATGGACTGCTCCACCAGGGCCGGCATGCGGGTGTGGTTGGCGGCATTCAGCAGGTTCACCGTGTCCAGAATGATTTGCAGGCTGGGGGAGGAAATGGCATCCAGCACCATTTTCGCCCGCTCCGGGGTGGAAACGATGTGCTTGCACACCGGCTCGATGGCCATAAGGGCGCCAACATCCTCCGCATAGGCCACAATGGGGCGCAGGCGGCGGATGAACAGCTCCAGGCTTTCCTGGGTGAAGCACTCCGGGCAGGTCTTGTAGCCGGTGTTGGGGGCGCCGGTTTCGGTGCCGACCACGGTGGCGCCAATGGCCTTGGCAAAGCGCAGGTGCGCCCTGTAGCACTGGGTGGTGCTGGCAAGCTCTGCTTCGTCCGGGGTGCCCAGGTTCAGGTAGCAGCCCAGCACGGCGCATTCCATTTCATATTTGGCCAGCAGGCCGCGAACCTCTGCCGCCAGGGCGTCGGTCATCAGGGCGGGCGCGTTTTTCATGGAAAAGCCGGGAATGGTCTTGCTCAGGGCCAGGTGAACGCAGCGGAAGCCCTGTTCATGGGCGCTGCACAGGTGCTCCTCCAGGGTGGTGCCGGCGGTATCGTGCAGGCGGATGCCAATGTTCATCATGGGTATGCCTCCTTGTTTTGCTGGTGGTAGTATACCGCAGCGGGAGGCGTTTGGCAAGTCAGGAATGGCAGCGGGTCAGGAAGCTCTCGGCCTGGGTCAGGCTTTCCAGGGCAGCATCCCGGAAGGTGTCCAGCTGGGGGATTTGAGATTCCCTGGGCAGTGCCAGAAAGTCCCGCAGAAGGCACATGAGGCCTTCCAGGTGGGTGGTGGCCTGGTCAAAATCCTTCTCCCAGGCCAGGCGGTGCAGATCGTGCTCCACCTGCATCCTGTCGATGGTGCGCTGCCTGCTGCCGGCTTCCTCCGCCCGGGCGGCCCGGCGCAGCAGCTCCTTCAATCCCTCCAGCATGGCGGAAACGCAGGGTTCCGACATAAGCCGGGCGGCGGCGGAATCGTCCGGGTCGCAGAAGGCGGCATCCGCCCTGTCCCACAAGGGGTTCTGGGGGTAGGGCAGACCCTCCCGGCGCAGCTCCTCCCGCACGGCTTCGATCATCTCCGGCCGGTGCTTGAGCAGGGTGCGGTACTTGTTCTGGTAGCGGAGCATCCGGCTGTGGTCGCCCTCTGCCATATCCATCACGCAGGCCCGGACGGACTGGCCCTGGGCCTTGCCCATCAGCACCCGGCGCAGCAGCCGGTGGGTTTCCTCCGGGGTGAAGGCGGTGAAGGGCGCTGCCCGCAGGCAGGCTGCATCGGGCTTCTGTCGCAGGCAGGCGTAATAGTAATTGCGGATGCTGTTGGGCTTGCGCCCCAGGTCGCCGGAAAGGGACTCGAACACGCTGCGCAGGGGTGCGCCGCTGGCGGAGGCCTCCTTCACGGCGGTGAACAGGCGGGCGGTTTCTGCCTCCTGCCAGCCGGTGCGGCTGTGGGTTTTCACTGTGCTTTCCATGGTTGCATGAACTCCCTTCGGACATGAATTGGTCGTGCCTAGGTTGCCCGCGTGGGCAGAAACTATACTTACAACAGGGGGAGCAGCGCCTCGTCCAGGGTGAGGCGGTGCTGGTGATACTGCCAGGCGGCGGCCTCCGCATCGGCGGCGGGCACATAGGCATTGATAACCGTCAGCTCCCTGCCGGCGGACTCCATGGCGGCGCATGTGCCGGCGGCGTACAGGTGCAGATCTTCCCGCACGGTGTGAAGCTCCTGGGCAGACAGCAGCCGCTGGCATGCCGGCTGAACCAGAAAGGACAGCAGCTGGGCAGCGGCTTCATCCGCCTGGGGAAACAGGCTGGCGAACCAGACCTGGTCGGTAATGACCTCCTCCGGTGTCAGCACACGGAAGGGAAAGACACCGTTCAGTGCGGTGATCTGCCCGGTGGTCAGCAGTGCCGCCGGGGTCTGCCGGCTGCGGAAACGGGCAAATACCTCCGCCTGGGGAAGCGGCGGAGCATCGGTCGGCGCGTCCATCAGCCCCAGGGTGAATAGGCCGCAGCCTTTGCCTGCCAACGGAGAAACACCATCCGGCAGACCGGGAGTGGGTGCATCCGGCACCTGGGTGGCGGCTGTGCGGCCCAGCAGGGCGGCAGGCCCGGGGGTTATGGCTGATGGCGGATCGGCTGTGCTGTCCACGGCGATGGCGTAACCCCCGTAGCACAGGGGCAGGCCGTACTGCCTGCCTTGCCAGCGCCCAGCCCGCAAAAGCGGTTCCCGCAGGCCGGTGATGCCCGTGATGGGCGCAAAGTGTTCCTCCGGTGCGGTGATGTCCCCCGGGGTGTACAAAAGAATGTCCGGCAGCACGGCGTCCTCCCGGGCAAGTTCCTCCGGCGCAACGCTGCGCAGGAAGGTCATCGCTTCCGGGTGCTGCTTCTCCCATTTTTTCAGGCAGGCCCGGAGCCAGCTTTCCCCGCCGCCCACGGAGGATGTTACCCATATGCGCACCAGGCGGCGCCGGGCTGCACCGTCACCGGGAAGGCGCTCCGGCACGGGCCGGGCCAGCGCTGCCTGCCAGAGTACTGCGCCTGTCACCACCAGAGCCGCCAGAGCAGCCAGCCATCGATGCTTCATGCAAACGCTCCTTTCATACCGCATATGTATGCGGAAGGACAGCGTTTCATAACGCAACTGGCTCTTGCCAAAAAGAAAGGAAATCACTATAATAAGAACAGGTGATTACCCAATGAGAAAGGCGGTATGATGATGGACGTTCGCCAGGCATATGAGCAATGGCTGCGGGATTTTGCCCAGGATGAAGACACCGTAAAGGATTTGATGGCGATTGCAGATGATGAGAAGGAAATAGAGGATCGCTTTTATACGGAACTGAGCTTTGGCACAGCCGGTATGCGCGGCGTGCTGGGCGCCGGCATGAACCGCATGAACCGCTACAATGTGCGCCGGGCCACCAAGGGCCTGGCCCGGTATCTGCTGCAGAAGCCGGAGGAAGCCGCCCGGGGTGTGGTGATTGCTTATGACAGCCGCCGCTTCTCCGCCGAGTTTGCCAGGGATGCCGCCTTGGTGCTGGCCCGGGAAGGCGTGCCTGCCATGCTGTTCGACGCCCTGCGCCCGGTGCCGATCCTATCCTATGCGGTGCGCCACCTGCATGCCATTGCAGGCATTGTGATCACCGCCTCCCACAACCCGCCCCAGTACAACGGCTACAAGGTGTATGGCGAGGATGGCGCCCAGGTGGGCCCGGAAGCCGCTGAGGGTATTACGAAGATCATCCGCGCCACCGCGTATACCGACTGCACCCTGATGGACGAGCAGGAAGCCATCGAAAAGGGCCTGCTGAAGTACATCGGCAACAGGGAAGTGGACGATGACTACATCGCCCGGGTGAAAACCCTGTGCATCCAGCCTGAAATGCTGGAAAAGATGGGCAAGGAGCTTTCCATTGTCTATACGCCTGTGCACGGCTCCGGCAATGTGCCGGTGCGCCGCATTTTGAAGGAAGTGGGCATCAGCAATGTGTCCGTGGTGAAGGAACAGGAGCTGCCCGACCCGGCTTTTTCCACGGTGAAGGTTCCCAACCCCGAAGAGCCGGACACCTTCCGCCTGGCCATCAAACTGGCGGATGAAAAGGGCGCCAAGGTGATTTTTGCCACCGACCCGGACTGCGACCGACTGGGCGTGGCGGTGAAGACCACCGCCGGGGACTGGCAGCTGCTGACCGGCAACCAGATCGGCTGCGTGCTGCTGCACTACA
>CAYMOM010000066.1:0-11140 GCA_964391995.1 uncultured Faecalibacterium sp.
GCGTTCATGGGGAAGCCATCCACAAAGGTCACATACCGGGGTGTTTTGTGCTTCGCCATGTGGGACATGACGTATTCCTTCATCTCCGCCTCGGTGGCGGTTTCGCCTTCCTTCAGCACCACGCAGGCCATAATTTCCTCGCCGTACTGCTTGTCCGGCACGCCAATGACCTGCACGTCCTTCACCTTGGGGTGGGTGTACAGGAAATCCTCAATCTCCTTGGGGTAGATGTTCTCGCCGCCGCGGATGATCATATCCTTGATGCGCCCGGTGATTTTGTAGTTGCCGTTCTCGTCCCTGCGGGCCAGGTCGCCGGTGTGGAGCCAGCCTTCCCGGTCAATGGCGGCGGCAGTGGCCTCGGGCATTTTGTAGTAGCCCTTCATGATGTTGTACCCCCGGGCCACAAACTCGCCGTCCACCCCGTCTGGCACAGGCTGGTTGGTTTCCGGGTCAACAATGCGGCACTCCACGCCGAAGATGGCGCCGCCCACGGTGTTCACCCGCACGTCCAGGCTGTCTGTGGTTTTGGACATGGTGGTTGCCGGGCTGGCCTCCGTCTGCCCGTAGGTGATGCAGATTTCGTCCATGTGCATCTTTTCGATGACTTCCTTCATCACCTTGATGGGGCAGGGACTGCCGGCCATGATGCCTGTGCGCATGTGGCTGAAATCCGTCTTGGCAAAATCCTCGTGCCCCAGCATGGCAATGAACATGGTGGGCACCCCGTGGAAACAGGTGATCTTCTCCTGGTTGATGCAGGCCAGGCCGCGCTTGGGGGAGAAGGCCGGAATGGGGCTCATGGTCACTCCGTGGGTCATGGAGGCGGTCATGGCCAGCACCATGCCGAAGCAGTGGAACATGGGCACCTGAATCATCATCCTGTCGGCAGTGGACAGATCCATACAGTCGCCAATGGCTTTGCCGTTGTTCACCACGTTGTAGTGGGTCAGCATCACACCCTTGGGGAAGCCCGTGGTGCCGGAGGTGTATTGCATGTTGCACACGTCATGCTTGCTGATGGCATTGGCCCGGCGGGTTACTTCGCCCGGCTCCGTCTTTCCTGCAAGGGAGATGGCGTCCTGCCAGGTCAGGCAGCCTTCCACCCGGCTCTCCACGGTGATGATGTTCCGCAGGAAGGGAAACTTGCGGGTGTGCAGCGGCTGGAAGGGGTCGTGGCCCTGCAATTCCGGGCACAGTTCCCTGATGATAGACACATAGTCGCTGTCCTTGTAGCCATCCACCATCACCAGGGTGTGGGTGTCGCTCTGGCGCAAAAGATACTCCGCCTCGTGAATCTTATAGGCGGTGTTCACCGTCACCAGCACCGCACCGATCTTTACCGTGGCCCAAAAGGTAATGTACCACGCCGGCACATTGGTGGCCCAGATGGCCACATGGTCACCGGCCTTCACCCCCATGGAGATCAGGCTCCGGGCAAATTCGTCCACATCGTCCCTAAACTGGCTGTAGGTCCTTGTGTAGTCCAGGGTGGTGTAGCGGAAGGCGTACTGGTCCGGGAATTCCTCCACCATCCGGTCCAGCACCTGGGGGAAGGTCAGGTCAATCAGCTGGTTCTTGGGCCAGACAAACTTGCCGGTTTTCCGGGCGTTGTCCTGCAGGCGGCGGCTGCCCCGGTCGCTGCCCATGAACTGCTCCATATAGTTGGCGAAATGGGGAAACACAATGCCGGCGCTCTGCAAATCGGGGGCGGTGTTTTTCACCCACTCCAGGCTGATGTACCCCTCATAGTTCACCGAGCGCAGGGCGCGGATCATGCTTTCAACAGGCATATCGCCTTCGCCCATGATTTTGTACTGCACCTTGCCATCCACCATCACCGAATCCTTAATGTGAATGTGCTTGATGTAAACGCCCAGGTTCTGTATGGTGGTTTCCGGCTTTTCATTGGCAAAGCGGTAGGGGTGGTGCAGATCCCACAGTGCGGCTACATTGTCGCTTTTCACCCGGACGAGCAGCTCCCGCAGGCGGGCGGTATCGGCATAAACGCCGTTGGTCTCCACCAGCAGGGTCACGCCATGGGCCTCGGCATAGGGGGTCACGTCCTTCAAGGCCCGGAGCACCACCTCGTCATCCACCGGGCCTTCGGCATCGGCGTTCCTGTCCCCCAGCAGGCGGATATACCTGGCGCCCAGCTTTTCCGCCAGGCGGATGTATTCCTCAATCTCCGCCCTGGTGGCAGGCCAGTTTTCCTCATCCTTCAGCACGCAGCCGGTGGAAAGGCAGGGAATCTCCAGGTGCATACGCTTCAAATTGGCAATGGTCTTGTCAATCTGGTCGGCCCGGAACGGCTGGGCGCGGACGGAGAAAATATCGTTGCCCAGGCCGCGCATCTCAATGCCGTCAAAGCCAAAATCCTTCGCCATGGAATAAATGTCCGACCAGGTGAAATCCGGGCAGCCCAGGGTTGAAAACGCCAGCTTCATAAAAAGACCTCCTTATGCATTGCGCCGGAAACGAAAAAATGCTTTCATCTCCGGCAGGAAACTGCAAGAGACGAAAGCATGAATATCTTCCGCGGTACCACTCTTGTTGGCGGCGCATGCCGCCCGCTTTGGCATCCCATGAATGCCTTTCCCTTTCACGGTGGAATCCGTCCGGCTTTAGTAGGCGCAGGCCGTTGAGCCAGCCGCTCGGGAGCCAGTAGCAACCGCTGTCCCCGCCTGCTTGCACCAGCCGCAGGCTCTCTTCAGGTGGACGCACGGCCATTTCTCTCCGTCATGGCGTTTATGGTGATTGTACCAGCGTAGGCGGCTGATGTCAAGGCGGATAACTGTTTTTTTGCTGTATTTCAGCCGTTGGCCAGCTCCAATGGCGATGGCTCCACCAGCACCTGTGCGCCCAGTGCACCCAGCATGCCGGGCAGTTCCTCATACCCCCGGGCGATATGCCCATGGGGGTCGTGCAGGATGGTTTCGCCCTCTGCTGCCAGGCCGGCGAGCATCAGGGCTGCACCTCCCCGCAGGTCGGTGCTGGTGACGGTTGTGCCTGCCAGGCTGCGCCCGCCGCTGACCAGGGCAATCCTGTCCTCAATGCGGATGGACGCCCCCAGCCTTGCCATTTCTCTGGCGTGCATGAAGCGGTTCTCGAAAATGGTTTCCAGGAAGACCGATGTACCCTGCACCGCCAGGGCCAGCGCCATCATGGGGGCCTGCATGTCCGTTGGAAAGCCGGGGTACGCCAGCGTCCGCACCTGAATGGGCTGCGCGGCACGGCCCGTCAGCCGCAGGCCGGCGGAGGTTTCCCGCAGGGTCACGCCGCTTTCCGCCAGCTTGAACAGCACCGCCCGCATATGCTCGGCCCGGGCGCCCCGCACCAGCACGGTACCCTCCGTCATGGCGGCAGCGCACAGCAGGGTGCCGGCCTCAATCCTGTCCGGAATGGGGCAATAGGTGCAGCCGTGCAGGGTCTTCACCCCTTCAATGGTAATGGTTCCCGTGCCGCCGCCGGAAATCCTTGCACCCATTTCCGTCAGAAAGGCGCACAGATCCACAATCTCCGGCTCCTTGGCAGCGTTCTCAATGCGGGTGATCCCCTGGGCCAGCACAGCCGCCAGCACAATGTTCTCCGTGGCGCCCACGCTGGGAAAATCCAGATACACATTCCCGCCCCGCAGCTTTCCCTGCAGGGTCACGGAGCCTGGGGTCAGCTGTGCCTCCGCGCCCAGGGCCTGCATGCCCTTGATGTGCAGGTCAATAGGCCGCTGGCCAATGGCGCACCCGCCCGGCAGCGCCACCCGGGCATAGCCTGTGCGGGCCAGCAGCGGTCCCATCACCAGCACCGAGGCCCGCATGCGGCTGAGCAGGTTTTCCGAAACGGGCGAGTGGGGCGCCCCGGCCCACAGGGTCATTTCCTCACCATTGCGGCAGATGCTTGCGCCGCACTCCTCCAGGATCTCCGCCAGGGTATCCACATCCGTCAGCTGCGGCACCTGCCGGATGGTCACAGGCTCGCTGGTCATCAGTCCCGCACAGAGAATGGGCAGCACCGCATTCTTCGCCGCATGGATGGTCACCTCGCCCCGCAGCTGCCCGCAATGCCCGATGCGATAAATTGCCATGGTCGCAACCTCCCTTTGGCCTGCAGTATGCCCGGAAAATGCGACGGCATGCAAAAAAAACACCGCCACAGGCAGTGCTTTCGTACACCATTAGGGACTCGAACCCTAGACACCCTGATTAAGAGTCAGGTGCTCTACCAACTGAGCTAATGGTGCATATGTCAGCTGCGTTTCCGCAACCAGCGAAAAGTATTATACCGCTTTTCTGCCGATTGTCAACCCCTTTTTGCAAATATTTTTCGATTATCTGCAAATCTTCCCCGGGAGCGATTGCATTTCCTGCGAAATACGTTTATAATAAAAGGGATGTCCTGAAGACAGAGAGGAGATTTGACGAATGAAGCTGGGTGTCGTAGGCCTGCCCAACGTGGGCAAGAGTACCCTTTTCAATGCCATTACCAAGGCTGGCGCACAGGCCGCCAATTACCCCTTTTGCACCATTGAGCCGAACACCGGCATGGTCATGGTGCCCGACAGCCGCCTGGACGTGCTGGGCGAAATGTACCACCCCAAGAAGATCACGCCTACCACCATCGAGTTTGTGGATATTGCCGGCCTGGTGAAGGGTGCCAGCCAGGGCGAGGGCCTGGGCAACAAGTTTCTCAGCCACATCCGCGAGGTGGACGCCATCGTTCATGTTGTCCGCTGTTTCGAGGATGAGAACATCATCCATGTGGACGGCTCCATCGACCCGGCCCGGGACATCGAAACCATCAACCTGGAGCTGATCTTTGCCGATATGGACACCGTCCAGCGCCGTAAGGACAAGGCCACCAAGAACTTCCGCGGCGGCGACAAGAAGGCCGGCATCGAAATGGAGCTGGCGGACAAGCTCTACGCCCACCTGGAATCCGGCAAGCCTGCCCGCACCTTCGATATGGACGAGGACGAGCGCGCCATTGTGGATGGCTGGTTCCTGCTGACCACCAAGCCCGTTATCTACGCCGCCAATATCGCCGAGGATGACTTGGGCAAGGAACCTGCCGATATTCCCGGCATTGCCAGGGTGGAGGCCATCGCCGCTGCCGAGCATGCCGAGGTGCTGGTGATTTCCGCCGCCATCGAGGAGGAAATTGCCCAGATGGAGCCTGATGAGAAGGCGGAGTTCATCGAGGAGCTGGGCATCGGCCAGAGCGGCCTGGACAGGCTGATCACCGCCTGCTACCGCCTGCTGGGCCTGATTTCCTTCCTGACCGCCGGCGAGGACGAGTGCCGTGCCTGGACCATTGTCAACGGCACCAAGGCGCCCCAGGCCGCCGGCAAAATCCACACGGACTTTGAAAAGGGCTTCATCCGCGCGGAGGTTGTTCCCTTCGACACCCTGGTGGAGCTTGGCTCCATGGCCGCCTGCAAGGAAAAGGGCCTGGTGCGCTCCGAGGGCAAGGACTATGTGATGAAGGACGGGGACATCACCCTGTTCCGCTTTAATGTATAACACACAGCAGACCGGCCGTCGGTCTGCTTTTTGCAGGAGGTGCACGGCATGAGCCGTATTTCCTACTTTTTCAGGCGTCTGGTGAAAATGGACTGGAAGGCCATGTGGGCCACCACCGGGCTGCTGAAGCAGCGCAGCGGGAAAGGCCGCCTGTGGCTGATGGTGGACATGCTCCGCTGTGCCATCAAGTACAACGCCGGGTATATCGACTACAAGATTGCCCAAATGTACCGCCTGAACGATGCCCAGCGCCGCACGGTGATTACCCGCGGCATTTCCAACACCATCGTCCGCCGGATGAACGACAAGGCCTGCTGGCATTTCTTCGACGACAAGACCCAGTTCAACGCCCTGTTCAAGGAGTGGATTCCCCGCAAGTGGCTGCTGATTGACGAAACAACCACGCCAGAGCAGGTCGCTGCCCTTGCCGCCGGGCAGACCCAGCTCATCGGCAAACCCCTGGAAGGCTCCAGCGGGCAGGGTATCGAGCGCTTTACGGAAAAGGACTGGCAGGGCGGCTGTGCTGCCTTCCTGCAGCTGCTGAAGGACAAGGGCATTGGCATCCTGGAAGAAGTGGTGCTGCAGCACCCGGATATGGCCTCCCTGTGCCCCACATCCGTCAACACCTGCCGCATTGCCACGCTATTGGGTGACAAACAGCAAGGCATTGTATACGCCTTCCTGCGCATTGGCAACGGCAAGGTGATGGACAATGTGGACTGCGGCGGCATGGCGGCCCGCATTGATTTGGAAAGCGGCAAACTGCTTACCGTGGGTGCTGACAAGCAGGGCAACACCTTCGACAAGCACCCCATGACCGGCACGCCCATTGTGGGCTTCACCATTCCCTATTGGGAGGAGGCCAAAGCCATGTGCCTGGAGGCCGCCAAAAAGGTTCCGCAAATGCGCTTTGTGGCCTGGGATGTGGCCATCACCCCTAACGGGCCTACCTTCATCGAGGGCAATTCCTTCCCCAGCCATGCCATTCCCCAGTTTGCCGCCCACTATCCCGATGGCATCGGCATCATGCCGGAGTTCCGCAAGTTCATTGACATTTGAGGATTGCTATGTACGCCTATCATGTGGTTACCGAGCGCCCCATGGCCCTGGGCCAGCAAATCATCTTTGACGCGGAACACCACAGCGGCGTGTACCAGCGGGTAATGGACAAGCTGCCGAAAGTGCAGGACGTGCTTGCCCATCCGGAAAAGCATCCCCTGCCGCTGGAGCACCACCTGAGCGTTGCCATTCGCGAGCTGGCCCTGGAGCAGGTGCGCCAGCAGGACTTTCCGGAGTATCCCTCCCGCATGGCCTGCCTGTACGTTTCTGAAACCCTGGAAGAAAGCCAGCGCTGGGCGGATTTCTTCCTCCGCATTGGCAGGCCCACCTACGCCATTGTGAAGTTGCATGTGGAGGGTCGCTGCTTCGCGGGCGATGCCTGCAACTGTTTTGACGGCACGCCCAATCAGCCGGATAATCTGGCAAACGCCCGGCGCTACTGGCTTAACCTGCCCCATGGCGAGGGTGAACCCGTCCGTGAAATGCTGGTGGATGGCGTGATGACCGTTGTAGAAATCGTGCAGGAGCTGAACGCCAACCTGCCGGAATAATTTTCGTTCCAAGCCTTGACAAGCCCGGCGAAAATGCGTATAATCCCATCATCAGGGCGATGAGGAAACGAGTAGCTGCCCGCCATGCAGCCTTAAGAGAGCTTCCGGCTGGTGAAAGGAAGCGGCTGCGGCCCAGTGAAGTACAGTTCCGAGCCATCTGCTGAACACGCTTTGCAAGTAGGCAGCATCCGGTGCGCCGGTTACAGCGCAGGAGGATTGCTGGATCCTCGCAGAGGGCTGCTTGCAGCCGAAAACGGAAGTGGTACCGTGACATGTTCACCTTCCTGAGCGCTATGCTCAGGAAGGTTTTTTGTTGGGAGGAATGACCGTGACCCTTGATGAGCTGCGCTTTGCCGATCGCTTCGATGGCGTGAACGGCAGCGCCATCCGGGAAATCTTCAAGATGATCGCCAAGCCGGGTATGATCTCCTTCGCCGGGGGCAATCCTGCTGCCTCCGCCCTGCCGGATGAAACCGTATCCCGCCTGGCCCGGCAGGTGCTGGCGGACAACGGCAAGGCCATCCTGCAATACGGCGCAACGGAAGGCTATCCGCCCTTTCTGGAAAGCCTCCACGCTTATGCGCAGCAGCAGTTGGGGTGCGAAATACCCTGCGTGCTGCCCACCACCGGCTCCACCCAGGGGATGGATTTGCTGTGCAAGGCGCTGATCAACCCCGGGGATGTGATTCTGGTGGAAAATCCCTCCTTCCTGGGCAATATGCAGTGCATGCACCTGTATCAGGCTAAACTGGTGCCTGTGGAAAGCGACGAGCACGGCCTGATGCTGGACAAGCTGGAGGAAGCCATTGTCAAGCATCACCCCAAGCTGCTGTACACCATTCCCACCTTCCAAAACCCCACCGGCAAGACCCTGGCGGCGGACAGGCGCAGGCCCATTGCCCGGCTGGCTGCCAAGTACGGCATGGTGGTGGCGGAGGACGACCCCTATCGGGATCTGCGCTACGCCGGCACTCCCCTGCCCTCCATCAAATCCTACGACGAGGAAGGCTGGGTGGTGTTCCTGGGCAGCTTCAGCAAGATTGTTTCCCCCGGCCTGCGGGTGGGCTACATGGCTGGCGACAGCCGCATCCTGCGCAAGTGCACCATCGGCAAGCAATCCACCGATGTACACACCGCCAACCTGAACCAGGCCATTGTAGACCAGTTCCTGCGGCAAAACCTGCTGCCCGGGCACATTGCATCCATCTGCCAAAGCTATCTGGCGCAGATGAACGCCATGCTGGAGGAGCTTGCCGCCTTCCCTGAGGGCACCCGATATACCAGGCCCGAGGGCGGGCTGTTCATCTGGGTGGAACTCCCCTCGGGCATCAAGGCCAAACCCATGCTGGAGAAGGCCGTGGCGCGCCATGTAGCCTACGTTCCCGGCACCCACTTCTTCTGCGATGGCGGGCACGACAATACCTTCCGCCTGAACTTTTCCAACAGCACCATCGACCAGATTCACCAGGGCATGGCCGTCCTGCGGGAGCTGATTGAAAACGAAATGAAAGCATAATCAAGGAGGATAATCACCATGGAACACATTCTTGACATTCTGAAGGACCGCGGCTTTCTGGCGCAGATGACCTTCCCCGAGGAGCTGTACGAACAGCTGAAGGAGCCTACCACCTTCTATGTGGGCTTCGACCCCACGGCGGACTCCCTGCACATTGGTCACTACATCCCGATTATGGCCATGGCCCACATGCAGAAGGCTGGCCACAAGCCCATTGCCCTGATGGGCGGCGGCACCGCCATGATTGGCGACCCCTCCGGCAAAACCGACATGCGCAAGATGATGACCGTGGAAACCATCGACAACAATGTGGCCTGCATCCGCAAGCAGATGAGCCGCTTCCTGGACTTTTCCGAGGGCAAGGCCATCATCGTCAACAACGGCGACTGGCTGCGGAACCTGAATTTCATCGAGTTCATGCGGGACATCGGCTCCATGTTCTCCGTCAACACCATGCTCCGTGCCGAGTGCTACAAGGCCCGCATGGAGGCCGAAAACGGCCTGAGCTTCCTGGAATTCACCTACATGCTCATGCAGAGCTACGACTTCCTGGAGCTGTTCAAGCGCTATGGCTGCCGGCTGGAAATGGGCGGCAACGACCAGTGGAGCAACATGCTGGGCGGCGCTGACCTGGTGCGCCGCAAGGAGCAGGAGAAAGCCTTTGCCTGCACCTTCCAGCTGCTTTTGACCCACGATGGCCGCAAGATGGGCAAGACCGAAAAGGGCGCCCTGTGGCTGGATCCCAGCAAGACCTCTCCCTTCGACTTCTACCAGTACTGGCGCAACGTGGACGACAAGGACGTGGAGAAGTGCCTGGGGCTTTTGACCTTCCTGCCCATGGACGAGGTGCGCCGCCTGGGCGCCCTGGAGGGCAGCGAAATCAACGAAGCCAAGAAGGTGCTGGCCTACGAGGTCACCAAGCTGGTGCACGGCGAGGAAGAAGCCAGGAAGGCTGCCGATGCGGCGCTGGCTCTGTTTGCCGGCGGCATGAACGGCGCGGATGTGCCCTCCTTTGAAGTGACTGCCGACATGCTGGCCCAGGATGCCCGTGTCACCACCCTGCTGGTGTCCACCGGCCTGTGCAAGAGCCAGACGGACGCCCGCAACCAGATCAAGGCCGGCGCTGTGACCCTGGGTGACGATAAGGTGACGGACTTTGCCGCCGCTGTTACCGCTGACATGATTGGCGCTGACGGCCTGATGCTCAAAAAGGGCAAAAAGGGCTTCCGCCGCCTGATCTTGAAATGAGCGCGCCCTATAAAACCCTGCGCTGCTCCTCCTCGGATGAATTCATCATCAACAAAAGCCGCTTTATCGGCTATGCGGCACCGGTGGAAACCGAGGAGGAGGCCTTGGCGTTCCTGCAGAGCATCCGCATCAGGCACAAGGATGCCACCCATAACTGCTACGCCTACGTCATCGGGCGAAACGCCGGCATCATGCGCTACTCCGATGACGGGGAGCCTGGCGGCACTGCAGGCTTGCCCATGATGGAGGTCATCAAGGCCCAGGGCGTGGTGAACTGCTGCGTGGTGGTCACCCGCTATTTCGGCGGCGTGCTGCTGGGTGCCGGCGGACTGGTGCGGGCCTATACGCAAGGCTGCGCTGTTGCCCTGAAGGCCGCCCAGGTGGTTGTCATGGAGCCAAGCCAGCGCTACCTGTGCGAGGTGGCTTATCCCCTGTGGGACAAGGTGCAGTACGGCCTGCGCTCCCTGCCGGTGCAGCTGGCAGGCAGCGAGTTTTCCGCTGCTGTCGGCTTCACCCTGCTGGTTCGTGAGAAGGACGCTGAACATGTGCTGGCAGAGCTGACCCGCATCACCGACGGGCGCTTCGAATACCTGCTGGAGGATTCCTCCTACGAGGCATGGGACGAAAACTGAATCTTCTTTCGGCAGTCGTGTGACTGCCGATTTTTGTTTGCATAAATTTCATGTGCAGTTCATTTTTTCTGCGTATACTTTTCCAGAAAACCATGCAGGAGGAATTATTATGAAAAAGAAGACCAAAAAGATACTTATCTGGCTTGTGGTCATCGTATTGGCTGCGGCTGCCGCCTTCCTTGTGCTGGGCCGCCGCCAGCAGGTGAATTATGATGAGGAAACCGCCCGCACCCTGGACATCGAAACCTATTACACCTTCTCCGGCAATGTGGAGGCCGACAGCTATAAGGTGGTTGCCGCCGCGGCCCGGGGCACGGTGAAGGAGTGGAAGTTTGAAGAAGGTGACAAGGTGGAGGAGGAAGACGCCGTGATGACGCCCAAATCCGGCAACCAGGTGAAGGCCCCCATGGACGGCACCATCTCCGATATTTATGTGGACGAGGACGAGGCCTATAACCCCGGTGACCTGCTGTTCCGTGTGGCGGATTACGATCATCCCCTGATCCGCATCAAGGTGGATGAATACGATGTTTCCGCCATCACCAAGGGCATGCAGGTGGATGTGAAGGTGCAGGCCACCGGCACCACCCTTTCCGGCACGGTGCGCCGCATTGCCCAGGA
>CAYMOM010000067.1:0-11022 GCA_964391995.1 uncultured Faecalibacterium sp.
GCATGGTGAGCATGACCCGCTGGTCGTGGTAAACGGGGATGCCTGGGGCGCTGCGGAGGATCGGCGGCAGGACAGCGGCAGCCAGGTATGGCAGGGTGGCGTTGAGGATGGGTTCGGCCCGGCAGCCGGGCTTCCACCAGTAGTCCTGGCGGACGTAGGCGGGCACCAGCTTGGCTTCCAGCACATCATGGTTCAGCCAGGAGTAGCAGCTGTCAGTCAGCGGGAAGCGGGCGCACATGTCCATGGGGCCGAAGGCACCTGCGTGGTTGCCGATGAACACGCAGGGCTCATTGGTGAATGGCTCGGCCCAGGTGGTTTGGAACTTGGGTGTGATGCAGCGGTAGGCGCCGCGCAGCACGGTGTAGAGTTTGCCCATGGGATGACTCCTTTATGAAAAGAATAACATAACATTCTAGCATAAAGGGCAGTATTCGTCAAATGCGGACGAAAAAACAGGAAAAGTACGGGGAATGATGCTTCCTGCGCTTGACATTCAAGGATGAATTTGCTATAAAACTGTATAGAAAATGGAAAAGCTGGTGATGTGGCGTGCCGAAACGGTGGCAGGATGATGCAGCCCTGGTGGAAGGCCTGGCGGATAATTTGCTGGGCCTGCTGCCCATTTTCCCCAAAAGGCTGCTGCGGGTGGAAGAACTGGTGCGCAGCTATGGGATGCCCCTTTCCCACATGCAGATATTAATCCTGCTGATGGGCGGCGAGCTTTCCGTGGGGCAGCTGTCCCAGCAGCTGGGCATTGCCAAGCCCAACGTCACCCCCCTGGTGGATGCCCTGCAGAACGCCAGCCTGGTGGAGCGTGTGCGCAGCCAGAAGGACCGGCGCATCGTCAATGTGCGGTTGTTGCCGGCAGGCGAAGAGCTGATGGAAAACCTGCGCCAGGATATTGGCAGGCAGGCCATGGCCTGGCGCGGCAACCTGAGCCGCAGCGAGGTCAAAAGCCTGAGCGCCGCCCTGGGGAGTATTATCCGCCTGGCGGAAGGCCTGGAGGACTGAGAAGGACCGGCCTGTACAAATTGTGCACGGGCCGGTCGTTTTTTTGTGCCATGAACCCAAAACAACAAAGCTCCCGCAAAGCTGCGGGAGCTTGTTTCATGTGTGGCGGTGCACCGGGGTGCGTACCGCGGACATTCATTACTCCAGGCCGAAACGCTTCTTGAAGCGATCAACACGGCCGCCGGTATCAACCAGCTTCTGCTTGCCGGTGTAGAAGGGATGGCACTTGGAGCAAATGTCCACCTTCATTTCCTTCTTGGTAGAACCGGTTTCAAACGTCTCACCGCATACGCAGCGAACGATGCACTTGCCGTACTGGGGATGAATCTTTTCCTTCATTGCTGTTTCACCTCTTTCGCGTATGCAATGATCGGCATTTACCGCATGGACTATTGTAGCATAGTTGGCGGCTGATTGCAAGAGCCTTTTTGAGAGAAATTGCTCAAAAGGCCGGAAATTCTTTTGGGCATCGGGCTTACCAGGCGAGGGGATAGACCTCCACCGCAAAGGGCAGCGCTTTGCCGTTTTCCTGCAGGGTGGTCAGGATGCTGTCCACTGCCGAGGCCCTGTCCAGCAGGGAAGGCGTCAGGTCGTTGCGGTCGGTGCGGCTGGAAATGCGGATGGGGACAATGCGGAAGCCTTCCTGGGTGATTTCGTCCTTCCGGATGTGCAGGCGCAGCTGGAACAGGAAACTGCTCATATCGGTGGGCTTCTCCTGGGCAGAGCTGATGAAGGTGCCCAGGGAATAGCAGATGTAGGCACCAGCGTAATGCTCGATGGGCTGAATGTGCCGGCTGCCATGGCCCAGCACCAGGTCTGCGCCCGCATCGGCTGCGGCCCGGCCTAGAAGGATTTGGGTTTCATCGGGGGTATAGCTGTCCTCCTGGCCCCAGCGGAAGCTGACGATCACGAAGGGATACTGGGTCTTGGCGGCGGCAATGTCCTGGGCCAGGCGGGCCTCCACGGCTGTCCAATCCTCCAGGCAGGAATAGCTCAGGGTGGCAATCTGCAGGCCCTTCACCTCCTGCACCTGGGTGCTGCTGTGCTGCGGTGCCAGCAGCTCCACCCCGCCTGCCGCCAGGGCGGTGGTGCACAGGGCAGGCGCTTCCACCAGGCTGAGGATGGTCAGGTCATCCTCCAGCAGGGTTTCCTGCAGGTTGCGGGCCAGAAAGGCGGCATCGCCTGAATGGCGGGCCAGCTCATCCTCGTAAATGGTGCCGCCCAGGGTGACTTCGCCGCCAGCGGTAAGGGTGATGAGCACGGAGCCGTCCTTCTCATAGATGGATGCTTCCTCCTGGGCTTGCACGGCTGACGGCTCGGGGGTCTGCTGAATGGTGTTGGCCACATCCGGGTGCACCTGGGTCAGCAGATCGGCAATGGAAAGCTCCTGATCCTCTGCGGCGGCGCAGGTGCACGCAAGCATTAGCGCCAGCAGCAGAAGCAAGCATTTTCGCATGAAATTCCTCCCCATGTTATAGCGTTGCCAGGAAATCCGCCATTTTGTCCAGGGCCAGGTTCAGCTTATCCACGGCGGTGGCATAGCTGCAGCGGATGTGCCCTTCCCCACAGGGACCAAAGGCTGTGCCGGGCACGCAGGCCACGCGCTTTTCCTCCAGCAGGCGCTGGCAGAATGCCTCGCTGGTCAGGCCTGTTTTGCGGATGGACGGAAAAACATAGAATGCGCCCAGAGGCTCAAAGCAATCCAGCCCCATGGCACGGAAGCCCTCCACCATCAGCCGGCGGCGCCGGTCGTAGCTTTCCCGCATGTGGATCACATCCTCATACCCGTGCTCCCGGCCGGTGCGCAGGGCCTCCAGGGCGGCCACCTGCCCCTGGCGGGGGGCGCAGAGAATGCCGTACTGGTGAATCTTGTTCATCACGGCAATCAGCTCCGCCGGGCCGCAGATGTACCCCACCCGCCAGCCTGTCATGGCAAAGGACTTGCTGAAGCCGTTGATGGTCAGCGTATAGTCCCACATGCCGGGCAGGGAGGCAAAGGACACATGGTGCAGGCCGCCGTAGGTCAGCTCGGAATAAATCTCGTCACTGATGACCAGGATGCCCGTTTCCTTTACCACCCGGGCCAGGGCCTCCAGGTCGGCCCGCTCCATAATGCCGCCGGTGGGGTTGTTGGGGTAGGGGAGGATCAGCGCCTTGGTGCGGGGGGTAATGGCAGCGCGAACCTTCTCCGCCGTCAGGCGGAAGGCGGTTTCCTGGGTGGTTTCCACACCCACGGGCGTGCCGCCGGCGAAAATCACACTGGGGCTGTAGGAAACATAGCTGGGCTCGGGCACCAGTACCTCATCCCCTGGGGACACCAGCGCCCGCAGCGCCACATCGATGGATTCGCTGGCGCCAACGGTGACGAGAATCTCCGTTTCGGGGTTATAGCAGGTCTGGTAGCGGTGCTCCAGGTAATAGCTGATTTCCTTTCGCAGGGACAGAAGACCCCGGTTGGGGGTGTACTGGGTTTCGCCGTCCACGATGGAATTGATGGCGGCATTGCGGATGTGATAGGGGGTAATGAAGTCCGGCTCGCCCACGCCCAGGGAGATGGCGTCCTTCATGGTGGCAGCCATGTCGAAAAAGCGGCGGATGCCGCTGGGGGGCACGGCGGCGATGGCGCTGTTCAGGTAGGCATCGTAATTCACGGGGAAATCACCAGCCGATTGTCAGATTTCTCCGTGTCGAAGATGACGCCTTCCTCTTTATAGCGCTTCAGCACAAAGCTGGTGGCGGTGCCGGTGACCATCTCCAGGGTGGAAAGCTTGTCGGAAACGAACATGGCCAGCTCCTTCAGGGTGCGGGCCTCCACCAGCACCAGCAGGTCGTAGGCGCCGCTCATCAGGTAGACGCTCTTGACCTCCTCAAACCGGTAGATGCGCTTGGCAACCGCATCGAAGCCCATGTCCCGCTGGGGGGTTACGCGAACCTCAATCATGGCCTCCACCCGCTCCCGGTCGGTCAGATCCCAGTTGATGGTGGGGGAATAACGCAGAATGACCCGTTCCTGCTCCATCCGGTCGATGGCCTCGGCCACCTGTTCCAGGGTGGTGCCGGTCATAATGGCAATCTTCTCCAAGGAAAGGCGGCAGTCCTCCCGCAGTATCTCCAGAATATCCATATCCAGCTTGGACATTGGACGATCTCTCCTTCCGCAAAAGTATAACATTTCACAAGTACCATTCTACACCATATGCAGTTTGGATGCAAGCGGATTTCTTGCGCCAATTTCCGGGACAGGCAGGGAATTGCATGGCTGGCGGCGAATATAGAAACTCGGCTTGGTGTATTGCCGGCCCATGACAACGAATGAACAGCGCCCTGCGCGCAGAAATGAGGGATTTTCTATGTCGAAAACAGCTGCCTGCCCCCGGGTGGATATTGGCGGCCAGGCCGTGATGGAAGGCGTGATGATGAAGGCGCCGGATGCCATTGCCATTGCCGTGCGCCGACCGGATGACTCCATTGTGGTGAAGCGCAAGGAATACATTGCGCCTGCCAAGAAGCACAAGTGGATGGGCTGGCCCATTGTGCGCGGGGTTGTGAACTTCTGCTCCATGCTGTCCATGGGCATGGGTGTCCTGCAGACCTCTACCGAAATGCTGGGCGTGCTGGACGAGGAACCCACCAAATTTGAAAAGTGGCTGGCCCAGAAGCTGGGCAAGGGTGTGGACAAGGTGGTCATGGGCGTTGCCATGGTGCTGGCGGTGATTCTGTCCATCGGCCTGTTCTTTGTGATTCCCGAGGCGGTAGCCAGCTGGCTGCGTTCCATGAACCTGGGCCGGGTGTGGGTCAACCTGCTTTCCGGCCTGGTGCGCATTGCGATTCTGATTGGCTACATGGTGTTCTGCTCCCTGGTGCCGGATGTTCGCCGCACCTTCCAATACCACGGCGCGGAGCACAAAACCGTGTACTGCCACGAGGCCGACAAGCCCCTGACCCCGGAAAATGCTGCACCCTTCACCACCCTGCATCCCCGGTGCGGCACGGCATTCCTGCTGATTGTGTTTGCACTGAGCATCATCCTCTTCACCCTGGTGGGCTATAATGGCGACCAGTACATCCTGCGGCTTCTGTCCCGGCTGGCGCTGCTGCCCATTGTGGCTGGCGTGAGCTATGAGGTGCTGAAGGGCCTGGCCCATTCCGAAAGCAAGGCGGCCCGCATTCTCCGCTGGCCCGGCCTGCAGCTTCAGCGGCTGACCACCAAGCAGCCCGATGCCAAAATGCTGGAGATTGCCATCGTTGCCATGAACGTGGCCCTCTACGGCCTGCCGAAAAATGCGCCCACCACCGGGGAAGGCTATACGCTGCTGCACTCCTACAAGGAAACCGAAGAGGGATACACCTTCCCCCAGGAGGGTGACCAGTGACCCCGCAAGCGCTGATATGCGAAACCACCGCGCTGTTCCACAAGGCCGGCATACCCGACCCGGCGTGGGACAGCGCGCTTCTGCTTGCCCACCTGACGGGCAGGCCTGCCCTGAACCTGCGCCTGGACACGGACACCCGGCTGGATGAGGATACGCTGCGGGCGTATGTCCGCCTGCGGGAAAAGCGCCTGCAGCGCCAGCCGCTGCAATACCTGCTGGGCGTGCAACCCTTTCTGGGGCGGGACTTTTATGTGGATGAACGGGTGCTGATCCCCCGCCCGGAAACCGAGCTGCTGGCGGAGCGGGCCATTGCCTGGCTGAAAACCCGGGACAACCCAGCTGCCCTTGACCTGTGCTGCGGCAGCGGATGCATTGGCATCAGCCTGGCGCTGGAGGTTCCCAAGGCCCGGGTGCACGCTGCCGACCTTTCCGCCGGTGCGCTGGCTGTGACATCCCGCAACGCGGAAACCCTGGGCGCAGCGCTGGCGCTCCGCCAGGGGGATTTGTTTGCTGCGGTGGAGGATATGAGGTTTGACCTGATCATCAGCAACCCGCCCTACATTCCCACGGCGGACTGCCAAACCCTGCAGGCGGAGGTCATGCAGGAGCCTGGCATGGCCCTGG
This sequence comes from uncultured Faecalibacterium sp., assembly GCA_964391995.1. Lineage (GTDB taxonomy): Bacteria > Bacillota > Clostridia > Christensenellales > Aristaeellaceae > UBA11524. The sequence goes on from CAYMOM010000067.1 coordinate 6,009, forward strand.
ACGGCGGCGCGGACGGCTATGCCTTCTACCGCCGCATTGCCCGGGAAGCACCCTCGCACCTGCATCCCGGCGGCCTGGTGCTGCTGGAAGTGGGCTTTGACCAGGCAGGCACCGTGGCGGCGCTGATGGCGGCAAACGGCTTCCGCGCCAGCATTCACAAGGATTTGCAGGGCATTGACCGGATGGTGGAGGCTCAGCTGTAACGGAGGCGCTATGTTCGAGAAGTTTGAGTGGATACAAAGCCGGTGGGAGGAGCTTTCCGCCGCTATCAGCCAGCCGGAGGTCATTGCCGACCAGGCTAAGTATCAGCAGCTGCTGAAGGAGCGGGCCAATTTGCAGCCTGCGGTGGAGAAGTGGGCGGAATACCAGGCCTGCCTGCGGCATTTGCAGGAAGCCGGCGAAATGCTTGCTGATCCTGAATTGCAGGATGTGGCGCAGGCCGAGGTGCAGCAGCTGACCGCCCGCAAGGCTGAATTGGAGCAGGAATTGCGCATTCTGCTTCTGCCCAAAGACCCGGACGATGACAAGAACGTGATTCTGGAGATACGCAGCGGTACCGGCGGGGACGAGGCCTGCCTGTTTGCTGCGGACATGCTGCGCATGTACACCCGCTATGCCGAGCGCCATGGCTTCCGGGTGGAGGTGCTGTCCCTGAGCGATACGGAGCTGGGCGGCGTGAAGGAAGCGGTACTGTCCCTGACGGGCCAGGGGGCCTTTGCCTGCATGAAGTATGAAAGCGGCGTACACCAGGTGAAGCGCATTCCGGTAACGGAGAGCAACGGACGCATACAGACCTCCACCTGCACGGTGGCTGTGCTGCCGGAGACGGAGGAGATTGAGCTGAACATTGCGCCAAAGGATTTGCGCATTGACGTATATCGGGCCAGTGGCCACGGGGGGCAATGCGTGAACACCACGGATTCCGCCGTGCGCATCACCCACCTGCCCACGGGCATTATGGCTACCTGCCAGGACGAGAAGAGCCAGATCAAAAACCGGGATAAGGCCATGAAGGTGCTGCGCTCCCGGCTGATGGAAAAGCTACGCACCCAGCAGGACAGCGCCTATGCCGCCAACCGCCGCAGCCAGGTGGGCACCGGCGAGCGGGCGGAAAAGATACGCACCTACCACTTCATTCAGGGCCGGGTAACCGACCATCGACTGGGGCTGACCCTGTACAAAACAGCGGAAATCATGGACGGGGACCTGGATGAGTTCATCCAGGCCCTGCGTATGGAGGAGCAGGCGCAGAAGCTGCGCAGTTTAAGCTGAAAGAAGGTTTTTCCATGAACACAAGGGTGCTTCCCGCCGGCGCGGAAGCTCTTTCTGCCGCCGCGGCGCTGCTGGCCCAGGGCCAGCTGGTGGCCTTTCCCACAGAAACGGTGTATGGCCTGGGGGCCAATGCCCTGGACAGGGATGCGGTGCTGTCCATCTTCGCTGCCAAGGGGCGCCCGGCGGACAATCCGCTGATCGTTCACATCTGGCGCCGGGAGCAGCTGGAGGGCATCTGCCAGGTATCACCCCTGGCGGAGAAGCTGATGGACGCCTTCTGGCCCGGGCCGCTGACCCTGCTGATGCCCAGGAAGGACAGCATTCCCCCGGAGGTAACCGCCGGCCTGCCCACAGTGGCTGTGCGCATGCCTTCCCACCCGGTGGCGGCGGACATGCTGCGGGCCTGCAACCTGCCCATTGCGGCCCCCAGCGCCAACCGCAGCGGCAAGCCCAGTCCCACCTCCGCCAAACATGTGCTGGAGGACATGGACGGGCGCATCCCGCTGATTATCGATGGGGGCAGCTGCGATGTGGGCCTGGAATCCACCGTGCTGGACATCAACCAGGAGGTACCCTGCATTCTGCGCCCCGGCGGCATAACGAAGGCCATGCTGGAGAATGTGATCGGCCCGGTGACGGTGGCCGGCAGCGTGCTGCGCCCCTTGCAGAAGGGCGAGAAGGCGCTTTCCCCGGGGATGATGTACAAGCACTATTCCCCGGATGGACAGGTTTCCCTGGTGGAAGGCCAGGAGGACGATGTGGTTGCTGCCCTGCAGGCGCTGTACCATCAGGCGGAGAAAAACGGACACAGGGCCTGCGTCATGTGCTTTACCCAGCATGTGCCAGCACTGCAGCACTGCCATCCCCACGACCTGGGCAGCAGGGACTGCCCGGAACAGGTGGCCCACCGCCTGTTTGAAACCCTGCGCCGCCTGGATGAGGAGCACATGGATGCCATCTTCAGCGAGGTGGTGCCGCCGGAAGGCGTGGGCCTGGCGGTGATGAACCGGCTGGGCCGTGCGGCGGCCTTCAGGACGATTCAGGCCAAGGATGTTTTGTAACGGAGGACAGGCATGGAGTTAATTTTCGGCCGGCAGGACATGCCCACCCTGCACCGGGCGCAGGAGAACTGCTTTCTGTGCACCAACGGCCTTGGCGGGTATGCCTCCCTTTCCAGTGCCTTTTCCATGACCAGGGGCGATCAGGGCCTGCTGGTGGCTGCCCGGGTGGCGCCTAATGACCGGATGAACCTGGTGGCCCGGCTGGGGGAAAGCCTGCACTGCGCGGGAAGGGAAACCTGGCTTTCCACCCAGGAGTTTGCGGATGAAACCGCGCCGGAGGATGGATACCTTTCCCTGTCCGCCCTGGTGGTGGAGGATACGCCCTGCTGGACATACCATGTGCGGGGTGTCCGCATCACCCGGCAGCTGGGCATGGCCCGGGAATGCAACGCCACTGCGGTGGTGTATACCCTGGAAAACCGCAGCGCACACCCCTGCACACTGCATGTGCGGCCCTGGGTGCTGGGCTGCGGCAAAGGACACGCGCCTGAAAAACCGTGGGATGTTTCCGTGCAGGACGGGTGTATCATCACCAACGGTATGCGGGTGTACATCCGCAGCGATGCCCCTGTGACCCCGGAAGCGCCCTGCTTTGCCCTGGCCTGTTACATGCACGATGCACCGGACGGCAGGCCGGAAAAGGGCCTGCAGGCCAGTGTGTGCAGCCTGGCGGTGAAGGCTCTGCCCGGGGAAAAGCGCAGCCTGCGCCTGGTGCTGGCGGATGTGCCGGATGCGCCGGGAGCAGAGGAAATCATCGCCATGCAGGCACAGCACATGCAGTCCCTGCGGGATGCCTGCGGCCTTACCCATCCGGTGGCCCGGCAGCTGGTTTGTGCGGCGGATGCCTACATTGCCCGGCGGGATTCCACCGGCGGCAAGACCATTCTGGCAGGGTATCCTTTCTTTGGGGATTGGGGCCGGGACACCATGATCGCCCTGCCCGGCTGCACCCTGGCTACCCGCCGCTATGCCGATGCCAAGAGCATCCTGCGCACCTTCCTGAAATACGAGCGGAACGGCCTGGTGCCCAACCTGTTCCCCGAGGGCGATCAGCCGCCCATGTACAACACCGCGGATGCTGCCCTGCTGCTGGTGAACAGCGTGTATCTCTATGTGCAGCAAAGCGGCGATGAAGCCTTTGTGCAGGAGGCACGCCCGGTGCTGGAGCGCATCATGGCGGCCTATCGCCGGGGGACGGAGCACGGCATTCACATGGATGAGGATGGGCTGCTCTGCGCCGGCGAAGGCCTTGACCAGGTGACCTGGATGGATGTGCGGGTGGGAAAAATTCTCCCCACGCCGCGCCACGGCAAGCCGGTGGAAATCAACGCCTATTGGTACAATGCGCTGAGAATCATGGAGAAGTGGTTCGGGGGCGATTACGGTCACCTGGCGGAAAAGGTGCAGGCGGCGTTTGTCCGCAGCTTCTGGATGCCGGACAGGGGATATTTGAAGGATGTGATTTCCGGCACGGCGGCGGATGAACAGCTGCGGTGCAACCAGATCTGGGCCATCACCCTGCCCTACACCATGCTGACCCCGGCCCGGGAGCGCGCTGTGGTGGACGCTGTATATGCCCACCTGTACACACCCTGCGGCCTGCGCACCCTGTCCCCGGAGGATGCACAGTATCACGGTGTGTACACCGGAGCGCAGCAGGAGCGGGACATGGCCTACCATCAGGGCACGGCGTGGGTATTTCCGCTGGGCGCGTACTACCTGGCCTATTTGAAAACCAGGGACTATTCGCCCCAGGCGAAGGAGAATGTCCGCCAGGCGCTGCTGCCCATGGCTGCTGCCCTGCGGGAAGGCTGCTGCGGTCAGCTGCCGGAGATTTACGATGGAGACGCACCGTGCTTCAGCCGCGGCTGCTTTGCCCAGGCGTGGAGCGTGGGCGAAATGCTGCGGGTGTATGCAGCACTGGAGAAAAATGCATAAAAAACAGCGCCTGCCGATTTGCTTGGCAGGCGCTGCTTTTGCGATTACTGCTTGATGTTGTCAACGATGGCCAGGGTGACCTCCAGGTCCACATATTCGCCGTCCGGCACATCCTCGGCAGAGAAGGAATCCTGGTTCAGCAGGTCCAGCAGGCCTTCAGCCCGGTAGACCTTCACCTGCAGAACATCGCCGGCGTTCTTGGTGCTGGTAATGGCATTGACCTCGGAGACACTGGTGATCACCGTGTCGTTCACATCCACGATGATGTCGCCGGCCTTCATGCCGGCCTTTTCGGCGGGGGAACCGGCCTCCACCTCGGTGACGATGACACCCTTGGGGATCAGTCCCTGCTGCACCAGGGCATAATTCTGGTTGATGGAGGAAACGGTAACGCCCATGCGGGGCTTGCCCACCAGGCTGGTGTTGGTGCTGCTGCTGGCGGCAGAGGCCGTTTTGCTCACATTCTCGGTCAGGGAATTGTTCAGCACGTCTTCAATCAGCGGCTTGGCGGCGTTGATGGGGATGCACATGCCAATGCCTTCCACCGTGGCGCTGCTGTAGGCAGAGCCGGTGTACTTCAGGGTGGGGATGCCCATCAGTTCGCCTGCCACGTTGAACATGCCGCCGCCGGAATTGCCGTTGTTGATGGCGGCATCGGTCTGGATCATGGTGTTGGTGATGGTTTCCCTGCGGCCGTACTTGTCATAGTTGGTGGAGCTGACGGAGCGGTTCAGGGCGGACAC
>CAYMOM010000068.1:0-10591 GCA_964391995.1 uncultured Faecalibacterium sp.
TGACGGAGCGCAAATCCTCGAAAAAGTGGCTTTGCCACTTTTTCGACACCCTGTGTGGATGACAAATCCGCACTTTTGTGCTATAGTAATGCCGTTGGATATGACAAACCATAAGGAGGAATCATATGCCTTTTTCTGCTTATCTGAACGGGCAGCGCGAAAACTGCGCTGCGCTGGTGGCAGCCCTGGGCAAGCACTTCCAGTATGTGAGCATACTGGGCACCGATGTGCGCGCCACTGCCATCCAGGTCAACCGCCGCTCCTCCGCCGTGCAGGACGGCGCCGGTGAGTGCGGCTTTGTGGTGAAGATGCACGATGGTAAAGCCTTCTACGAGTATTCCCTGGATGACCTTTCCGGGGACAAGGCTGCCCTGGCGGAGAAGATCGTTTCCGCCGTCCGGGCCGATCCGTCCCTGGAGAGCCGTGCCATCAGCGCAGCCGCTGTGGCGGACGAGCCCATGGTGCAGGACTTTTCCCGGGAGAACGACTTTGCGGATTACACCGACCAGCAGATGCTGGACATTTGCCAGGAGCTGTGCCGGGAGCTGTGCGCCAAGGATGAAAAGGTGCTCAACGCCGCGGTGGCCCTGCAGCCCTTTGAGGTGTCCAAGCTGTTCATCACCAGGAACCGCCAGCTGAGCCAGCACTACGGCTGGGCCAATGGCTTCCTGATTGTGGTGTACAACGATGAAAAGCTGGTGCAGGCCCGCCATGTGGAAGGCTCCGACAAGATGAGCGAAATCATCTCCGCCCTGCGTGCCAACACCGATGCCGTTCTTGACCTGGCCCGCCACCTGACCCGGGCAACCCCCATTGAGCCGGGCGTGTACGATGTGATTACCGATAGCTCCATCACCGGCCTGATTGCCCACGAGGCCTTTGGTCACGGCGTGGAAATGGATCAGTTTGTGAAGGATCGCGCCCTGGCCAAAAACTGCATGGGGCAGTATGTGGCTTCCCCTATCACTAACATGCACGATGGCGCCGCTGCCGCCCATTCCGTTGCTTCCTATTTCTTTGATGACGATGGCGTGCTGGCCCACGATACGCAGATCATCAAGGACGGCATTCTGGTGGCCGGCCTCAGCGACCTGGCCTCCGCCACCCAGCTGGGCACGGCACCCACCGGCAACGGACGCCGGGATTCCTACAAGCGCAAGGCGTATTCCCGCATGACCAACACCTTCTTCGTGCCGGGCCAGGACAAGCTGGAAGACATGATTGCCTCGGTGAAGCACGGCTACATGCTGTTTGAAACCAACAACGGCATGGAGGATCCGAAAAACTGGCAGATTCAGTGCACGGCGGAATACGGCATTGAGATTGTGGACGGCAAGCTGACGGACCACTATGTTTCCCCCGTGGTGATGAGCGGCTCCGTGCCGGAGCTTTTGAAGTCCATCTCCATGGTGTCGGACGAATTCAAAATCATTGGCGCCGGCATGTGCGGCAAAGGCTACAAGGAATGGGTACGGGTTTCCGATGGGGGCCCGAACCTGAAAGTGAGGGTGAAGCTGGGATGATGAATATCAAAGCGCTGCTGGAGCAGAATTCCCATGTGGACGACTGGCGCATCACCGAAACCGCCACCCAGTCCTACGAGCTGTTTTTCGTCCACCGGAAGCTGGAAACCGTCCGGGCGACGGACACAGTGACCACCTATGTGACCGTGTATGTGAACCACGATGGCGCTACGGGGGATTCCTCCTTCCCGGTGTATCGCTCCATGACGGAAGAGGATATTGCCAGGAAAATCGAATCTGCGGTGAACAGGGCCAAGCTGGTTTCCAACCAGCCCTACACCCTGCCCCGGGGCGGCGAGGAATTCGCCCAGCTGCCCACCAACATGAAGGACCGGGACGTGAAGGAACTGGGCCGGCAGATTGCCAATGCGGTGTTCGCCGCCGATGATATGGAGGGCGGCTCCATCAACGCCTGCGAAATCTTCATCTACCGGGATACCGTTCATGTGACGAACAGCCAGGGGGTGGACAAAACCCAGGTGACCCACCGGGTGATGGTGGAGGCCATTCCCACCTTCACCACGGAGAAGGAATCCGTGGAGCTGTACGAGGATCACCGCTTTACCACCTTCGACCCGGAAAAGGTGACGGCGGAAATTGCCGAAAAAATGCAGGAGGTGAAGGCCCGGGCCCAGGCCGTGAAGCCTGTTACCCCCATGACCGTGAATGTGGTGCTGCGGCCCCAGGAGATCCGCGGGCTGATTGACAGCATCGCCTACGACCTGTCCTATTCCGCGGTATACAGCCAGTCCAACCTGCACAAGATTGGCGATGACCTGCAGCCCGATGCCCGGGGCGACCGCCTCACCGTGACCATGAAGGCTGTGGTGGAGGGCAGCGAGCGCTCCGCCCGCTTCGATGATGACGGCCTGAGCCTGACCGACACCTGCGTGATTGAAAACGGTGTGGTGAAGCAGTACTTTGGCTCCAACCGCTTCGGTCAGTACCTGAATGTGGAAAAGCCCAGCGGCGTACTGCGCTGCACCCAGGTGGCGCCCGGTACCCTGCCCATGGCGGACATGACCCGGGAACCCTGCCTGGAGGTGGTGTCCATGTCCGGGTTGCAGGTGGAATTGTACAACGATTATCTGGGCGGCGAGATTCGCCTGGCCTACTACTTCGATGGGGAGAAAACCGTGCCCGTTACCGGCATCACCATGAGTGCCAAGCTCTCCGATGCCCTCAAGGGCCTGCGCCTTTCCGCCGAAACGGAGGTTTCCGGCCCCTTTGAAGGCCCCCGGCGTTTGCTGATTCCCGCCGTGGCGGTGCTGTGACCCATCTTGACATACTGCTGCCAATGCGGTATGATGACCCTGATTTCTATTCGAAAGGATGGTTGTTCCCATGACAGTTGAAAAGACCATGACCCTGGGCCAGGTGCTTTCTGCCGACCGGGGTACCGCCCGCATTTTCATGGAGTTTGGCATGCACTGCCTGGGCTGCCCCCATGCCACCGCCGAAACCATCGAGGAGGCCTGCATGGCCCACGGCGCCAACTGCGATGAGCTGGTGCACCAGCTGAACGTGTACTTCTCCGAGCAGGCGTAAGCCAACCGGCACAGGCTCCAGGGCCTGTGCTTTTTTACGGCTTATGCACCGGTTTATCCACAGGCCCTGTGGAAAACCTGTGGACAATGTGGATAAAACCGTGCATAGTCAGGCATTTATACACACCTGTGGACAAAACTGTGGAAAACCCTGTGCATAAAGCAAGGAGGAAATGGGCATGGTGGTGCGAAACGAGCGGCAGGCCCTGTGCGTGGCAGTGGAAATGGAGCGCCGGGCCATCCGCGTGTACGAGCGGGCGCTGATGCTGGCGGAGGACGAGCAGGTACGCCAGGGCATCCGGGATATTCTGGCCGACGAAAAGGAACACCTGCGCCGCTTTTCCGCCATGAAGGAAAGCTGCCCCCAGGCCCCGGAGGAGGAGCGCATGCTGACCCAGGCCATGGCGGCGGAAATGCTCTTCCCCGGCGGGGTGATGGAGCTGGAGCGGGCCAGGGGGCTGGACAATTTGCAGGGCCTGTACGCCTTTGCCGCCGACAGCGAAAAGGACGCCGTGGAAAGCTACACCGCCTTCGCCAGGAAATGCGATCGTGCTGATATTGCTGCTGCCTTCACCGGCATTGCGGCGGAGGAGGCCTTTCACCTGGCCGACCTGCAAAGAAAGCTGGCTGCGCTGTGAAGCTGATGGCGCCGGACTATTATCCCCTGTTCCGCTGCAAGGCGGGTGCCTGCCGCCACAGCTGCTGCATCGGCTGGGAAATTGATATTGATGAAGCGTCCCTGGCCCGCTTCCGCCATGTTCCGGGGGAACTGGGCCGGCGGCTGCAAAGGGAGATCGACTGGGAGAACCGCTGCTTTCGCCTGGGGGAAGGGGAACGCTGTCCCTTCCTGAATGCCAGCGGCCTGTGCGACCTGATTCTGTCCCTGGGGGAAGACAGCCTGTGCCAGATTTGCGCTGATCATCCCCGGTTCCGCAATTTTCTTCCGGGGCGCACGGAGATGGGCCTGGGCCTGTGCTGCGAGGCGGCGGCGGAGCTGGTGCTGGGCCAAACAGAACCTATGCGCCTGCTGACCTTGCAGGATGACGGCGCGCCAGAGGAGCCGAGCGCCTTTTTGGCCTTCCGGGACAGGCTGCTGACCCTGGCGCAGGACCGCACGCGCTCCATTGATCGGCGGCTGGAGGATATCCAGGCTGCCTGCGGCATTCGCCTGGCAGTGGATGCACCCCGCTGGGCGGACTTTCTGGCCGGGCTGGAGCGCCTTGACCCGGCGTGGGAAAGCTGCCTTTGCCGCCTGAAGGAGCCGCCCCGGCCTGCACCGGGGTGGGAGATTCCCCTGGAGCAGCTTTTGTGCTACCTGCTGTACCGCCACCTGCCCGGTGCCCTGGAGGATGGCGACCTGCAGGGCCGCGCAGCCTACTGCTGCCTGATGACCTGCCTGCTGCGCCATATGCTCCGGGATGACCTGCCGGCGCTGGCCCGGATGTACTCCGCCGAGATTGAGTATTCCGATGAGAACCTGGACGCCATCCTGAACCGGCTGGACGGCATGCTGGCATAAGTCCGCAAAAAAACCATCCGGCGCTTGCAATTGCTGTTTTCCGTGCTATAATGGTGGCCGTGTCTGTCAATGACCGGGAGGAAAGAGCATGGATTTCAGCAAGTATCATTTCAACCTGCATGTGGGCCAACGGAACATCAAAACCGCCCTGGCGGCTACCCTGTGCGCCCTGGTGTATTTCCTTGTGGGCCGCAACCCGACCTTTGCCTGCATCGGCGCCATTTTCGGCCTGGGCAGCGATATGGATAATTCCCGCCTGAACGGGGGCAACCGCTTCTTCGGCACCATTTTCGGCGGATTGCTGGGCATGCTGCTGTTCCGGCTGTATATTGTGTTCTATCCCGATGGCAGCAAGCATCCGCTGATGCTGCTGTTCCTGTTTGCCGGTGTGGTGGCGCTGATCCTGGTCAGCCAGTGGCTCCATTGGCCCGGCGCGGTGCAGCCCGGCGGCGTGGTGCTGTGCATCATCCTGTTCAACACCCCGGTGGAAACCTACATTACCTATTCCCTGGATCGCATGCTGGATATGGGCATTGGCGTGGCTATGGCCCTGCTGGTAAACTACCTGCTGCCCCGGGAGCGGGTAGCTGCCCTGCTGGACAAGCTGCCCAGCAGAAGGCGCGCCGCTTGATGCAAGTGACACATAGGCCCACACTCTTGCGCACACACCTCCGGGCCTTCGCGCGTTGATGGCGTTATACGCCACCGCAGCGTACCGGGCGTGTTGACCTCCCACCGGGAGGGAGATGGCACGGCTTTAGCCGTGACGGAGGGAGAACGCGTGTGCACTGCCGCATGCCCCAACGTCAAACGTCGCTTGCCATGCCAGGCCATACCCCGCCAACAACGTGCATCCATGCTCGCATCCGGCAAGCATGGATTTCCAGGTGCTCTGAAGCTCTCGCAAAGGTGCGGGAGCTTCTTTCTGTACATCCGAAGGAATATCTGCTATAATATTGCAGGAAAGGCGGGTGAGGGCATGGAGCTGAAAGAACGGATCCGCGGCTGCCTGCTGGGCGGCGCGGCAGGGGATGCGCTGGGCTACGGGGTGGAGTTCATCGACGGGCGCACCATCCGGGAGCTGTACGGCCCCGTGGGCATCCGCCGGTATGCCCTGGAGCGCGGTGCGGCCCGCTTTTCCGATGACACGCAGATGACCCTCTTCACCTGCGAAGGCATGATCATGGGCTGGAACAGGGCCGTGGCCGGCGGCATGGCTGCCGACATGGAGGTTTATGTTCACGATGCGTATATGAACTGGCTCTGCACCCAGGGCTACCGGCGGGAAGGCATGTGGCGTGCCTTCAGCTACCTGATGCAGCAGCCGGAAATGTTCCACCAGCGGGCGCCTGGGGGCACTTGCCTGGGGGCGCTGCTGTCCGGGCGCATGGGCAGCCTGCGGGAGCCGATCAACATGTCCAAGGGCTGCGGCGGCGTGATGCGGGTGGCACCCATGGGGTTTGTGGGCGCCTTTGGACGCCGGTATGACGATGTGCCAGAGGATGCGCCCCTGTGGCAGGCAGCCAAGGTGGCAGCCATCACCCACGGGCACCCCATGGGGTATATGCCCGCTGCCATGCTGGCGGAGATGATCCGCCTGATGACCCTGGAAAACGGTATGAGCCTGGAAAGCATGGCTCTTTCCGCCCTGGAGAAAACCGAACGCCTGCTGGGCGCGGACGAGGGCGCTGCAGGCATGGAGCTACACAGCCTGACCCGCAAGGCCCTGACCCTTGCCCGGGCAGGGGAGGAGGACTGGCTGGCCATCCGCAGCCTGGGCGAGGGCTGGACAGGGGCGGAGGCGCTGGCCATTGCCCTTTACTGCGCGGTGAAGCACCAGCAGGACTTTTCTGCCTGCATCCGCGCCGCCGTGAACCACGACGGGGACAGCGATTCCACCGGCGCCATTGCCGGCAGCCTGCTGGGTGCCTGGCTGGGAGCCGGCGCCATTGGGGAAGAATGGCTCACACCCCTGGAGGGACGGCACATCATCGAAACCGTGGCCTGCCAGCTGGACGATATGGTGAAGGAACAGCGGGCCTGACAAGGAGAAACCTTATGCGACCCATGCACGATATGCTGCTGGCAGCCTCCGGGCGGCGCAGCTTCCATATGCCGGGACACAAGGGCCGGGCGCCCTTTGGCCCGGAGGATCTTTACGCCCTGGACACCACGGAAATTCCCCTGACGGATGATTTCTACAGCGCCCAGGGCGGCATTGCCCAGGCCCAGGAGCTGTATGCCCGGGCCGCCGGCGCGGCGGAAACCCTTTTCCTGCACAATGGCTCCACCGTGGGCATTCACGCCCTGGTGCAGCTCTACGCCGGCGAGGGTGACACCATCCTCCTGCCCCGAAACGCCCACCTGTCCGCCGCCAACGGCTGCGTGCTGGGCGGCGTGAAGGCGGTGTGGATACCCGTCACCCAGCGGCAGGACGGCTATTGCTATGTGGCGGAAGGGGACGTGCTTGCCGCCCTGGAGAAGCATCCGGAGGCCAAGGCACTGCTGCTGACCCGGCCAGATTTCTACGGCGGGTGCCTGCCCCTGGAGCGGATTGCTGCCAAGGCCCACGCCATGGGCATCCGCTTGGTGGTGGATGAGGCCCACGGCGCCCACCTGCCCTGGTCGGCGGATGTGCCTTCCGCAGGCGCTTTGGGTGCGGATGCCTGGGTGCAGTCCGTGCACAAAACCCTGCCGGGCTTCACGGCCTCGGCTGTGCTGCACCTGCGCAGCGCGACGGACAGGCCCCGGGCCATGCGCATTCTCCGCCGGGAGCAGACTTCTTCCCCCAGCTTTCTGCTGATGCTCTCCATGGACGATGCCCGGGCCTGCATGGAAGAAACCGGACGGGAAAGTCTGGCGGCTGTCAGTGCGGCGGCCAATGAACTGCGTGCCCGGCTGCCTGCCCTGGGGTATGCCGATGCCCATGCCGCCTGGCAGGACACCGGGCTGACCTTCGACCCTTCGCGCTTGGTGATTGCGGCACCCCAGGGCGGCTTTGCCCTGGCGGAAAGCCTGCGCCGGCGGGGTGTGGATGTGGAAATGGCCGATGCCCGCCGGGCGGTGCTGATCCTTTCCCCCATGGATAAGCCGGAGGACGTGCTGTCCCTGACGGATGTGCTGGCGGATATTCCGCCCCGTGAAGCGCCTATTCCCCCCTTGCCGGACATGGGCGCCCTGCCGGAAAAAGTGCTGGATTTGCGCCCGGCTGTGATGGCAGACTGTGAGGCCGTGCCCCTGGATGCCGCTGCAGGGCGCATCGCTGCGGCCTCGGCTGGACTGTATCCGCCGGGTATACCCCTGGTGTGCCCGGGGGAGCGCATCAGCCGGCAGGTGGCGGAGCTGCTTTCCGCTGCCGGTGCACAAGAAAGATTTGGCCTGGAAGGAGATCAACTGCTGTGCGTCAAGCTGTCATATTCGACCTGGATGGAACCCTGACCCAGTCCGAGGAGGGCATCTTCAACTGTGTGCGCTATACGGCGGACAAGCTGGGCTTCCCCTGCCCGGACGATGCCACCCTGCACCAGTTCGTTGGCCCGCCGCTGACCTATTCCTTCATGGAATACATGGGCATGGATGCAGCCATGGCGTGCACCGCCGTGGAAACCTACCGGGAGCGCTACAATGTGCTGGGCCTGTTTGAAAACCGGGTGTATCCGGGCATCCGCCGGCTGCTGCGCACCCTGAAAAACGCCGGCTGGTACATCGGCATTGCCACAGGCAAGCCCACGGAGCCTTCCCGGCGGATCATCGAGCACTTCGGCCTGTCCCGCTATTTCGATAAAATCGTCGGGCCTACGGAGGACACCGGGGCGGACAAGGAGCTGCTCATCCGCGCCGCGCTGCCCGAAACCTATGATGTGGCTTGGATGGTGGGGGACAGGAAGTTCGACATAGCCGGCGGCAGGGCGGTGGGCATCCGCACCCTGGGCGTGGGCTATGGCTACGGCAGCCGGGAGGAACTTCTCGCCGCCGGATGCGATGTGTACGCACCCACCGTGCAGCATGTGATCGACACCCTGTGCCCTGGTGCCGTGCCGCCCAGGGGCGCCTTCCTTTCCATCGAGGGTCTGGACGGCTCCGGCAAAACCACGCAGATCAACCTGATCACCGATGCCATGGAGCGCTACGGCTTCGAGGTGCTTCACAGCCGGGAGCCGGGCGGCTGCAAGATTTCTGAGGCTATCCGGGATGTGCTGCTCAGTGTGGACAATGCCGGCATGGACGGCGTGACCGAAGCGCTGCTTTACGCTGCATCCCGCGCCCAGCATGTGCGCCAGGTGATCCGCCCGGCAGTGGCGGCAGGTAAGGTGATCCTATGTGACAGGTTTGTGGATTCCTCCGTGGCTTATCAGGGCGGCGGACGCCAGCTGGGCGTCCAGCAGGTGCTGGATATCAACGCACCCGCCGTGGATGGCACCCTGCCCATGGCTACCATCTACCTGGACATCGACCACGAAACCAGCCTGAAGCGCCGCAGCGCCGCCAGCACCCTGGATAGAATTGAGATGGAAGCGGACAGCTTCCACGCCCGGACGGAAGCGGCCTATCGGGAACTGATCGCCCGTGACCCGGGGCGCTTCATTGTGGTAGATGCCACCCAATCCCCGGAGGAAATCGGCAGCCAGGTGGCCCGAAAGGTGCTGGCCCGGCTGATGGAGGCGGAAGCATGAGCGAGCGTATTGTGGTAGGCATGTCCGGCGGCGTAGATTCTTCGGTGGCAGCGCTGCTGCTGAAGGAACAGGGCTATGATGTTATTGGCGTATTCATGAAAAACTGGGAGGAGCAGGACGACAGCGGCGTCTGCACCGCCGAAAACGACTGGCGGGACGTGCGGGAGGTCTGCGACATCATCGGCATTCCCTATTATTCGGTGAACTTCGCCAAGGAGTACTGGGACAGGGTGTTCAGCTACTTCCTCAGCGAGTACCGGGCAGGCCGTACCCCCAACCCTGATGTGCTGTGCAACCGGGAGATCAAGTTCCGTGCCTTCCTGGATTTTGCCATGCAGCTGGGCGCCTCCCGCATGGCTACCGGGCACTTTGTGCAGACCAACCCCCAGGGCGAATTGCTCCGTGGTGCCGACCCCAACAAGGATCAGAGCTACTTCCTCTATATGCTCAAGCAGCGCCAGCTTCAGCGGGCCATGTTCCCCGTGGGCCATCTCACCAAGGCCGATGTGCGCCGCATTGCCCGGGAAAAGGGCCTGCCCGTCAGCCAGAAGAAGGATTCTACCGGCGTGTGCTTCATTGGCGAGCGCCGCTTCAAGCAGTTTCTGCAAACCTTCCTGCCTGCCCAGCCCGGTGACATGGTGGCGCCCGATGGGCAGATTGTCGGCCGGCACGATGGCCTGATGTATTACACCCTGGGCCAGCGCCGGGGACTGGGCATCGGCGGCTGCGGCGATGGGCGCAGCTGGTTTGTCATCGGCAAGGATATGGAAAAGAACTGCCTGCTGGTGGCCCAGGGGGAGGATCACCCCATGCTGTACAGCACCCGCAGCATCGGCGGCGGGGTCACCTGGGTAGGCGATGCACCCATCCAGGACGGCGAAACCATGCGGTGTACCGCCAAGTACCGCTACCGCCAGGCCGATCAGCCGGTGGAGGTCACCCTGCAAGGGGATAAGCTGCTCCTTCGCAGCCTAACCCTCCAGCGCGCCGTCACCCCCGGCCAGAGCGCCGTGCTCTACAATGGAGAGCGCTGCCTGGGCGGTGCCGTGGTGGAAGCCGTGCTGGATGCCGGGGAGCATCCGTGCGATTTTGTGGAATAAATCGCGAAAAACCACAACATTTTGATGGAATGGCGAACGCTTCGAGATGCGTGAATTCATAATGTTCGGCGTTTGAAAAAATGCGAAAAAATCATTGAAAAAATCAAAAAAAGTGTTGACAAATGGGACTTTGTTTGCTATTATAAACAAGCACCTTGCGAGAGCGAGTGCACCGAACCTTGAAAACGATACAGAAACAAAAACGCAAGAAAGAGACAGATGATTCCGA
>CAYMOM010000069.1:0-10397 GCA_964391995.1 uncultured Faecalibacterium sp.
TGCGGCCGTACTTGTCATAGTTGGTGGAGCTGACGGAGCGGTTCAGGGCGGACACAATGCCCACGGTGACCGTGCCGGTGAAGCTCTCGCTCAGGGGATTGCCGATGCAGATGGCCCAGTCGCCCACCAGCAGGGAATCGCTGTCGCCCAGCTTCACGGGGGTCAGCTTCAGGTCGGGGGCGTGAACCACAGCCACGTCCAGGTTCTCGTCATAGGCCACCAGGGTAGCGCCGTAGGTGGTAGCCTCCTCCTGGCCGTCCTCCATCACGGAGACTTCCAGGCGGGTGGCATCCTCCACCACATGGTAGTTGGTCAGCACATAGCCGGTGCCCACCACCACGCCGGAGCCGGTGCTGGCCAGCACCTCCTGCACCTGCTGGCTGCTGCCGTAGCCATTGCCATAGCCATTGCCGTAGCCATTGCCGTAGCCATAGCCAAAGCCATAGCCGAAGAAATCCTGCAGGCTGGAGCCGCGGTTGGAATAGCGGACATTCTGGTAATTATTCACGCCCACCACGCTGCTGCGCACCTGGGCGATGGCGGCGGTGAAGGGACTGGTGACAACGGTGGCCTCGGCCTGGGCGGCGGGCTGATGGGTCAGGGTGACCGCAGAGCCGATCATCATGCAGGCCAGTGCCAGTGCAACATAACCAAAGAAACGCTTTTTCATGATGGAAACCTCCTTTGTGGTTACGAGCAAAGTATACGCAATGATTTTGTCCTTGGCGTGAACGGATTATGAACAGTTGCCGTTTTTTTATGAACAAAGTATTTTACCCCAGGGACTGGTCGATCAGGCTGGGGTTGACCAGGAATTCGCCGCCCCAGTACAGCTGACCGCCCAGACTTTCCGCCATCTGCCCGCCGAAGAAGAAGCGCACCCGGGCCGCGCCGGTGGCCTTGCCCAGGGTGTTGACCATGGCGTAGCAGGCAATCTGCTCCCACTGGGCGGCCTGTGTGCGGATCAGCTCGCCGCAGCGGGCGGAAAGGTTCACCAGCAGGGTATCGCCCTCCAGGGACAGGCCCAGGATGTCGGCATCGGTCATACCCTCGGGCAGCACAGGCTCATAGCCGGCGTTCAGCTCCTGCTGGGTCGGGCCTTCCATCAGCGCCAGCAGCAGGGCGCGGGGATTCTGGCTGCGGCTGGGGGAAAGCGCCCGGCGCACTTGCTTCAGCTTGCTGCCGGAGGAGAAATACAGCGTCACCTGATCCTGCACAAAGGATGCAAACTGGGAGCGGAGCATCAGCCCGTTCTGGAAGATCAGGTTTCCGTGAACGGTGCTGTACAGGCTGGTCAGGGGTGCATCGCCCACAAAGATCCGCACATAGGAAAGGGAAGGGATGAACCCCGTCATGGTGTGAATCAGCGCACTGATAAAGCAGGGCATGTCCACCCCGGCCTGGCGCAGGCTGC
Organism: uncultured Faecalibacterium sp.; assembly: GCA_964391995.1. Lineage (GTDB taxonomy): Bacteria > Bacillota > Clostridia > Christensenellales > Aristaeellaceae > UBA11524. The sequence continues at coordinate 1,415 of CAYMOM010000069.1, forward strand.
TTTCCAGGCTGGAATGGAAGTAAAGGCTCAGCATGCGGCCGCCGTCGTCCAGGTCAACGGCCTGGGGCGGCTCGGTCATCAGGCCGGAAAGGTTGGGCATGGCGCATGTGCCGGCAAGGTACTGGGCGCCGGAGGACAGGGCGGTGAGCAGCCCTTCCGCCAGCTGGTCGGCGGCCTGGCCCTCGAAGGTCAGGTTCCGGGTTTCCGCCGCCACGCCGGAGGCATCCGCCAGGGGAAAAAACAGGGTGGCAATGGCGGAAACGGGGGTGTTGGCCGGGTTGGCACCCAGGGGCGCCCGGCGGGCCTCCATCTGCTCCCACAAAACGGTCAGCTCCTCCCCCGGGCGGGCGGTTTGGCTGCCCAGGGGCAGGCTGCCGGTGATGTCCATGCTGACGGCCTGATCAGCCACAAGGAAGTTCACATACTGCACATCCTCCAGCTCGCACAGGGTGGCGGTGATGGCGGCGCACACCCGGTACAGCTCCTGCTGCTCCAGCTGCAGGGCTGTGGCAGCCAGGTTCACCGTGCAGATGCCGCAGGAGATCTCCACCGGCGCCGGGCCGTACAGGCTCAGGGACACATCGTTTCCCAGGGCCTGGGTGGCGGATGTGGCACCCTGGGCCAGAAGGGTCTGCACCAGGGTCAGCGCACTGTGCTGGGTGTTGGTGCTGGAAAGGGTAACGTATTGGGTCAGCAGGCGCTGCCCGTCCCGGCTGGGCAGGTAGAGGGCGGCGGTTGCGGTGCGGGCCAGGCCATCATCCCCTGAAGGCGGGCTGTAGCGGGCCTGGGCCGGCGGCAGGGTGGGTGCGGCGGAAGTGCTGCGGGCCTCGATGCCGGTGCAGCCGGAAAGCACTAGGGCGGACGCCAGCAGAAGGCAAAGAAGACGTTTGTTCATGCGTTATTCCTCCAGCCAGCCGGTGAGCTGGGCAAGGGTGACCCGCCACAGGCTGCCTTCCCTGCACAGGCGCAGGCTGCAGCCGGAGCGGAGGGTTTCCCGGCCGTTTTCCAGGGTAGTGCCGGAAATGGAAAAGGTTGCGCAGGTGCCATCCTGGGTCACGGCGCCGCCGGAAAGGCTGCAGGAGGACAGGATGGGCAGGTTTTCCATGGCGGTAACGAAATCGCGATAGCTGACCCGCTCGGCCCCGGTGGAGGGATCCCGCCGGGCAACATACTGGTACAGGCGCTGCCAGTCCCGGCTGCACCACAGCTTTCCCAGCAGCTGGGCCGTGCCCAGGGGTGTGAGCAGCAGCTCCTCCTGCCGGGTCAGGGGCGCCACGGGGGCGGTGGAGTGGACATCCACCAGGAAGTAGCTTTCCTGTAGGCGCAGGCTGCCTGTGGCGCTGCCCTCCTGCTCCATCAGGATCTGCACCCGGTCGATATCGCAGTTCTCGGTAATGGTGGCCACAATGCTCTGCATGCACAGCCTGCGGCGGAGCTGCTGCTCCTCCGGGGTGGCGGATTTATCATCGGCATAGCCGGAAAGCAGCTCCTGGCTCAGGGTAACGAACAGGGTGCGCCCCTGGGTTGTGGTGGAAAGCACCCGGGTGCCGGCGGGGAAAAGGGCAGTCAGGTCCGTGGAATGGGAGCCGGGGCCGGAGAGCAGCTCCGTCAGCAAGGAAAGCTCGTAGGGCCGGGAAGGGGAATGGGTGATCAGCCGCGTTTCCTGGGCCAGAAAGGGCTCCTCCATATAGCGGAAATACAGGGTGGCGGTTTCCAGGCTGTCCTGCTCGGCAGGTGCCTGAGCCTCGGGCAGGGCAGGATTGGTGCCGGGAACGGCGGTGGTCAGGCTGCCGGAAAGGGGAAAGCCTGCGGAGCACCCGCCCAGCACCAGGGTACAGAGCACCAGCACCAGCAGCAGATATTTCTTCATCAGGTGGATACCTCCTTGCCATCCATGGGCAGGCGCACGGTGAAGGCGGAACCTTCCCCTGGGGTGCTGTCCACGGTGATGCTGCCCTTGTGCAGGGTGACCAGCTGGCGGACGATGCTCAGGCCCAGGCCGGTGCCGCCGGTTTCCCGGGAGCGGGCCTTGTCCACCCGGTAGAAGCGCTCGAAAATGTGGGCCTGATCCTCCGGGGGAATGCCCACGCCGTTGTCCCTGACGGTAAGGACGGCGGTGCGGCCCTCGGTGTGCAGCGAAACGGTGATCTCGCCCCCATCGGGGGTGTACTTCAGGCCGTTTTCCGTCAGGTTGTAGATGATCTGCCCCAGCTTGGAGCGGTCGGCCACCAGGCTGACCCCCGGGGCAATGGCGCCTGTCAGGGTCTGGCTGCGCTGCTCGGCTGCGGGGGACAGGAGGCGGAGGGTTTCCTCGGCCAGGTCGGAAAGATCCACCAGGGAGGTGTGCAGCTCCATGCGGCGGCTGTCCATCTGGGTCAGGGTCAGCAGATCGGTGATGATGCTGGTAAGCCGGTCAATCTCGTGGTTCATGTCCTGCATGAATTCCGCCCGCAGCTCCGCAGGCATGTCCGGCTGATAGATCAGGCTTTCCAGCAGGATTTTCATGGTGGCCAGGGGTGTTTTCAGCTCGTGGGAGGCATTGGAAACAAACTGGTTGCGGCTTTTGTCCAGGCGCTCCAGCTGCTCGGCCATGGCGTTGTAGCTTTCCGCCAGCTGGCGCAATTCGCCGGAGCCGCGCACCTTCACACGGGCGGACAGGTCGCCCTTGCCCATGCGCTGGATGGTGCGGGTCAGGGCGGCGATGGGGTTGGTGATCACCTGGGAAAACACCAGAGCTGCACCCAGGGCTGCCAGAGCCACCATCAGGAACACGCTGATCAGCTGCTGCTGCACGGCATTCAGGCTGGTCATCATCTCCTGCACGGGAGAAACGAAAAGCAGCGCCCCCAGCCGCCCGCGGGTGCCAATGATGCTGGCGGTGCAGTAGGCCACATAATCATCGGCGCTGCCTGTCAGGCTCTGGTCGCCCCCTTGCAGGTGGTGGATGCCGTAGGCCGTGCTCTGCCCGCCTGTCAGGATGGAGAGCACCTCCGGCAGCTGCAGGCGGACGCCGCACAGCTGGGAGAAGCTGTCGAACTGCACCTTGCCGTCTTCATCCACAATCATCAGGCGGCCGCCCATTTCGCCGCCGGAGGATACCAGGGCCTCCTGCAGGGCATCCGCCTGGGCAGATTGAAAAAGCGGCGCAAAAGCCGTGGCCAGCTTTTCCACGGAAAGGCTGTCCTGACGGATGCGCTGCTCGTACATTTGTTCGCTGACCAGGTTGGTGAGGGAGGTTGCCATAATGGCAAAAGAACTGCCAATAATCAAAAGAAAGGCCAGCAGGATCTTCCACCTGATGCTGGCCCAAGGCAGGAGCTTAGTCCTTGTCCGTGAAATAGTAACCAACTCCCCATTTGGTAAAGATGAATTCCGGCTGGGAGGTATTGCGCTCGATCTTCTCCCGCAGGCGGCGGATATGCACGTCCACGGTACGGGCATCGCCGGTATAGTCGTACTTCCAGACGGTTTCCAGCATCTGCTCGCGGCTGAAAACCTTGCCGCGGTTGTTGATGAACAGCTGCAGCAGGTCGAACTCCTTGGCTGTCAGGCGGACCTCCTTGCCAGCCAGGCTGACGGTGCGCTTGACCAGGTTGACCTCCATGTCCCGCACGCGGAGCACCTTGCGCTCCTCCACGGGCTGCTGGACATTGGTGCGGCGGAGGATGGTCTTGATGCGGGCCTTGACCTCCAGGATGTTGAAGGGCTTGGTCATATAGTCGTCGGCACCGTATTCCAGGCCCAGGATCTTGTCCATATCCTCGCCCTTGGCGGTGAGCATGATGATGGGCACATTGCTGTGCTCCCGGATGCGCTGGCACACGCTGATGCCGTCCAGCTTGGGCAGCATAACGTCCAGAAGAATCATGTCGTAGGGCGCAGCAAAGAACTTGGCCAGCGCTTCCTCGCCATCCATGGCGCTGTCGGTATCGTAACCTTCCTGCTCCAAAGTATATTTCAGCCCCTTGAGGATCAAGGGTTCATCGTCAACCAGCAGAATGCGCTTGCCCATATTCCGTACATCCTTCCTCATTTGCAACCCAAATATAGGTTGTTAATCATATTGTACGACAAGATGTGAAATAAATCAAGGGTTTTGCAATCATTTTGTAATAATTTTTATGGGCAATGGTGTGCCGCTGGCAGGGGGCGAAGCGGAATCGCTGACAATGCGGCCTGAAGCGATGGCGATCTGCCGCCGGGCGCGGCGGGCCACCACGGAATCGTGGGTGATGAGCACAATGGTATGACCGGCCTGGTGGAGGGTGTCCAGCAGGGCAAGCACCTCGGCAGTGGACTGGGCATCCAGGTTGCCGGTGGGTTCGTCCGCCAGCAGCAGGGGAGGATTCCGCACCAGTGCCCGGGCGATGGCAACCCGCTGCTGCTGTCCGCCGGAAAGCTGCGCCGGGGTGTGGCGCAGGCGCTGGCCCATGCCCACCTGCTCCAGCAGATTCCGTGCCATGCGCAGGCGCTTGGCCTGGGGCACGCCGCACAAAAGCAGCGGCAGGGCAACATTTTCCTCCGCATTCAGCCGGGGAAGCAGCTGAAAGCCCTGGAACACAAAGCCGATCTCCTGCCCCCGAACCCGGGCCAGGCCGGGCCCGTCCAGGGCGGAAACATCCTGCCCGCGGAGCAGGTAGCGCCCGGCAGTGGGGGTATCCAGGCAGCCGAGAATATGCATCAGCGTGCTTTTCCCGCTGCCGCTGGGGCCAACAATGGCGGCGTATTCCCCGGGCGCAATGTGCAGGCTGATGCCGTCCAGCGCAGCCACGGTGCGTCCGCTGAGAGGGTAGAGCTTCGTCAGGCTTTCAGTGCGGATCATGCGTACCTCCCCAAAAAAGAAAAATTCCGGCCTTTAGTATGACCGGAAAGGGAAGATTCAAGCGATGCGCCGGAAGTACTTCAGCAGGTTTTCGCCGGCGATGCCGGCAATCGCGGCATCATCGTAGCCCAGGCGGCGAAGCTCCTCCAGCAGGGTGGGAATTTCGCCCGGGTGGCGCAGGTTGCCGGGCGTGACCTCAATGCCGTCGAAATCGGAGCCAAAGCCCACGTTTTCCGCGCCGCCCATCTGACAGATATGGTCAATGTGCCGGGCAATCAGCGCGGCATCCGCCTGACCATCCTCCGCAAGGAAATAGGGATAGAAGTTCACGCCTACAAAGCCGCCTTCGCGGATCATCAGGCGCAGCTGCTCGTCCGTCAGGTTGCGGAAGTGGCTGCACAGCGCCCGGCAGCAGCTGTGGCTGGCCATGGGTGGCAGGCTGGTTTTGCTGAAAATGTCGAAAAAGCCGGCATCATTCAGGTGGGATACATCCACCGCCATGCCCAGGCGCTGCATTTCCTTCACCACCTGCAGGCCATAAGCAGTCAGGCCGCGAGGGTCGCCGGACTTGGCAGGATAGCCCAGGGCATTGGCGTTGTTCCACAAAAGCGCAGCCATGCGCACGCCCTTGTCCCGCCAGGCCTGCACGGTGTGGATGCCCTTTTCAAACACCTCGCCGCCCTCGATGGAGAGCATGAAGCAGCTTTCCCCCGGCCTGGCATCACGGGGGTCATCCACCTGGCGGATGCCGGCACGGGCCAGCCTGGGGGCGGCAGCCAGCTCGGCTGTGGTGATGGCGTCCACATCTCCCTGGTTGCCCTTGCGTCCAGTCCAAAGGGCGCAGACCTGCAGGGTCACGCCACCCTGGCGCAGGCGCTCCGGGGTGATGCACAGGGGCGCACCGGGGGTATGCGCCATGGCGTACAGGGTATCGCAGTGGGTATCGGCAATGAACATAGGGGATAGCTCCTTTTCTGGAAAAATGCGGGGGGTAGGAGGCCATGCGGCGGTGCACACGCATCGCTCCTCCACCGCGTCGCGGCGCATCCTTTATGCGCCGTGACCCCTGCTTGGCAGTAACCCAGTCAGACTGCCCCGCCCGGGATTCTTAAGGGCCTTTCGGCCCTTAAGCGGGGTCCAGGGGCCGCGCCCCTGGTCACAGCTCCTGGCCGTTTTCGATGGCGGTGAGCTGGTCGATGCGGCGCTGATGGCGGCCGCCCTCGAACTCGGCGGTGAGCCAGTGGGTGGCGATCATTTTAGCCAGGTCAACGCCAACCACCCGGGCGCCCATGGTGAGGATATTGCTGTTGTTATGGCGCTTGGAAAGCTCGGCGCTGTAGACATCGGAGCAGGTACAGACCCGGGTGCCCTTCACCTTGCTGGCGGCAATGCCAATGCCGATGCCGGTGCCGCAGATCAGGATGCCCCGGTCGCACTCGCCGGATGCCACGGCCTTGGCGGCGCGGTAGCCGTAGATGGGATAATCGCAGCTGACGGCCTCGTTGGTGCCAAAGTCCTTATAGGTCAGGTTCATGCTGTCCAGCAGTTTCATAATTTCCTGCTTCAGCTCAATGCCGGTATGGTCGCAGGCCAGTGCTATCATGGGGGAAAAGCCTCCTTCAAAAAGTTTCAGTATATAAATACGCGAAAAAGGTTACAACTCCTGCCGATCTGTGTTATAATGTTTCCGATTATTATTGCAAGGAGGCTCCCTATGCCGGAACATCACTGTTCCCTTTGCCATATTGGCCTGGAGGGCGTGGGCGTGCAGCGGGGCGGGCAGACGCTGCTGCACGATGTATCCATGCACATTCACTGCGGTCAGCTGACGGTGCTCATCGGCCAGAACGGCGCCGGCAAAACCACCCTTATCCGCGCCCTGCTGGGGGAATTGCCCCACAGCGGCAGCATCCGCCACGTGGACGACCACGGGCGGGATATTCCACACCTGCGCACGGGGTATGTGCCCCAGCATCTGCACTTCGACAAGGAAATGCCCGTGACGGTGGAGGACTTTCTGGCGGCGGCCTTTGCCAGGCGTCCGGTGTGGACGGGTATTGGCAAAAAGACCCGGGAAGCCGTTCATCAGGCGCTGACGGATGTGGAGGCGGCTGAGCTGGCCCAGAGGCCATTGGGGCGGTGTTCCGGCGGCGAACTGCAGCGGGTGCTGCTGGCACTGGCGCTGCACCCGGCGCCTGACCTGCTGGTGCTGGACGAACCGGTGTCCGGGGTGGATCAAAACGGGCTGAAAATGTTCCTGGATACGGTGCTGCGGCTGAAAGGCACCCACCACATGGCGATCCTGCTGGTGAGCCACGATTTGCAGCTGGTGCGGGAGTATGCCGACCATGTGGTGCTGCTGGACAAAACTGTGCTGGCCCAGGGCAGCCCGGAAAGCGTGTTCCATACGCCCCAGTTCGATACGGTGTTTGGCCGGGGGAGGGATGCCCAGTGATGGATGCAATCTACGGGGTGATGGACGCCCTGCTGCCCCTGGAGGCGCTGCAGTTTTCCTTTATGAAAAACGCCTTTCTGGCGATTCTTCTGCTGACACCCCTGCTGGGCCTGCTGGGTACCATGGCGGTGAACAGGCAGATGGCCTTCTTTTCCGATGCGCTGGGCCACAGCGCGCTGACGGGCATTGGCCTGGGGATTGTGCTGGGGGTTTCCAGCGATTTGCTGAGCATGCTGGTGTTCGGCATAGCCTGGGCGGTGATGATCTGCCGCATCAAGCAGACGGGCGCCGCCTCCACCGATACGGTGATCAGCGTGTTCTCCTCCACGTCCATTGCGGCGGGACTGCTGATACTGTCCCGGGGCGGCGGGTTTGCCAAATACTCCTCGCTGCTCATTGGCGATGTGCTGGCGGTAACCCCCGGCGACCTGGTGTGGCTTTTGTGCGCGCTGGCTGGCGGCGTGGCCCTGTGGCTGCACATGTACAACGACCTTTTGCTGACCAGCGTGAATGAATCCCTGGCCCGGAGCCGCGGGGTGAAAACCAGCGTGACCGAATGCGCCTTTGTGGTGCTGGTGGCGGTGGCGGTGATGCTGGCCATCAAGTGGGTGGGTGTGATGCTGATCAACGCCCTGCTGATCCTTCCGGCGGCGGCGGCAAGGAATATTGCCAGGAGCAGCCGCCAGCACGCCGCATGGAGCGTGGGCATTGCCCTGGCCAGCGGCGTGGCGGGCCTGCTGAGCGCCTATGCGTGGGATACCTCCGCCGGCGCAGCCATTGTGCTGTATGCAGCCGGGTGCTATGGGCTGTCCCTTCTGGCAAGAAAAGTGCTGAAGCGCTGACGGTCTGAGCAAAAAAGGAAAAAACGAAAAACCTTGACAAAACTGGGATTTTGGCGCATGATGTAAACAAATGAAGGAAAGGCGCATATATATGAAAAGAATGCTGTGCGTGGTGCTTGCGGTGCTTCTCCTGCCGGTGGCTGCCCTGGCGGAAAACGGCCTTTCGCCCGATGATCCCCAGGTGCTGACCCTGTGGCATTATTACAACGGCGCCCAGCAGCAGATTTTCGACCAGCTGGTGCATGAGTTTAACGAAACCGTTGGCCTGGAAAAGGGGATCATTATCGCCCCTATCAGCCAGGGCAGCGTGGACGACCTGGCTGACAAGGTGATGAACGCCGCCCAGGGGCGCATTGGTGCGGACAAAATGCCCGACATCTTCGCCGCCTATGCCGACAGCGCCTACGCAGTGGATCAGCTGGGCCTGGTGGCGGACCTTTCTCCTTATATGACGGAGGAAGAAATCAGCCAGTTCATGGATGCGTATATCGAGGAAGGCCGCCTGGGTTCCAGCGATGCCCTGAAAGTTTTTCCCGTGGCGAAATCCACCGAAATCATGCTGGTGAATAAAACCGAGTGGGTTGCCTTCGCCTCGGCTACCGGGGCAAAGACCAGCCAGCTTTCCACCTGGGAAGGCATTGTGGATGTAGCCGGCAAGTATTACGACTGGAGCGGCGGCAAGGCCTTCTTCGGCCGGGACGCCTTTGCCAACTATGTGCTGATCGGCAGCAGGCAGCTGGGCACAGAAATGTTTGCCGTGGACTGCGGCAGGCTGACCCTGAACATTGATGAAGACGTGATGCGCCGGCTGTGGGACAACTATGTGGTGCCCTATGCCCGGGGATGGTTTGGCGCCTATGGGCG
>CAYMOM010000070.1:0-10349 GCA_964391995.1 uncultured Faecalibacterium sp.
AGCATGGCGTAGGCCAGCATGCTGCTGCCGCTGGTTTCCAGGTAATTGCCTTCCCGGCAGGGCTGGTCAGCCACCTGCCAGTACATGCCCGTCTGCTCATCCGCATAGGGCAGCACGCCGGACAGCATCTCCTTCAGCAGGGCGGCAACCTCCGCCTGGGCCTCGCCCGGGGGGAGAATTTCCGCCAGGTCGGCCAGGGCAATGGCGAACCACCCCATGGCCCGCAGCCAGAAGCTCTGGCTCAGGCCGGTATCCTTGTTTGCCCAGAAGGCCGCGCGGGAGGCATCGTAGCCGTGGTAGTACAGGTGCTTCCCTTCGTCAAACATGCGCTGGCGCACAATGCGCAGCTGGGCGATGACATCGCTGTAATCCCCCTGGCCGAAGTGCTTTTCATACAGGGCAGAGAAAACCTGTGCCATATAAATGCCGTCCAGCCAGACCTGGTTGGGGTAGATGGCCTTGTGCCAGTAGCTGCCCTCGTGGGTGCGGGGCTGCTTTTCCAGGGCCTGACGGAGCTTTTCTGCCGCCAGGCGATACTTTTCTTTCCCCGTCATGGCATACAGGGGAAAGAGCACCCGGCCTTCGTTGATATCGTCCAGGGTCTGCTTGCTGGCCTCATAGGTGCGGATGGTGCCATCCTGGGCGATGAAGCTGTCCACAAAGCGCTCCACAAAATCGGCATAGCGCCTGTCCTGCAGGATGTCTGCCATTTCCAGCAGGGCGGTCAGCATGCAGCCGTCAATGTAGTTCCAGGAGGCAGGCTTGCCCTGGCGCACACGCTCGATATTCCAGGCGGTCTTTTCCGGGGAGGATTGCTCAATCAGCCCCAGAACATAGCTGTTGATCTTTTTGTACATTCGCAGGCTCACTTCCTTTGTGCATCGGAAACGATTTTCCTGAAAGTGTTGCGGATGGATACGCACAGCATGTCTGCCCCGGTGGTGAACATGCCGAAGAGAATGGGCTCCACGCTGATGGCGGGCGCATTTTTCGCAAAGCCATACATGGCGGATATGCCGGAGTTTAGCACATTGTACACCGTAACCACCAGGAATAGCAGCACAAAGCCGTATACCAGGTTCATCAGAAAGCCTGCTGCACCCCGGCGCTGCACCATTATCCACCGGGCGCTGCCGCCGGGCAGCTTTTCCGTAAAGCGGAGAAAGTGGTTGATCAGCAGGTCCGTCGCCATGCCCATGATGATGCCGGCAATGAACAGCATATCAATCTGATTGCCCACATACATGCCCAGGCCCATGAACACGAAGAAGCACACCGCACCATAGAACCAGAACTTGATCAGCAGCACCTTTGCCGCCTCGGGCAAATGCCACTTCACCTTGCCGGAGCGGTATTTCTCCAGCTCCTGCCTGGAATAGCGGGGGGTATTTTCCTTGCTGGCGGAAACCAGGTCCTCCACTGCACCGGTGTGCAGCTCGTAGTAGGAGGAGGCCTTTGGGGTTTTATCCGGGGTTTTCTTCATGGGCTCAGGCTTCCTCACTCAGCACAATGGTGTCCATATTGCCGGCATCTTCCACCGGCAGGGAGGTGTTCACCTTCCGCAGCAGCTTGCGCAGCACAGGCACCAGCAGGGTCAGCACGGCGCCGATGCAGGTAATCACCCGGTGCACACCCAGCATGCTGTAGGCCTGGGTGATGTAAATGGTGTTGGCATCTACCACAATGGGGTTCTCCGGGCGGGTCATGGCGCGGGTGATGCAGCCCATGTAGTAGGTATCGCAGTAGATCAGCAGGCCCAGCATGGCGAACATCAAAACCAGCATGGGGATGTTGGTCTTTTTGCGGTGGGGATAGGCATTCAGGAAGCATACCAGGGACAGCATGGAGAACAGCATCGTGCAGAAGCCGCTCAGCCCCATGCCGCTCAGCTGGAGCTTGGCAGTGGTGTCGGACACATGGGTCAGGTTCAGTGAATAGTACAGGAAGCCCACAACCAGCACCAGCATGGGAATGGTTTGCGGCTTGCGCTTCAGGGAAACCATCTTTTTGCGGAAAAATTCCTTCATTCCGCGCTGCTTTTGCCTGGCCATGATGATCCCTCCTTTCAGCGAATGGCGTTGGTGGTTTCTTTGTCGAAGAAGTGGCACTTCTTGAAGGCCACGTTCACCTGGTCGCCGGGCTTATAGTCGCACCAGCCCCGGAGCTTGCAGGTGATCTGGGCATCCTGGGTGCCCACGCCGTGAAGCTGGCCGTGCACCAGGGTGGACATGCCCAGGTTTTCGTTGGAGAAGACCTGCACATGAATGTCGCCGCCGGTTTCGATGTCCTCGGGCCGGACGCCCAGCACAATCTCCTTGCCCTTATAGGAGGCCAGCAGCGTCTGCTGGGCCTCCGTCAGCCTGACACGGAAGTAGTCTCCGGACAGGATGCCGTCGCCCACGGTTACGTTGAAGAAGTTCATGGGCGGCAGGCCGATAAAGCTGGCTACAAACAGGTTGGCGGGCGTGTCGTACAGCTCCAGGGGGGTGCCCACCTGCTGCACATGGCCCATGGACATGCACACAATGCGGTCAGCCAGGGTCAGGGCCTCGGTCTGGTCGTGGGTTACATAGAGCATGGTGGCGTTCATCCGCTTGTGCAGCAGAAGGATTTCCCGGCGGGTGGCGCCGCGGAGCTTGGCATCCAGGTTGGACAGAGGCTCGTCAAACAGGAAAACCTTGGGGTTGCGGACAATGGCGCGGCCCATGGCAACCCGCTGGCGCTGGCCGCCGGAAAGCTGCTTGGGCTTTTTGTTCAGCTGATCCGTCAGGCCCAGGATCTCCGCCGCCGCCAGCACCTTTTTGTGGATCACATTGGGGTCTTCCTTGCGCAGCGTCAGGGAGAAGGCCATGTTTTCATACACGGTCATGTGACCGTACAGGGCATAGTTCTGGAAAACCATCGCCATGTCACGGTCCTTGGCGGGTGCGGCGGTGATGTCCTTGCCGTCCAGCAGCAGCTTGCCGGAGGAAATGTCCTCCAGGCCGGCTACCATGCGCAGGGTGGTGGACTTGCCGCAGCCGGAAGGACCCACCAGCACAATGAACTCGCCATCCTTCACATCCAGGTTGAAGTCAAACACGGCCTGCACATTGTTGTCATAAATCTTGTCCAGATGCTGTAAGCTGATGTTCGCCATAGGGCATCTCCTTTACTCGCTCAGGGAGGCATTGTAGGCCGCCAGCTTGCGGCTGCGGGCAATGGCTACCACACCGGCAGCCACACAGCACAGGGCGGACAGGCACAGGAAAATGATCACGGTGATAAACTGGGCGTTCTCCATCACGGGGATCTCCACCACCTGCTTCAGCACCGGGTCGGAGCGCTTGGTCATCGCGCTGTGGGCCATGGCGGGCAGGATGAAAATGCGGGCGATCTGCCCCACGCCCTCAGCCAGGAGCAGATAGCCATAGCTTATCTTGTAGTTCTTCACGCCCTCGGAGGCCAGGAAGGACAGCAGCATGAACACCAGGTTGTACACGATGGACACGCCGATGAGCCAGGAATAGTACCAGGTGCCCACATCGGAGCCGTAAATGCTGACGAAGTAGAACACATCGAAGAGGATCGCCAGATACACCAGGCGGGAGGAGAAAGTGTTTTTGGTATAGCGCATCCTGTCCAGCTGGATGCTTTTCTGTTCTTCCAGGCTGATGGTCATCATGCGGCAGCTCCCTTCCCCTCGTTAACGAGTTTCTTCTCGGCCTTCATCAAGTACATTTTCCAGCAGAAGTTGATCAGCAGCGCCAAGCAAACCACCACCACCACGGCAAACACCAGGGTGTGAGCATCGAACCAGAAGGTGGAATCGATATACTCCTTGCGGCGGCGGGTGGCGTAGTTCTGATAGGCCTCAAAGTCCATTTGCAGAAACTGGGCCTTGAAGGCGCTGATCTGGCTGTGGGCCCAGGCGCTGATGCCAATGCCCGCGCCGGCAAAGGCCGCGGTGCTGACGGCATTGCCAATGTAGTACCGGCGGCGGCTGTGGGTGCTGGTGATAAACAGCAGGCAGGCCAGCAGCACCAGCACAATGGAGCTGTTCAGCAGCGCTCGGTTAAAGGGCTGAATGTTGTAGTAGATTTCCGAGCCGGGAATCTTCGCCGTCTCAATCTGGCTTTCCTCCGGCAGGGCATAGTACAGTCCGTCATACAGGTCGGTGGACATGCCCAGGGCGTAAAGGAAAACCAGGCCGCAGGCCACCAGTGCCGCAAAGCAAAGGATTTTCTGCCAGGTCATTTGTTTCTTGTACATGATAACCTCCCGAAACGCAGGCCCGCCGTGCAGCAGGCGCGGAAGTAGCTTGGCTCCGATCAGCCTCCCCGGCGGAGAGGCTGATGGGAACCCATGACGGGGCAAGCGCCCCGCCATGAGCATGGGTTACTTATTTGTTGTAGAAAGCCACCAGGCGGTCGAAGGCTTCCTGCTTCAGGAACAGGTAGTCAGCGCCCTTCAGGCCATCGGCAACGGTGGTCACAGCTTCTTCGGCAGAGAACATGCCCTCGGTGGCAAAGCCGGCGACGATGATGTCGACGAAGGCATTGGCGCCGCCCTTGGAGGAGTTGAACTTCTCAGGCAGGGTGGAGTAGCTGGCCAGGGTTTCGTTTTCGTTCTTGGTGTTGGGCAGCACGGTGGGCACGGAGGTGTACCAGGGATTCTCGGTCAGCGCCAGCTCGGGGTGCTTGATGGTGCCCAGGGCGATGGCGTTGGAGATCTTGCCGGCGCCTTCACGGCCAACCTCGTGGGTGCACTGATACTCGAAGGCCTGGCTCTTGGCGAAGGACAGGGTGGAGCCCAGGTACTGGCGGGCATAGTTGGTGTAGTTGCCGGAGGCCTTCTCCCACAGCTCAGCATAGGTGGCATCGGCAATCACGGGCATCTGGGTGCCGTTGAAGTTGAAGGTCACATAGGAGCCATCGTCATTGGTCTTGATGAAGGCATCGGGGCCGTAGCTCATCAGGATCTGGCCTTCGGTGCTGTAGGCGTAGTCGATCAGCTTCAGGGCGGCGTACAGCTTATCCTGGTTGCCGGCAACGCCAGCCACGGAAATGCCCCAGCCATCGGTCTTCACAGAGCGCCAGGACTCGGTAAAGCGCATGTACACGCCATTGGCGTCAGTGCCGTCGAACCAGCGGGCCACGGGCACCATCACGGCCATGTACTTCTCGCCGTCCTGCAGCTTGGTTTCGTTGTAAACGGTCTGGGTCTGGTTGTAGTCGTAGTGCATGAAGCCCAGGTCGTTCTCCAGGTAGGTGGCGGTGGATTCCTCGGCGGTCTCCACGAAAGCCTTGGAGATCAGGCCTTCCTGCACCATGGTGTTCATACGGGCCATGGCTTCGTAGGCATCGGTCTCCTGGCGGGCATCGCGCAGGAAGCCTTCGGAGTCGATCCACAGGTAATCCTGGCGGGACTCCAGGCCGCGCACGCCGAACAGGGTGCCGGCAAAGCGGAACATATCCACACGGCGCTGGTTGTTGTTATCCTCGCGGGAGAACAGGCCCTGCACAGTGTCGGTGCCGTTCAGGGTCTGGGGGTTGGCCACCACGCAGCGCAGCAGGGCAACCAGCTCGTCAGCATCCCAGGCAGCGTTCTGGCCGATGAACAGGTTGGAACGCTGGGTGCCGTAGTAGCCGTTGTAAGCGGTGTCGATGTACTGGCGCAGCATGTTCACAGCGGCAACGCCATCCAGCTCGCCGGCGTTGTTCATCTTGTCCACGATGTTGCCGGCAGCGTCGTAGTTCTTGGTCACCTGCTCCACAGCAGTGCCTTCCAGGTTCACCACGTCAACGGTGACGGAACCGGAGATGGGCATGTAGGGGGTGTAGGCGGGGGCAGCCAGCTTGTTGGAAGCCTCGGCGGTGAATTCACCCTCGCCGTCCAGCAGCTTCTGCACCCAGTCGGTACGCATCAGGGGCATACGCTCGATGTCGTTCACGCCATCGAAGTAGGGAGAGAAGTAGATGGCGCCGGTTTCGGTGTTGCCGGTGATGGACAGGCGCACGATGGGATTGGCCTCCAGATAGGCCTTGAAGTTGGGCATCATGTCCAGATACTCGGCAATGTTGACAATGGAGCCGGCCTCGCCATACTCGGTCAGCTTGGCAGCGGTGCCGCTCACCATGTCAACCTCAGCCAGGCGGTCCTTCCAGAACTCGAACTCCTTGGCGGCGCTGTTGCCCTGGTACTGGTTTTCAAACTTCACGTTCAGCTTGTTCTGCACCTCAACCCAGGTGGGCTTCAGGTCGCCAGCCAGGTAGGTCTTGCCATCGGCCAGGGTCACGCCCTCGCCAGCCACGCCAGCATCGAAGAACAGGCCGGTCTTGGCATTGTTGTAGCCGGTAGCCATGCGCAGCACGGTGCCATCGGCATAGGTCAGGCTGGCGGTTTCAGCCGCAGCGGTGCCGACAAGCATGGTCATGACCATGGCCAGCGCCATCAGCAGAGAGAAGGTACGCTTCATTGTAATTTCCTCCTTTTTTATTCATCATCGCCGCACGGAAGCAGCGTTGATTATTCCTTCACGCCGCCGGCGTTGACGCCCTTGGCGAAGTACTTCTGGATGAAGGGGTAGATAATCAGGATGGGAACGATGGAGCAGACGATCAGCGCGTAGATTACCGAATCGGCAGAGAAGACCTCGTTCCAGCCTGCCATCTGCTCCGGGTCGGTATACTCCTCCAGGTGCAGGCGGATGAACACCTGCAGGGGATGCTCGTTGGAGTTGGAGATCATCTGCCGGGCCCAGAAGTAACCGTTCCAGCGGGAGATGGCGAAGAACAGGGTCACGGTGGCGATGGTGGACTTGCACATGGGGATGTACACCTTGCTCAGCACCTGGAACTCGGTGGCGCCATCCACCACGGCGGCCTCTTCAATCTCGCTGGGCACGCCCTCGAAGGCGTTGCGCAGCAGGATGATGTTCATGGCTGCCATGCCCATGGCGATGACCACCAGCCACTTGTCGTCCGTGATGCCGATGGAGTTGAACACATCCTTGGTAGCCAGGTAGTTCAGGTACTGGGGCACCAGGCCGGCGGAAAACAGCATGGTGAACACCAGGAAGAAGTTGAAGAACCGGCGGAACAGAAGCCGCTTCTTGGAAAGGGCGTAGGCGCCCAGGATAGCCACCACCAGCGCCCAGATGGTGCCGTAGAAGGTGAGGAACAATGTATTGGAATAGGAATTCCAGAACATGTTGTCGTTGAACATCCGGGCGAAGGCATCGAACTGCACATCCTTGGGGAAGAGCACCACTTCGCAATAATCCACCGCGTGAGCGCCGCTGATGGAGGCGGAAATGGCATACACAAAGGGGTACAGGCAGGCCAGGGCGAAGATGCACAAAAGCGTGTAGCTGATGACCTTGAAGATCATCTCGGAGGTTTCAAGTTTGCGTTTCATCTTGCTTCTCCCTCCATCAGTACAAAGAGGTATCGGAGGCCTTGCGGGCAATGGTGTTGGCGCTGATGACCAGCAGCATGCTGATGACGTTGTTCATCATTTCGGCTGCGGCAGCCAGGCCCTTCTGGGAGCCTTCCAGGCCCTTGCGCTGGGCAAAGGTGGAAACCACATCGGCGGTGACGTAGGTGTTGGGGTTGTACAGCAGCAGCACCTTTTCGTAGCCAATGTTCAGCAGGGAGCCGATGCGGGTAATCAGCATGATGACCACCGTGGACAGAATGCCCGGCAGCACCACATAGCGCATCTGGGCCATTTTGCCGGCGCCGTCGATCTGTGCGGCCTCGTAGCTGGTGGGGGAGATGGCGATGATGGCGGCAAAGTACACAATGCTGTCATAGCCGGCACCCTCCCAGATACCGGAGATCTGGTAGATGGCGCGGAAGAAGCTGGGGTTGTTCAGCAGGCCGGCCTTGGCTACCTCTTCGCTGATGATGCCCAGGGAGGCCAGCGCCTGGCTGATGATGCCATAGCCGGAGGTGATGGCGCCCTGCTTGACCAGCATGGTGACCAGGGAGGTCATAACCACGGTGGACATAAACTTGGGCAGGTAGGTCAGCACCTGGCAGGTGCTGCGCACCAGGTTGGAGCGGATCTCGTTGAAGAACAGCGCCAGAATGATGGGCATGGGGAAGCCAAAGCACAGGCCGTAGAAGCTCAGCAGGAAGGTGTTGCGCAGGGCGCGCCAGAAATCCGCCGCATCGGTGCCCACCAGCAGGCTTTTGAAATAGGAAAAGCCGGAGAAATACTGGTCGGCTACGGGGAGCACCTCGTCCGGCACCTTAAAGCAGCTCAGCAGCTCGTACATGGGCAGGTAACGCCAGAACAGGAACACCAGCAGCATGGGCACCAGCATCAGGTACAGGCGCCAGTCCTTCAGAATGGTCAGGCCCACATGGCGCCACGCATGCTTTTCCACATCGTCGCGCACGGCCTGCTCGGGGTTTTCACGGTAAACACCGGCTGCCTTGTCGTATACAAGGAAGTCCGCTGCCTTCGCTGCCATAACCCTACCTCCTTCAATCCTGCCCAGGGCCATAGGCCTGGGCCATTTGTTCTTTTTCCATTTCATCGGCAACCCGCTTCAGGTAGTGGCGCTGCTCTTCCAGCACGCCGTCCAGCCGGCGGGTGATCCACACAATCAGCACCGCAAACAGGCCGGAAAGCACATCGGTGGTGATGAACCCCACGCACAGCGCCAGGCTGTTGCCCATGATTAGTGCCAGCAGGAACCGCCCCAGCTGCATCAGCACCGCCGTCAGCAGGCCGTACAGCATGGCCAGGAGCACGTTTTTGTGTAAGCGCTTCCATCCATCCCGACAAAGAACCTGTGTCAGCACAAGCGATGCCAGATTGCCGACACAGTAAATGATGTATTGGGGGAGCGCCGCCCCGGAAACGAGACAGAACACGAATGCGCCTAGCACTGCGGGAATGGCGGCCAGGCCGCCCCAGCGAACCATCACAATGGCTGTAACCGCCGGTGTGATGGAAAGCGTGTAAGGCTCGCCCGTAAACCAGCGGGTCGCCCCCAGGGTGATCAGCGCTTCGCACACACACAAAAGGGCGGAAAACATGAACAAATCCATTGCACGGTACTGCCGGAAAGTGATTTGTTGCTTCATCTCATGCCCTCCAGGGAAATGGGAGTAGTCAACTCCGACAGGTCTATGCCACTCATACATTTCGGATGCAGGTCAAAATTGGCCTGTTCCTAACCATATCCAACCTTATTCTACCTTCCAGACCCCATCAAGTACATAAACAAAACGAATTTTTTTATGTACAAACCCGACATTTCCGTTTTCTTCGGCGGAAAAACGGGCAAAAATGACAGGCCTGACCAGCTCCGGGGTGCATTTCCAGTGTAAAAGGTTACACGGCACAAGAAATCCCTGCCCACACAAGACAGGGAAGAGGTGGATATTGATGCTCAGCTGCCCAGGTATGCCTGGCGGACAGCATCGTTGTGCAGCAGTTCGTCTGCCGGGCCTTCCATGCTGATGCGCCCCGTTTCCAGCACATAGGCACGGTCAGCCACGGAGAGGGCCATCTGCGCGTTCTGCTCCACCAGCAGGATGGTGGTGCCGCTGGCGTGCAGCTCCTTGATGATGTCGAAAATCTGCTCCACCAGGATGGGTGCCAGGCCCATGGAGGGTTCGTCCAGCATCAGCAGCTTGGGCCGGGACATCAGCGCCCGGGCCATGGCGAGCATCTGCTGCTCGCCGCCGGAAAGGGTGCCGGCAATCTGCTTTTCCCGCTCCTTCAGCCGGGGAAAGCGCTGGAACATTTCGTCCATGAAGGAGGGAATTTCATTCTTGGGCCGGGTGTAGCCGCCCATCTCCAGGTTTTCGCGGACGGTCATCTGCTGAAAGATGCGCCGTCCCTCCGGGCAAAGGGCCATCCCCCGGGAAACCACCTTGCTGGCAGGCACGGCGGAAAGGTCGGCACCATCGAAGACGATGTGCCCGCCCCGGGGCTTCAACAGGCCGCTGACGGTGTTCAGCGTGGTGGATTTGCCGGCGCCGTTGGCACCGATGAGGGTTACAATTTCGTGCTCGTTTACATGAAAGGAGATACCCTTGATGGCGTGGATGGCGCCATAGTACACATGAATGTTGTCGATTTCCAGCAGGCTCATTCCGCCGCCTCCTTCTGCTTGCCCAGGTAGGCCTCGATGACCACGGGGTTCTGCTGAATCTCGTCTGCGGTGCCCTTGGCAAT
This sequence comes from uncultured Faecalibacterium sp., assembly GCA_964391995.1. GTDB lineage: Bacteria > Bacillota > Clostridia > Christensenellales > Aristaeellaceae > UBA11524. Next base: position 10,180 of record CAYMOM010000070.1, read on the forward strand.
CACCCGGCCGTAGTTCAGCACGCAGATGCCTTCGCAGATGCCCATCACCAGGTTCATGTCGTGCTCAATCAACAGCACGGCAATCTGGAACTTATCGCGAATTTTGATGATGTTTTCCATCAGCTCCTCGGTTTCATGGGGGTTCATGCCGGCGGCAGGCTCGTCCAGGA